>JAAWSV010000081.1 GCA_022801715.1 Oscillospiraceae bacterium
GGTGCCCACAACATTCTCCTTAGCGATCAGGCCGGTGAAGGAGGCCACGGTGGCCTTCCAGGCCATATCGCCCGTCCAGCCCAGAGGATAGAAAATCCAGGCGATGGCATTGCCGATAGCGGCCAGCAGGGAGGTATTGTTGTCCTCTACCGGGCCAAACACACCATCAGTAAAGCCGTAGCTCTGGAGGAACCACAGCACGATGGTAGACAGCAGGATCACCGTCCCGGCCCGCTTGATAAAACTCCAGCCCCGCTCCCAGGTGGCCCGCAGGACATTAGAAGCGGAGGGAGCGTGGTAGGCGGGCAGCTCCATGACAAAGGGGGCAGGCTCCCCGGCAAAGGCTTTGAACTTTTTCAACATGATGCCGGAGATCACCACGGCGGCAATACCGATGAAGAAGGCGGAGACGGCCACCAGAGCGGACCCGCCGAACACCGCGCCTGCGAACAGGCTGATGATGGGCATTTTTGCCCCGCAGGGGATGAAGCCGGTAGTCATGATGGTCATTTTCCGGTCCCGGTCCTGCTCAATGGTCCGGGAGGCCATGATGCCGGGGACGCCGCAGCCGGTGGCTACCAGCATGGGGATGAAGCTCTTGCCGGAGAGGCCAAAGCGGCGGAAGATGCGGTCCATGATGAAGGCGACACGGGCCATATAGCCCACGTCCTCCAGAATGGCCAGCAGCAGGAACAGCACCAGCATTTGAGGCACAAAGCCCAGGACGGCGCCCACGCCGCCTACGATACCGTTAAGGATCAGACCGTAGAGCCAGGTGCCCTCGGCCACGCCCAAGGTGGTCAAGACGTTTCCAAACCAGTTAGGGACCAGCTCGACAAAGAGCACATCATTGGCCCAATCGGTGCCGAAGGTGCCGATACCCACGCCCCCGTCCGCAATGGAAGCACCCATAGCGATGGCGTAGATGCAGAACATGATCACCGCGAAGATGGGCAGAGCCAGAATCCGGTTGGTGACGATCTGGTCGATCTTGTCCGAGACGGACAGGCTGCCTTTGGCCGCCTTTTTTTTCACCGCCTTGGTGACCACAGAGTTGATGTAAGAATACCGCTGATTGGTGATAATAGACTCCGCGTCGTCGTCCAATTCCTTTTCACAGTCGGTTATGTGCTCCTCCAGGTGGGCTCTCAGATCGGCGGAAAGGTCCAGCTCCTCCAAGACCTTCTCGTCCCGCTCAAAAATCTTGATGGCATACCAGCGCAGATAACCGTCTGCCACTTTGCCCTGAATGGATTCCTCAATGTGGGCCAGGGCGTGTTCCACGCTGCCGGTGAACACATGGGACAGCTCTCCGGCCTGCTTCTTCTGTGCCAGAGCCACGGCCTTTTCCGCGGCGTTCATGCCGCCCTCGCCCTTGAGGGCGCTCATCTCGACTACCTCACAGCCCAGGGCATTGCCCAGCTTGGCAAGGTCAATGGTGTCGCCGTTTTTCCGCACCAGATCAATCATGTTCACCGCCACCACCACGGGCAGGCCCAGCTCGATCAGTTGGGTGGTAAGGTAGAGGTTCCGCTCGATGTTAGTGCCGTCCACAATGTTGAGGATGGCGTCCGGCTTCTCATTTACCAGATACGACCGGCTCACCACTTCCTCCAGGGTATAGGGGGACAGGGAGTAGATGCCGGGCAGGTCCTGGATGACCACATCCTTATGACCCTTCAGCCTGCCCTCCTTCTTTTCCACGGTAACACCGGGCCAGTTGCCCACATACTGTCTGGAGCCGGTGAGGGCGTTAAACAGCGTGGTCTTGCCGCAGTTGGGGTTGCCCGCCAGGGCAATCTTGATGTCCATAGTCATTCTCTCCTTTCGGTGTTAGCTAAGGCTAACTTATGGCGCAAAGAATAGCGGCTTTCTGCCGCGTCTGTTTACTGGACCTCGATCATCTCCGCGTCGCCCTTGCGGACGGACAGCTCGTAGCCCCGGACGTTCAGCTCCATGGGATCGCCCAGGGGGGCCACCTTGCGCACAAAGATCTCTACGCCTTTGGTGATGCCCATATCCATAATCCGGCGCTTCACCGGACCTTCGCCGTGCAGCTTCACCACGGTCACGGTTTCGCCTACCTTCACATCTTTCAGCGTTTTCATTTACTCTCCTCCTTGTCTTAAATCATGATGCGGTTTGCCATGGTCTTGTCCAGCGCGATACGGCAGTCTTTCACCTGCACGATCAGGTTTCCCGCAATTTCACTGACCACTGTCACATCACTGTTTACCACAAAGCCCAGCTCCGCCAAATGTTGACGCACCTCATCCTTGCCGAAAATCTTGCGGATGGCAGCCGTTTCGCCCGACTTTGCCATTGTCAGCGGCATCATTTCTTCGCCTCCCTCTGCAATACAGTTAGTAAAGACTAACCTTGAATCGGCCTTAGTTTACCACCGCTAACCGAAGATGTCAAGACCATTTTGAGAAATTTTTGGTTATGTCTGCCCTCACTTACTATAACTTTTGTGAGATTCTTGAATTATGTGGGTATCCCCCAATTTACGCAGGGGATACCTACAATCATTTATACGCTTATTGCAATAAGTCTACAAAACACTACAGACGGGATGCGCTGCTTTTGTCACAGTCTCCTTAACAGAGTATATATTCGTTAAAGACGATTTCTTCCGCTCGATTGCAGATGTTGTTCATCTTTCCGACCCACTCCATCTGATTTTCTGCCTTCAGCCGTTCGTCGACTTCCCCTCGCGTTGTCATCTGCTTAATTAACTGGGAAAGCATTTCCTGCGCCTGGTGGTCGATGTCGGCAAGGTGGGCGTATAACTTCCCACTGAACAGCAAGGCGTCGTAAAGGGTTTTCCTGTGTTTTCGCAGATACCGCCGCCTGCGCTGGCCCCTGATACCAATGGAAACACTTTCCGGCACAGTGAAGTTCGGGAGAAAATAACCTCCCTTTTGGCGATAAGTTCCGCCCACTTGCTCAAATGTAGACTTTTCCATGATATATACCTCCGAAGTGTTAGATTTTCCGCAATTCAATCACATTCGGCTGGCTATAAAAATTGTGGGAGAGGTCACTTCTTTACGTTACCTCTCCCAGGGGGCGTTCTTTGTTGTTTGATTATTTGAACAGCTTACCCAGCGCGTCCCCAATGTCCACCGCGGCCAGCTTGGCCTTGATGCCGCTGACCAAGGGCTGGAGCTTCTCATCCGGCAGATCCACGCCCACCAGCTTCTCGATGGTCTTAATGGGGTCCTGCTCAAAGTCTTTCAGCAGCGAGGGGTCGCTCTGGAGCTTCTTCACCAGCTCCTCCACCTTTTCCTTCACGTCAAACTTCAAATCCATATCCATTCTCTCCTCTGCTTTATTTCGTCGGAGAGCCGCCGCTTCCTCCCGGGGCCCCCGCTGTACTGATGATGCCAGAAAATGCCCCGTTTGTCAACCAAAACTTCCCAGAGCCGCCAGTCTTTCCCCTAAATCAGACATTTTTCAGCAAAAAGCCGATCCCCTGAAAAAGGCCGCCGCCACCGGATTTTCCCCCCTCCCGGCGCGCCACGGCGCCGGAGCAGGGGAGGGGAGCGGAATAGACTTAGATAAAATAGTTGACAGATGCCCTCCATTCCGCTATACTATTGGGCATAAAGCACAAATTTCTGGATTCATAGACAAAGCACTGTCTTGCAGGTCACCTTCCGCCCTCGGCGCGAGGACCTGCAAAAATTTGCAGACAAGAGGACAGATGTTTTAACATTCTGCTCTATTGAGCTGTGCCTCCGCCGGGTTCTGCGAGCCCCCAAGCCAGGCGGCAGGATGAGGGCACATCGGAAGGGGAGGGATGCGGGCCAATTTAGACATCGGAGCGTTTGACAGCCAAATAAGGAAGGAGAAAAGAGAAATGAAAGAAGCGAAGAAGCCGTCCTTTGGAGCGTCCTTAGGCGTACTGCTGCTGTTGGTGGCCCTGCTGATTGTGGGCTTCGGCTTGAAGCGTATCAATATCCAAGCGCTGCTGTTCATCACCATGTTCCTGATCTCCATCATCTCCCTGTGCCTTGGGTACAAGTGGGCCGACATTCAAAAGGCCATGATGGACGGACTCATGCGGGGCGCGGTGGCCATGACGATCATGTTCCTCATCGGTATGATCATCGGCTCCTGGATCCAGTGCGGCACGGTGCCCGCCCTGATCTACTACGGGCTGAATATCCTGTCCCCCAAGATCTTCCTCCCCGCCGCCTTTTTGATCTGCTGCGTGACCTCCCTGGCCACCGGCACCTCTTGGGGCAGCGCGGGTACTGTGGGTCTGGCCCTGATGGGCATCGGCATGAGCATGTCCATTCCCGCCCCCATTATCGCCGGCGCGGTGGTCTCCGGAGCCTTCTTCGGCGACAAGCTCTCCCCCCTGTCTGACACCACCAATCTGGCCAGCGCCACCGCCGAGGTGGACATCTACGCCCACATCAAGGCCATGCTCTACACCTCCGTCCCCGCCATGGTGGTGGCGATTGTGCTCTACGCCATCATCGGCCTCCAGTACACCGGCGGCAGCTTCGACCCCGCCCAGATTACCGATGTCACCGGGGCCCTGTCCAGCATCTTCAACATCAATATTCTGGTGATTCTCCCCGCCGTGGTGCTGCTGGCCCTCAGCGTGATGAAGGTCCCCGCCATCCCCTCCATGTCCATTGGCGTGGTGCTGGGGATCATCGTGGCGGTGGTGTTCCAAGGGGTGCCCCTGACCTCCGTCATCGGCACGCTCTACAGCGGCTTTAAGATCGAGTCCGGCGTGGCCGCTATCGACACCCTCCTCAACCGGGGCGGCATGACGGGCATGACCAGCTCCATCTTCCTGATGATCATCGCCCTGATGCTGGGCGGCATCCTGTCCGACCTGGGCTACATGCAGGTGATTGTGGAGACCCTTCTGGGCAAGATCAAGTCTGTGGGGACGCTGATCTTCGCCACCATCTTCTCCGGCGCGGCCTGCCAGGCCACCACCTGCAACACCATGGTCTCCATCATCCTTACCGGCACCGCCTTCAAGGGCGCCTACGACGAGAAGGAGGTAGACCGGACCATGCTCTCCCGCTGCCTGGAGGAGGGCTCCACCCTGACGGCGGCCCTGATCCCCTGGAACACCGCCGGCGCCTACATGGCCACCACCTTGGGCGTGGCCACCGTGGCCTACCTGCCCTATACCTTCTTCAACTTAGCAAATATCCTGATCTCCATCGTGCTCTCCTACATGGGCATCTTCGTCTTCAGGAAGGGCCAAACTTCCATGAAGGCCGCCAAAAAGGAGAAAGCCGCCAAAAAGTAACCTTCATCGCCAACAATACAGAAAAAGGTACTGCTCAGAAACCTGAGCAGTACCTTTTTATCTGCAAAAACCGGCAGAGTAACACTGGCGGTAAGGAGGATAGTGTGAAAGGAACCCAAGAGGGGTTCCTTTCGCGTCAAATCAACCCGCCGCAGCGACAAATTTCGGCCCCCGGCCGAAATTTGCTTCAGCGTGTCAAAAAGCCTCAAGGCTTTTTGACACGCTGATTTACATATCCCCAAAAGCGTGTTGACCGCACATCTCGGGGGCTGACCGTCAAATCAACGGCGCCCTCTTTATCCCTATTATAGCGAATCCTCCCCCCTTTGTCAATCACCAATAACCGCCGCAAAAAAGATGGTACCGCTTGGGCTCCCCCAAGCGGTACCATCTTCTCATCATTCGCACCCCGAAGCGGTACAAAGGCGATCCAGCCGCCTCTTATACCTCCTTCGGCGCCTCGCCGGACTTCCCAAAGGCCTTGGCAATCCGGTCGTTCTGCTCCTGCCGGTCCTCGATGGCCTCCTTCAGGACCATGTCCTTGACCTTCATCAGTCGGACAATGTTCCCGCGCTCATTCTCGTCCAGCTTCATGGAGATATAGCGGATATTCTGCTGGAAATTGGGGATCATCACGTACTCCAGCGCGTTGACGCGGCGGCGGGTCTTCTCGATATCCTCCGCCAGCAGCTGCATGGTCTTCTCCACCTCCGCCAGCTCCAGCATATCCTGAAACACGCGGCTGAGGGCCTCCAAGGCCGCGTCCAGCTCACCGCTGGTCTGGGCGAAGCCGTAGGGGTAGATCTCTGTGGGGTCCTCATTTCTGGTGTGGAAGGTGTAGCGGGGCACGTTGACGGACATGATGTTCTGAAACTTCATGTCCAGCTCCACACTCTGCTTGGGATAGAGCAGCGCCTGCTCCAGCATCTCCGGGCTCATGATGGCCGAGGCCACGGTGAAGGCCGCGTTGGCCTCCTCCAGCCCCTTCTCCACCTTGGCGCGGAGCACCCGGTTCTTGCGCACGATCTCGAGGAACTGCTTCATCAGCTCGTCCCGCTTATCCTTCAGGAGCTTATGACCCCGCGTGGCGGTTTTCAGCCGGCCCTTCAGCCGGGTCAGCTCCATTCTGGTGGGGTTTACGGTTGCGGATGGCATGGTATCTCACCTCTTTCTCCGCCTCACGCCTCCTGCTTGGGCAGGTACTTGTCGATCATGTCCTGCTTGATACGCTTCAGCTCGCTCTTCGGCAGAATGCTGAGCAGCTCCCAGCCCAGGTTCAGCGTCTCCTCCACAGAGCGGTTGGTCTCATAGCCCTGGGAGACGTAGCGCTTCTCGAACTCGTCGGCAAACTTGGCGTACAGAAGATCGGTGGGGCTCAGGGCGGACTCGCCCAGGATGGTCATCAGCTCCTTGGCCTCCTTGCCCGAGGCGTAGGCGGCAAACAGCTGGTTCATGGTGGAGGCGTGGTCCTCGCGGGTCTTGCCCACGCCCACGCCCTTGTCCTTCAGACGGGAGAGGCTGGGCAGCACGTCCACCGGGGGCATGATGCCCTTGCGGTAGAGCTCACGGCTGAGGATGATCTGACCCTCGGTGATGTAGCCGGTGAGGTCGGGGATGGGGTGGGTCTTGTCGTCCTCGGGCATGGTCAGGATGGGGATCATGGTGATGGACCCCTCCTTACCTAACTGACGGCCGGCCCGCTCGTAGATGGTGGCCAGGTTGGTGTACAGATAGCCGGGGTAGCCGCGGCGTCCGGGGACCTCCTTCTTGGCGGCGGAGACCTCACGCAGGGCCTCGGCGTAGTTGGTGATGTCGGTGAGGATAACCAGCACGTGCATCCCCTTGTCGAAGGCTAAATACTCCGCGGCGGTAAGGGCCATACGGGGCGTGGCGATACGCTCCACGGCGGGGTCGTCCGCCAGGTTGGTGAACAGCACGGTACGGTCGATGGCGCCGGTGCGCTTGAACTCGTTGACGAAGTACTCCGACTCCTCGAAGGTGATACCGATGGCGGCGAACACCACGGCGAAGTTCGACTCGCCGCCCAGCACCTTGGCCTGACGGGCGATCTGCGCCGCCAGCTGGGCGTGGGGCAGGCCGGAGCCGGAGAAGATGGGCAGCTTCTGCCCGCGGACCAGCGTGTTCAGCCCGTCAATGGTGGAGACGCCGGTCTGGATGAACTCGTTGGGGTAGTCCCGGGCGGCGGGATTCATGGGCAGGCCGTTGATATCCCGGTAGGCCTCGGGCAGGATGGCGGGGCCGTCGTCGATGGGCTGGCCCATGCCGTTGAACACGCGGCCCAGCATGTCGCCGGACACCGCCAGCTGGAGGGGGTGGCCCAAAAAGCGGATCTTGGAGTCCCGCAGGTTGATGCCGGCGCTGGCCTCAAAGAGCTGGACCACGGCGGTGTCGCCGTTGACCTCCAGCACCTGGCAGCGGCGGATGGAGCCGTCGGAGAGCTCGATCTCACCTAACTCGTCATAGGTGACGCCCTCCACCTTCTCCACCACCATCAGCGGGCCGGAGATCTCGTGTATGGTACGGTATTCCTTCATCATGCGTCAGCACCGCCTTTCTCTGCAATGGCGCGGATCTCGCTCTCCATCTTCTCCTCGATGGCGGCGTAGGCCTCCGCGTACTTGTCGGCGTCCACGAACTTGGCCCGGCCAATCTCCTCCTTGGAGGGGATATCGAAGAGTTCCTGGAGCTCCGCCCCCTGGGCAATCGCCGTGCGGCAAAGCTGCTCATAGCGGATGATCATGGAGAGCATACGCATCTGCCGGTCATGGCTGGAGTAGCTGTCCACATCCATGAAGGCATTCTGCTGGAGGAAGTCCTCGCGGACCATCTTGGCCACCTCCAGCGTCAGCTGGTCGGCGGCGCTGAGGGCGTCCTTACCGACGAGCTGGACAATCTCATTCAAATTGGACTCCTCCTGGAGGAGGGCCATGGCCTTGTTCCGGTTCTCCATGAACTGGGGACCCAGATGCTCGTCAAACCAGGGCTTCATGTTGTCCAAATAGTTGGAGTAGGAGTTCAGCCAGTTGATGGCGGGGAAGTGGCGGCGATAGGCCAGAGAGGAGTCCAGAGACCAGAACACCTTGACGATCCGCATGGTGCCCTGGCTCACCGGCTCGGAGAGGTCGCCGCCCGGAGGCGACACGGCGCCCACGGCGGTCAGGCTGCCGGTGCGGTCCTCGCTGCCCATGCACTGCACCACGCCGGCGCGCTCATAGAACTGGGCCAGACGGGAGGCCAGATAGGCGGGGTAGCCCTCCTCACCGGGCATCTCCTCCAGACGGCCGGACATCTCACGCAGGGCCTCGGCCCAGCGGGAGGTGGAGTCGGCGATGACGGCCACGGCGTAGCCCATGTCCCGGAAGTACTCGGCGATGGTGAT
>JAAWSV010000082.1 GCA_022801715.1 Oscillospiraceae bacterium
GGACGGCGGGCCGAGGTCGTCCCGCCCTACATCTGATTTACCATACCATGTGCGATATCGCACCCCGTAGGGCGCGACGACCCGGCGCACCGTTTCTCGTCAACCGGGATGGTCTGATAGGCCACCTGTAGGGGCGGACATTGTCCGCCCGCTCTATCGATGCCCACCGTACCGGGTGAGGACGGGCGCACACTGTGCGCCCCTACAAGGTCAACGGCGCTTCCGGCGGTCGGAAAATCCTAACAGATAATCAATAGATACACCAAAATAGTTGGCAAGGGTAATTATATCTAAAATAGGCAGATTGATCTGTCCATATTCGATTTTTTGATAATGGCTTTCCGTACATTCCAGTATGACAGCCATATCTTTCTGCTTTAATTTTTTCTCTTTTCGTAATAATTTAATCCTTTCAGAAAAACCGGGCAAAACTACTTCTCGTCCCATAACTATTTTCTCCTTGACACCCTATGACATTCTGTGTATAATAGAACTATAGACGCTACTACATACCGAGTTTTTGCTTAACACATCAATGAACAATGTGCTATGGAGGTATTTTGCATGGAAACAATCTACGACTGGCTTTACGCGCACTACTACCGGCCCCACGCGGAGGAGGTGCTGGGCGCCTACGGGGACATGGGGGACATCATGGAGGAGGCGGAGCGGCTGCTGCTTGCCGGGGAGGGGAGCGAGCTGGAGCGGCAGGACGCCATCAACACCCTGCAGCGGCTCAACGGCACGGCGGCCTTTGCCGCCGGGGTATGCTTCGGGCGGCGCTCCATCCTCGACATGGAGTTTATCGCCCCCATCGCCTTGGGCGGCATGACGCTGGCGGTGTAGGGGCTACTCCACCCGCTTGATCTCGAAGAATGCCCCCTTGCGGTAGATCAGGACGGTTCCGTCGTTCAGGAAGAACAGGTCCTGGCCTAAGGGGCGGCGGCCCTCGGTGCTCTCCTGGGTCTGGGCGGTGACACGGCGGATGCGCCTGCCCTCGATGCCCAGGGCCTCGAAGGAGGCCTGGCCCAGGGTCTCCGGGATGCGGACGTCGCTCTCCCGGCGGACGGTATGGACGGTGTAGGGCTCGTCCTCGTCCAAGAGATAGGTCTCGCCGGCGGCGGTGAAGCACTCCGGGCTGTAGGTGAGGCGGACGCCGATCCATGCGGCGATCTCCTCCTCCGTCTGGACGCAGCCGGGGGTGCGGTAACGGAAGGCCGTCACCTCCCACTCCCCGTAGCAGGCGTCCTCCACGGTGAAGGGGACGCCAAAATTCTCCGGGAGAAAGCGCAGGGGCTGTATGATGAGGTACAGAGTGAAGAACGCCACCGCTCCGAACTCCCAAAGGGCGGCCAGGAGCAGCAGCCAAGGCCCCTTTCTCCCCTCCCGCTTCCAGCGCTTCCGCAGGCGCAGGAGGCCGAGGGCGGCCAGCAGATTTCCCGCCGCCAAGAGCGCCGCAAGGAGATTCACTAAGAGGCTGTGGGCCGTCATCCAGAGCAGGGCACTGGTTATCGCGGAGAAAAACAGGGCCAGAATGATGATGGGAATAAAGACCCACCCAAACAGCGCCATAAACGCCATAGTCCGTCCCTCCTACACAACGATATCCGCTTCGGTCCCCTCCACCAGCGCCATCAGCTCGGCGGGGGACAGCGTCACCTGATAGCCGATTTTCCCGGCGGAGACCGTGATGGCGTCCACAATCCCGGCGGTCTCGTGAAAGACCGTGGGGTAGGGCTTCCGCATCCCCACCGGGGAGCAGCCCCCTCGGATGTAGCCGGAGAGGGCGAGGATCTCCTTCACGTGGACCATCTCAACCGATTTCTCCTTCACCGCCCTGGCGGCTTTTTTTAGGTCCAGGGTGTCCCCCACGGGGATCACAAAGACGTAGATCCCCCCGGAGGCCCCCCGGGCCAGCAGGGTTTTGAACACCGTCTCCGGGTCCAGTCCGAGGGTCCGGGCCACGGTGAGCCCATCCACCGCCACCCCCTCCTGATGGGGGTAGGTATGCGGGGTGTAGGGAATGCGCCGCTGGTCCAACAGGCGCATCACGTTGGTTTTATCGTCCTTGGGCATTCGAGATCACCGTCCTTGTAATAGCAGTCCTCCCGCCACTTGGCGGGGTTGGTGTCAATATAGTGCCAGATACGGAGATAATCCGCCTCGCCGCGGATGATGTGGTCGTGGAAGGAGGTCTGCCAGATCGAGGCACCCGTTTTTTGATTGACAAATCGTTTCAGGGCACCGATCACACCGGAAATCGTAGGGCGCGACGACCTCGGCGCGCCGTCCCTCGACGGCCCATTATGCTCCGATCGAACAATGCGTATGATCAAATGCACGTGGTTGGGCATGATGACATATTTATCCACACGGACGTCCGGATAGGCGGCGGGGATGGAACGGATATATTTTTCGGTGATCTGGCCGTAAAGAGATAGTGCGGTGAACGGCGCGCCGAGGTCGTCGCGCCCTACAGGCGAGGGGGTCAAGGAGGTCCGGACCTCACCCAGCAGATGTTCCTTTTGTTTGGTACACACCGTAATAAAATACCACCCTGTCCGGCTGTAATCGTACCCTTGCAGCCGGTTTTTCCGTCTCTGGGGTTTTCCCATCTCACTCCGTCTTCTGTTTGCGCAGCTCAATAATACGGTCGCGCAGGATGGCGGCATATTCGAACTCCAGCATCTTGCTGGCCTCCCGCATCTCCTTCTCCAGCCTGACGATCTCCCGCTCCGCCTCGGCCCGGGTGAGCCTGCGGCCGGCACTGCGCTGGGCGGCCTCGGCGGACTTGCTGATCTCCAGCACCTCCCGGACGGACTTGATGACGGTTTTGGGGACGATGCCGTGGGCCTTGTTGAATTCGTCCTGCTTCCTCCGGCGGCGCTCTGTCTCGTCCATGGCGGCCCGCATACTGCGCGTGACGGTGTCCGCGTAGAGGATCACCAACCCCTCCGCGTTTCGGGCGGCCCGGCCGATGGTCTGGATGAGGCTGGTCTCGCTGCGGAGGAAGCCCTCCTTGTCCGCGTCCAAAATGGCCACCAAGGAGACCTCCGGCATATCGAGGCCCTCCCGCAACAGATTGATGCCCACCAATACGTCGAACTCGCCCAGGCGCAGGTCCCTTATCAGCTCCATCCGCTCGATGGTCTCCACATCGTGGTGCATGTAGCGCACCCGGATGCCGGCGTTTTTCAGGTAGGCGGTCAGGTCCTCCGCCATCTTCTTGGTCAGCGTGGTCACCAGCACCCGCTCACCCCGCTGGGCCCGCTGGTTGATCTCGCCGATCAAATCGTCAATCTGACCGGTGACGGGGCGGACCTCCACCACCGGGTCCAGGAGGCCCGTGGGGCGGATCACCTGCTCCACCACCTGGTCGGCCAGCTCCCGCTCGTAGTCGGCGGGGGTGGCGGAGACGCAGATGATCTGGTGGACTCGCTCCTCAAACTCCTCAAATCGCAGCGGCCGGTTGTCGAAGGCGCAGGGGAGGCGGAAGCCGTACTCCACCAGGCTCTCCTTCCGGGCCCTGTCGCCGTTGTACATAGCCCGGACCTGGGGCAAAGTGACATGGCTCTCGTCCACGAAGAGGACGAAGTCGTCGGGGAAGTAGTCCAGGAGGGTCATGGGCGGGGAGCCCACCGGGCGGTTGGAGATACAGCGGCTGTAGTTCTCGATGCCGGTGCAGTAACCCAGCTCCCGCATCATCTCCATGTCGTACTCCGTCCGCTGGCGGATCCGCTGGGCCTCCACCAGCTTGTCGTTGTCCTCAAAGAATTTGACCCGCTCCTCCAGCTCCTCCCGGATCTGCACCAGCGCCTGCTCGATCTTCTCCGGGGGAGTGACATAGTGGCTGGCGGGGTAGACGGCCACGTGGTTCAAAAGCCGGTTCACCGCCCCGGTGAGGGGGTTGATCTCGCTGAGGCGGTCGATCTCGTCGCCGAAGAACTCCACCCGGATGGCCCGATCCCGGTAGTAGGCGGGGTAGAGCTCCACCGTGTCCCCCCGGACGCGGAACATATTCCGCTCAAAGGCCACGTCGTTTCGCTCGTACCGGATCTCCACCAGACGCTGCAAGAGCTCGTCCCGGCTCCGCTCCTGCCCGGTGCGGAGGGAGATCATCATCTTCTCAAAGTCGTCAGGCTCCCCCAGACCGTAGATACAGGAGACGGAGGCCACCACGATCACATCCCGCCGCTCAAAGAGGGCGGCGGTGGCGCTGAGGCGGAGCCGGTCGATCTCGTCGTTGGTGGTGGCGTCCTTGGCGATATAGGTGTCGGTGTGGGGAATATAGGCCTCCGGCTGATAGTAGTCGTAGTAGGAGACGAAGTACTCCACGGCGTTGTTGGGGAAGAACTCCTTGAACTCGGCGCAGAGCTGGGCGGCCAGGGTCTTGTTGTGGGCCAAAACCAGCGTAGGCCGCTGGATGGCCTCGATGACCTTCGCCATGGTGTAGGTCTTCCCCGAACCGGTGACACCTAAGAGGACCTGCTGGCGCAGCCCGTCACAGATGCCGGCGGAGAGCTTTTCAATCGCCTGAGGCTGATCCCCGGCGGGGGTGTAGGGGGAGACAACTTGGAACTTTGGCATAGCGATTTTCTCCTTGCAGAGGCCCAGCAAAGAAGGGCCGTGTTTATAAAGCGCAAAACAGCGCCTCAACATAGAACAGCGCACCGAACCACTCCGACAGACCCCGTAGGGGCGCACACCGTGCACCCGCTCTATCGACGCCCGCCGCGTTGGGGACGACGGGCCGAGGTCGTCCCGCCCTACATCCGCCTTACCCTGCCATGTGCGATACGCACCCGTAGGGCGCGACGACCCGGCGCGCCGTGTCCGTCCACCGGATCGCCCCGATAGAACCCCCCGTAGGGGCGCACACCGTGCGCCCGCTCTATCGACACCCGCCGCACCGGGGAAGGGCGGGCGCACAATACCCGCAAGGGGCACGCCGCATCCGTAAGCGGCAGAGCCGCCAACGGCTGCGCTGTGTGCGCCCCTGCAAAATCAATGACGCTTCCGATGATCATCCAACCCTAAAAGGTAATCGGTAGACACACCGAAATAATCGGCCAAAAACATCAAGTCCAACGAAGGAACATTGACCTGCCCATACTCAATGCACTGGTAGTGGCGCTCTGTGCACTCCAACAGCGCCGCCATCTCCCGCTGTTTGAGCTTTCGCTCCTTTCGCAGTTCCTTTATTCTTGCAGAAAAGAGCGGCATAATAATTTTTGTATTCATATCGTCATTCTCCTCTTGACATGAGGTATAATCGCGTGTTATCTTATTTATATAAGACGAGGTTAAACCTCATAAACGGAGGCACCCACATGGAAACAATCTACGAATGGCTGTACGAAAACTACTATAAACCCCACGCGGAGGAAATCCTTGACGCCTATGGGGATATGGGGCCGATTGCGGAGGAGGCGGAGCAGCAGCTGCTGGCCGGGGAGGGCGACACGATAGCGCGGCAGGACGCCATCAACGCCCTGCGGCGGATCAACGGCACCGCGGCCTTTGCGGCGGGGGTTTGCTTTGGCAGCCGCCTGCTGCTGGACGCGGATTTTATCTCCAGCGTTGCCCTGGGCGGGCTGTCCCTCACGATTTAGCAGACGGGGGACGCCCCCCTCCTCAAAAGCACCGCTGGGCAATGGACCCATTCTCCGCCATCGAAACAAAATCCTGATCCGCCACAATGATGTGGTCCACCAGCCTCACCCCGATGGCGGAGAGGGCCTCCGTCACCTGCGAGGTGGCGACATAGTCCTCCCGGGAGGGCAGCGCCAGGCCGCTGGGGTGGTTGTGGGCCAGTACCACCCCCACCGCGTTGCAGCGCAGGGCGATCTCCACCACCCGGCGGACGCTGCACTCCGCCGCCGACGCGCCGCCCTCACTGAGTCGGCGGCAGCAGAGCACCTTTCCCTTCCCGTCCAGGCACACCTGATACATCACCTCGCTGCGCTGGCCGAAGAACAGATCCAAAAAGTACGCGCCCATCTCCTCTGTGGTGGTGAGCTTCAGATTCTGCCCCTCGGCGGAGAGACGGAGGCGGCGGAAAATCGCCGGCAGCAGCGCCACCAGCGAGGCCGCATGGGGTCCCATGCCCTCCACCTGCTCCAGCTCCTCCAAAGGGGCGGCGAACACCGCGGGCAGGGAGCCGAAGTGGTCCAAAAGCGCGTGGGCAATGGGGTTGGTATCCCGGCGGCCGATGGCGTAGAACAGCAGTAGCTCCAGCACCTCATGGTCGGCGAAGGCGTCCAGGCCGTGGCGGACAAACTGCTCCCGACGCCTCTTTCTGTGCCCGTCGTGTACGCCCATAGCCGCCCTCCTCTCCGCGCCCCGCCTCAGGACCGTCCCGTTTCCTGTAACAGGTCCATATTTTCGCCTGTTCTGCGTTTTTTTGATTATCGTACTATTGTACCATAATATCTTTTGCAGGACAAGAGGGAGTTTGTCAAAAAAATTCCTCCTCTGGCAGGGGAAAAAGGTTGACAGCGGAGGGAAAAAAGCATACTATAGCAGCAGGAATATCATAAGGTCCGGTAGGCAAGGCTACCTCAGGGATATGGATCGCTGCCGCGTAACCGTGGAGACACGGTGGGATGGTTTGAGCAGGTCATGTCGAAAACAAGGCATGATCTAATGCGATTTCACCGCCCTGAGATGCTAAAGCTCAAACGGTGGTCGGGGAGAGAACGCGCCCCGATTCTCAGCGCAGATGCCATGACTGCCGGATTGCCGCAAGTCATGGATTTTTTTATGGAAAAATGCCGGGAAGGGGGTAGACAGGATGCTGGATATTGAGAACGGGGCCTTTATGGAGCAGTTGGAGGAGATGGCGGAGCGAAAACAGTGGACGGCCCTCCGGGATCTCCTCAGCGAGGAGGCCGCGGCGGACATTGCCGACGTGCTCAGTCAGCTGCCGGACACCCGCCTGCCGGTGCTCTACCGTCTGCTGCCCAAGGAACTGGCGGCGGAGGTCTTCGTGGAGATGGAGCCGGAGGGGCAGGAGCTGCTCATCAAGACCTTCTCCGACACGGAGCTGAAGGAGGTCTTGGACGAGCTCTATGTGGACGACACGGTGGACATCATCGAGGAGATGCCCGCCTCGGTGGTGAAGCGGATCCTCCAGTCCGCGGACCCGGAGACCCGGCGCAGTGTCAACGAGATTCTCAAGTACCCGGAGGACTCCGCCGGCTCCATTATGACCACGGAGTTTGTGGACCTGAAGCGGGACATGACCGTGGAGGACGCCTTTAAGCGCATCCGCCGCACCGGCGTGGACAAGGAGACCATCAACATCTGCTACGTGGTGGACCCCAGCCGGCACCTGCTGGGCCTGGTGTCCATCCGGACGCTGCTCCTCTCGGACTACGAGGACATCATCGAGGACATCATGGAGACCAATGTCATCGCCGTGTCCACCATGGAGGACCGGGAGGACGTGGCCCAGAGCCTGAGCAAGTACGACTTTTTGGCCATGCCGGTGGTGGACGACGAGCACCGGCTGGTGGGCATCGTCACCATTGACGACGCCATCGACGTGATGGAGAAGGAGGCCACCGAGGACTTCGAGCGCATCGCCGGCATCAACCCCACGGACAAACCCTACCTGCGCACCGGGGTGTGGGAGACGGTGAAGAGCCGCATCCCCTGGCTGCTGCTGCTGATGCTCTCGGCCACCTTCACCGGCGTGGTGATCTCCAGCTTTGAGGACTCCCTCGCCGCCTGCTCGGTGCTCATCGGCTTTATCCCCATGCTGATGGACACCGGCGGCAACAGCGGCAACCAGGCCAGCGTGGCCCTGATCCGCTCGCTGAGCTTAAACGAGGTGGCCTTCGGCGATCTGGCGGCGGTGCTGTGGAAGGAGATCCGCGTGGCGGTGAGCTGCGGGGCGCTGCTCTCGGGGTGCAACTTCGTGAAGCTGATGCTGGTGGACCGGCTGCTGCTGGGGAACACCGCGGTGACGGTGCCGGTGGCGGCGGTGATCTGCCTGACCCTGGTCTGTACGGTGTTCTGCGCCAAGGTGGTGGGAAGCCTCCTGCCCCTGCTCTCCGACAAGGTGGGCCTGGATCCGGCGGTGGTGGCGGGTCCCTTCATCACCACCATTGTGGACGTGGTGTCGCTGCTGATCTACTTCAGCTTCGCCACGGTACTCTTGGGCCTGTAGAGGCGAACCATCCCCGCCTCCATCGGCGCGCCCGCAAGGATTACGGCCCCAAAGCATAAAGAACGCCTCTACAGAGGCGGTGACGTAAGAAAACATTTTAAGCGAGGGTCGGCGTGGCATCAAGCTGCGCCGACTTTCGCATTATTTTTGTCTTGGGCAGTTTGGGATTGCTCCCGCGCTCCCTCAAAATCAAACGCACCAATGAAGTTATAGACAATCTCAATTTCCCGGATTTTCACCCGCTTCTGCTGTTCGTCGGTCGTGTAGGTATCGGACACCCTGATCTGTTCCACAAACTCACGCAGGATGGTGGCGTCAAGCTGGGTCATGTCCGTGTACTTCTTCACCACGGAAATGAACTTCCTGACGTTGGTTTTCTTCTGCTCCTGCTGTTTCACTTCCC
>JAAWSV010000083.1 GCA_022801715.1 Oscillospiraceae bacterium
AAAATTCATCGTTGAAATTCCTCCTGTTTTTGATTGTTTTTGGGTGAAAAATCGCGAAAAACATGGGGGGTGTTGCACGCTTGGTTGCACGTTTTACGCAAGTCGGTTTTTCGCGAGGGGGTGGCAGGCGGACATTTGTCCTTGGTTGAAGGGCAGACGGGGGGACGGGCCGGTGAGGACACCGGCCCCTACGGGTGGAGGTGGTTCTGTCCGCGTGGGGCAGACGGATGTCGGCGAGGTGGGGGGTGGCGGGTGGTGGTATTTCGGGGGATGGAGTGCCCACCGCATGGGGGCGGTTGCGTCCGCGGGATGCGGACGGATGTCGGTGAAGCAGGGGGCGGGGTGTTCTATGCTATTGCTTCTCTCCCAGGTAGGCTTTGCGCACGTCGTCGTTGGTCAGAAGGTTTTTGCCGGTGTCCTCCATGACGATGCGGCCGTTTTTCAGCACGTAGCCCCGGTCGGCGATGCCTAAGGCCATCTTGGCGTTCTGCTCCACCAGCAGCACGGTGGTGCCGGTGTCGCGGACGTTCTTGATGATCTCGAAGATGCTCTTGATCACCAAGGGGGCGAGGCCCGTGGAGGGCTCGTCCAGCATGATCATGTCGGGCTTGGCCATCAGGGCCCGGGCCACCGCCAGCATTTGCAGCTCGCCGCCGGAGAGGGTCTTGCTCATCTGCTTTTTCCGCTCCTCCAACCGGGGGAAGAGCTCGTAGACCTCCTGGAGGCTCTTCTGGATGCCCGCCTTGTCCTTGCTGCGGAGATAGGCGCCCATCTCTAAGTTCTCCGTCACGGTCATGTCCGGGAAGATGCGCCGGCCCTCGGGGACCAGGGAGAGTTTTTTGGAGACGATGACCTCGGCGGCCAGGGGGGTGATGTCATTGCCGTTGTAGACAATGGAGCTGCCCTTGTGCTTGGGGATCAGGCCTGCAATGGCCTTCAGGGTGGTGGACTTGCCGGCGCCGTTGGCGCCGATGATGGTGACGATCTCGTTCTTCTCCACGTGTATGTCGATGCCGTGGAGCACCTCAATGCTGCCGTAGCTCACGTGGACGTTCTTCAGCTCAAGCATCCTCGTCGTCCTCCTTCCCTAAGTAGGCCTCGATGACGTGGGGATCGGCGCTGACGGCCTCCGGGGGGCCAAAGGCGATGGTCTCGCCGAAGTTCAGCACCATCACCTTGTGGGAGATGGTCATGACCACGTCCATCTTGTGCTCAATGAGCACCACGGTGATGCCCCGGTCCCGCATGGCCAGAACCCGCTGGCTCAGCTGGTCCAGCTCCTGCGTGTTCAGGCCGGAGGCCGGCTCGTCGAGGAGCAGCAGCTCGGGCCTGGTGGCCATGGCCCGGGCAATCTCCAAGTTCTTCTGCTTCCCGTAGGAGAGGCTGCCCGCCTTCTCCTCGGCCACGTCGGCCAGGCCCATGAAGTCCAGCATCTCCATGACCTCTTTCCGCGACGCCCTCTCCTGCTTGTGCTTGTTGGGCAGGGAGAGCATGGCGCTGATGGGATCGTAGGTCATGCGGCAGTGCTGGCCCACCAGGGCGTTGTCCATCACGGACATGTCCGCGAAGAGGTTGATGTTCTGGAAGGTGCGGGCCAGGCCGATCCGGGTCCGCTGGTAGGGCTTCAAGGAGGTGATATCCTCGCCCTTGAAGAAAACCTTGCCGGCGGTGGGAGCGTAGAAGCCGGCGATCAGGTTGAAGAGGGTGGTCTTGCCCGCGCCGTTGGGGCCGATGAGGGCGGTAATCTCCCCCTCGCCGGCGGTGAAGTTCACGTTGTTCACCGCCTTCAGGCCGCCGAACTGGATGCCAATCCCCTGTGTCTCCAGAATGTTCTTGCTCATTCCTGCGCCTCCTCTCCCGCTTCCGCCTCGCTGGGGTGCTTGCTGCCCTTTACCCGCTGGCCGCTGAGGGTCTCGTCAATCCATGTGATGAGGCCGCCCAAGCCCTTGGGGGCGAAGATGATGATGGCCACCACCGCCGCGCCGTAGAGCACCAGGCGGAACTCGCCGATGAAGCGGAGGACCTCCGGCAGGATGGTGAGGGCCGCGCCGCCCAGGATGGCGCCGGGGATGGAGCCGATGCCGCCCACCACCATCATGGCCAGAAGGCTGGCGGACTCCACGCTGGCGAAGGTCTCAGGGCTGATGTAGCGCATCTCGTGGGCGTAGAAGGCGCCGGCGATGCCCGCGAAGAAGGCGGAGGTCATAAAGGCCACCAGCTTGTAGCTCACCACGTTGACGCCCATGGCCTCGGCGGCAATGTCGTTGGCCCGGATGGCCAGCATGGCCCGGCCGGGGCGGGAGTTCTTCAGGTTCCGGGTGAGGACGATGACCAGCACCAGACCCAGGAGCATTAAGTAGTAGAAATTCCGGTAGTCCTTGAAGGAGACGCCGAAGATCTCGATGGAGGGGATCTTGGTGATGCCCTTGGTGCCGCCGGTGAGGGGTTCCAGGTTCTTGATGAGCTGGTAGATGATCTCACCAAAGGCCATGGTGGCCACGGAGAAGTACATCCCTCTAAGGCGCATGGTGGGCAGGCCCAGGATCAGGCTGAACAGGGCCGAGATCACGCCGGCGGCGATGAAGCCCACGAGGATGGGCATGCCGGCCTTGGTGGTAAGGATGGCCGCCGAGTAGGCGCCGATGCCAAAGAAGGCGATATGTCCAACGGACATCAGTCCGGTGAAGCCGGACAGGATATTCAGACTGATGGTGAGGATGGCAAACATCATGGAGATGTTGGCCATGTGCAGAAGGTAGTTGTCCGCCAGAAAGACCATCTTGCCGTTCTTGGGGATCTGGATCAGGGGGAAGATGACCACCAGCAGCAGGATGACCCAGAGGCGGGACTTCTGATAGATTTTCTGAGCGAGCGTCATTTCATTTTTCTTCATACGCCACCTCTTAAACCTTCCGCACATCCTTCTTGCCCATGAGGCCTGTGGGCTTCACGACCAAGACGAGGAACAGGATGATGAACGCGATGGCGGTCTGCCAGGTGGATTTGCCGTAGACCGCCGCCAAGGTCTCCAAAATGCCTAAGACCACGCCGCCCACCATGGAGCCGGCGTTGGAGCTGATGCCGCCGAAGAGCGCCGCGGCGAAGCCCTTGTTGCCGAAGGTGGTGCCAAGGGAGGCGATGACGAAGTACTTGGGGGCCAGGAGCATACCGGCGAAGCCGCCGATGGCCGAGGCCAAGATGAATGTTCCGGACATGCACCGGCGGACGTTGACACCCATGAGGCGGGCGGCCTCACGGTCCTGCGCGGTGGCGCGCATGGCCTTGCCGATGCGTGTCTTTTTGAGGAAGAGCATCAGGAGCACCACCAGGAGGATGCCCACCAGGGTGTTCCAGATGTCCTGGGGCACGATCTTCAGGCCGCCCACGTCCATGGTCTTGTCCCCGAAGATGCTGGGGAAGGGGAAGGCGTCGGCGCCGAAGATGATCTGCACCAGGTTCCGAAGGAAGATGCCCACGCCGATGGTGGCGATGAGGCGGCGCTGGTTCTCCGCGTTGAGCAGAGGGCGGAAGGCCGTCAGCTCAATGATGAAGCCGATCACCACGCACATGAGGATGGCCAGGGGAATGGCAAGGAACATGGGCAGGCCCATCATGGAGTGGGTGACCAGCACCGTGAAGGCCCCCACCATGACCATGTCGCCCTGGGCGAAGTTCAGCACGCCCCAGGTGTTGTAGATCAGCACGTAGCCGATGGCGATAAGACCGTAGATACTGCCGATGGCCAGGCCCTGGACCAGCTGCTGTAAAAAGAATACCATATTGTTTTCCTCCCAATCGCCGCACACGGAAAGCGCTCCATGTTTGACGGGATTTGCCGGGGCGGCGGAGCGGGGTCCAAAGGCCCCGCTCCGCCCGTCTCGCGTATCGCTGTCTCTTCTCTGTCTGTCCTTCCTTTGCAGGGAGGAGGGGATTACTCGGCCAGCTTGTAGGTGCCGCCCTCGCAGAGCTCCACCATCAGGATCTTGTCGCGGATGGAGTCGCCGGTCTCGTCAATGGTGATGGTGCCGGTGGCCAGAGGCATGTCCTTGATGGCCTTCATGCCCTCCATGATGTGGTCGCCGGAGAGGTCGTTGTACTGCTCGAGGCTGTACTTCAGGCCCTCGGCCAGGATGTAGGTGGAGTCGTAGGCCATGGCGTTGTTGGAGTCGGCGGTGTCGTTGTACTTCGCCTGGAAGTTCTCGATGAACTTGGCAGAGAACTCGTTGACAGCGTCGGCGCCGGCGAGGAAGGTCTGGCTGTTGACCACGCCCACCACGTTTTCGCCGCCCAGCTCATAGAGCTTGGCATTGGTCAGGCCGCCGCCGCCCAGCAGGGGCAGATCGCCCATACCCAACTGGGCCGCCTGGTTGGCGATGGTGGCGCCGGGGGCGTACATGCAGTACATGATCAGACAGTCGCAGCCGGCGGCCTTCACGTTCTGGAGCTGGGGGGTCACGTCGGCGGCGCTGGCCTCAAAACCCTCGTCAGCGGCCAGGGTCATGTTGTTCTCCTTCATGATCTCCACGATCACGTCCCGGGCGCCCCCGCCGTAGTCGTCGTTCTGGTACATGAGGCCGATCTTCTGGTAGCCCTTGGCAATGGCGTACTCCACCACCGCGCCGGCCTGCAGCAGGTCATTGGCCTGGCCGCGGACGATGTACTGGTTGCCGCTGCCGGTGATGGCCGCGCCGGAGGAGATGGGCGTCACCATGGGGATGCCCGCGTCCTCGGAGACCTCCATGGCCGCCAGGGTGACGGAGGAGTTGACGGAACCGATGATGGCCACGACCTCGTCCTGATTGATGAGCTTATTCACCACGGAGACGGCGGTGGTGGGATCGTTCTCCTCGTCCTCCTTGATGATCTCGATGGGACGGCCGGCGATGCCGCCGGCGGCGTTGATCTCCTCAACGGCCATCTCGATGCCCTCGACACCGGACTGGCCCACAGCGGCGTTGGCGCCGGAGAGGGGCAGGTACACGCCCACCTTGATGGGCTCACCGCTGCTCTGGCCGCCGTCGGCATCACCGCCGCCGCCGTTGCCATTGCCGCTGTTGCCGCCGTTGCCGCCGTTGCCGCCATTGCCGCAGGCGGTCAGGGCCAGCACCATGGCCAAGGTCAAAAGTACTGCAAGAAACTTCTTCATGTGTTACCTCCTTATAATATAGGTGTATTCCAAACACTACCGCAGAAGTGGTGTTTGACAGGGAAGGGGATTTTTATCGCGGTAAATTGTATGCAGTATGCTGTCCGCGGAGGGAAGGGCGGCCTACTCCGGGGATTTGGCGGGGGGCTCCGGCCACTGGCCGCGGAGCTTGCGCAGCCCCTCCCGGCAGGCCATATCGCAGCTCTCGGTGTGCTGGCGCAGGGCCGCGGTGTAGGCGGTCAGGTCCCGGCGGCGGAGGGCGGAGGCGATGGCCTCGTGCTCCGACAGGGAGCGCCGGCGGCCCTCCCAGGTGGAGATGGCAATCCGGCGGAACTGGGCGGTGGGGGCCTGACCGGTACCTCCTACCACGGAGGTGATGGGGTCCAGGTGCTCCAGGAGCATCAGCATCTTGATCACCATCTGCATCTTGCACCCCTCCAGGAGGAGGAGGTTGAAGCGGTCGTAGTGGCGAAAGAAGGCGTCGGCGTCGTCGGCGGCCACGGCCTCCTGACAGGCGGCGTTGCAGGCCTCCATCTGCCGCAGCTCGTCTGCGGTGAGGTTCCGCACCGTCTCCGGCGCGCAGTCCAGCTGGAGGAGGGCACGGAGGCGGAAGATCTCCTCCACCTCGCTCTCGGTCAAAAGCTGCCGGGCGGTGGCGCCCCGCTTGGGCCGCAGGTCCACCAGACCGTCCCGCTCCAGCAGGCGCAGGGCCTCCCGCACGGGGGTCCGGCTGACGCCTAACTTCTCGGCGTAGTGGCTCTCCACCAAGCGCTCGTTGGGCTTGATCCGGCCGGACAGGATGTCGGTCCGGAGGCAGTCGTAGACATAGGAGCAGTCTGTCTTGGGCGGCTGGGCCGCGTGGTTATCGCTCATGATCGCCTCCCTATCCCGGGGCGGCCCGCAGGCCGCCGGCTGGGGCTGTATCACGGGTATACAGCTTGTCCCGGCGTCTGTTACCCAATAACAATACAGCGTCTTATTCAAAAAATCAATCTTTTTTTCGGGAAGTCCGACGAAAATATATGTTTTTCACAATTCTGTACCGGACCGTTTATGAATTTTCCCAAAACGGGTGTTTTCCTCCGGTGATACCCCCGTTTTATGCGCGAAATCTCAATTTTCTCCCGGTTTCCGCCCCATATGGCACCTTTTTCCAGCGCATAGTTTTTGAATATACGCTGTATAGGGTTGATCCCGCCGCCCGCTGTCCCTATCGGGCGGACACCTCGATGCTGGTGAGGCCGCTGCGCAGCACCAGGTCCCGGAGGAGGGGGTGGTACATGAAGGGGCACTTGAGATTCTTCGCCAGCAGCTTCCCGCGCAGGTGCCGCAGCTTTTTCCGGTAGGCCCGGAGGGGATTGGCCTCCTGTAAGCTCTCCGCCAAGGCGCAGGCGCTGATCAGGGCGGAGCTGATACCCTCCAGGGAGCTGGGGCTGATAAGGCCCGCGGCCTCGCCGATCAGGTAGGCGCCGCCGCCCCCCAGACAGAAGCTGGCGGGGCGGTGGGGGCGGAGGACCTGGCAGGCCTCCGTCCGCTCCGGCTGGCCCAAGGTGAGGCCCAAATAGTCGGCAAAGCGGGCCTTCTGGGCCTCAAAGGCGGCGCGGCAGTCCCTCGGCGGGAAGGCCCCGCCGAAGATCAGGTGGTTGTCCTTGCAGATGGACCAGGAGCAGCAGGGGGAGGTGGCAGCGTCAAAGACGCAGGAGTAGAAGGGGTTGGCGTCGGACAGGGGGAACCACTGCTGGATGGCGGTGTACCGGCGGATCCTCGCCGGGCCGAAGAGGGTGCGCCGGACGATGGAGTCCGCCCCGTCGCCCCCCACCAGGAGGGGGGCCCGGAACTCCCGCCGGGCGCCGTCGGGGGCGGCGCAGGTGACGGCGAAGCCGCCGTCGGCGCGCCGGAGGGCGGTACACCGGCCCCGGAGGACGGTGACGTTGTCCCCCACCATGTCCATGAGCCACCGGTCGAACCGGCCGCGGTCCACATTGATGTACATCCGCTGATAGTACCGCTGCCGCCGGGTGACAAGGTCGATGGTGCGCACGGAGAAGATCTGGGGGTCCACCAGCACCTCCTTGGGCAGCGTCAGCTCAAACCGGGCCAGCGCCTTCTGGGCGTCGGGGGCCAGCAGCCCCCCGCAGGGCTTGGGCCGTCCCCCGCCGTCAATCAGCAGAATCCGCAGGGACCGGGGCGCCAGCCGGGCAAAGGCCGCCGCCGCCGGTCCGGAGCCGATGAGGATGAGATCGTACATGAGCACCTCCGGTGTTGGTTGGGCGTGGGGAAATCCTCCGGCGAAGCCGGACTCATTCACTCCTCACTCAACAGAGTGTGAGCGCCACGGGGCAGTGGTCGCTGCCGGGGATTTCGGCGTAGATATCGGCGGCGGTGACGCGGGGGAGGAGACGCTGGGAGACGATGAAGTAGTCAATGCGCCAGCCCGCGTTGTTGGCGCGGGCGTTGTGGCGGTAGCTCCACCAGGTGTAGGCCCCGGTTTTATCCGGGTAGAGCTGGCGGAAGGTGTCCGCGAAGCCGGCGGAGAGGAGGGCGGTCATCCTATCGCGCTCCTGGTCAGAGAAGCCGGGGCTGCCCCGGTTGGGGCCGGGGTTCTTCAGGTCGATCTCCTGGTGGGCCACGTTCAAGTCGCCGCAGAGGATCACGGGCTTGGTGCGGTCCAGGGTCCGGAGGTAGAGGAGGAGGTCATCCTCCCACTGGAGGCGGTACTCGATGCGCTTCAGGCCGTCCTGGCTGTTGGGGGTGTAGCAGCAGAGCAGGTAGAAGTCCGGGTACTCGGCGGTGATGAGGCGGCCCTCGTGGCGGTGGAGGTCGTCGCCAAAGTCACAGGTGACGGAGATGGGCTCGGTCTTGGTGAAGATGGCGGTGCCGGAGTAGCCCTTCTTGTCCGCGCTGTTCCAGTAGCGGAAGTAGCCGGGGAGGTCGAAGTCCGCCTGGTCGGCGGTCATCTTCGTCTCCTGAAGGCAGTAGACATCGGCGTCGGAGAGGGCGCAGAAGTCCAAGAAGCCCTTCTTCAGACAGGCCCGGAGGCCGTTGACGTTCCATGAGATCAGTTTCATTGCCGTTGGCTCCTTTTGTTGTTTCGTTTGTTCGTTTCTTTCAGTAGGAAGTATACCATTGTTTTGATGGTTGGGCAAGGTGGGAGATGGGCGAAAAATGGGGGGTGACGTGGCGGGGTTGGGGGCGGGGGCGCCTGCGGGGAATCCCTCCACCGCCGTTCGGCGGTCCCCCTCATCTCGGCCTAAGAGCCGCCCCCTTGGGGCGGTTGGCCTCGAAACGCGCCTGCGGGC
>JAAWSV010000084.1 GCA_022801715.1 Oscillospiraceae bacterium
CTGAAGCCGTCGCTGTCAGCCACGTCGGCGCTGTTTTTCTCCCGGTCCTCAAAGAGGGAGTCCAAGGAGAGGATGTTGCACAGCGAGGAGTTGGCAAGGTCCTCTTGGTACTGGTCCACGGTGATTCCCAAGCGGGCGGTCATCTCCTCGTCGGAGGGGTAGCGCCCCAGTTCAGCGAAGAGCTCGTTGCTCACCTGGTCGATTTCCCGGGCCTTCCGCCGCACGCTACGGGGAACCCAGTCCTGCCGGCGGGCCAAGTCGATGACGGCCCCCCGGATGCGCTTGGAGACGTAGGTCTCAAACTTGACACCCTTCTCCAAGTCGAATTTGTCCACTGCGCCCACTAAGGCCAAGACACCCTCATTGATGATGTCGTCCACCTGGGCAAAGGAGCTGTAGACGCCGCGAACCTGGAGGGCGATACTTCGCACCAAGCCCACATAGCGCAGGACTAAGGGCCACTTCAGCTCCTCCTGATTGGTCTGCTTGTAGGTGAGGAGCAGCTCCTCGGTGGTCATGGCCTCGATCTCTGATTCGGTGTAGGGCCGCGCCGCGGCGGCGGAGGAGCGCTCCGTCATACCGCTGCCACCTGCCTCTCTGCGCGTCGGGACTCATGGGGGATAGTCACATTGCCAAGGGACTGGATCTGCACGTCACTGGTGATCTCGTTAAAGGACAGCACATAGAGTCCCGGGTAGAACTGGGCGAGCATCCGGCTGAGATAGACGCGGATGACCTGACTGGTGAGGACAATGGGAGTCTGACTGAGGTCGTTGAACTTCTTCATGAAATCCCCCAGCTGGGAGATGATCTGCTGCATCAAATCCGGACCCATTGCCAAGTAGATGCCCTGCTCGTTTTTGCTGAGGGAGGCGATGATCCGCTTCTCCACCTCCGCCTCCAGCGTGACCACCCGAAGCTGGCCATGTTCGCAGAAGCGGCGGGTGATGGTGCGGCTGAGGGCCACACGGATATTCTCGGTGACCATATCCAAGTCCTTGGTGTTCATCAGGGCTTCCATAGCGGTCTCCAGGATGGTGGCCAGATCCCGGATGGGGATGCCCTCCTTCAAGAGGCCGCGGAGGATACGCTCCAGGTTGGCGTAGGAGAGGTAGTTGGGGATGACCTCCTCCACCAGCTCCGGGGAGGTGCGTTTGAGGTTCTCCACCAGCTGGATCACCTCCGACCGACCTAAAAGCTCGTAGGCGTGGCGGCGGATCACCTCGCTGAGGTGGGTCTGCATGACGCTGAGGGGGTCAATGACGGTGTAGCCGTAGATCTCGGCCATCTCCTTGTTCTCTGGCAGAATCCACCGGGAAGGGATGCCGTAGGCGGGCTCCACGGTCTCGATGCCGTCGATCTCCCCGGCGGGGTTGGCCGGCTCCAAGGCCAAGTAGTAGTCCACCAGAATCTCGCCTCGGGCCACCTCTTCGCCTTTGATCTTGACAATATACTGGTTGGTCCCCAAGGCGGAGGAGTCGTGGAGGCGGATGGAGGGAATGACGAAGCCCATGTCCTGTGCGTACTGCCGGCGGAAGATGACGATGCGGCTGATCAGCTTGCCGCCGCTGTTCTCGTCCACCAAGGGGATTAAGCTGTATCCAAACTCCATCTCGATGGGGTCCACCGTCAGGAGGCTGTAGACGTTATTGATGTCCTTGTAATAGTCGGTCTCGCTGGGCATGGCCTCGGCCTCCGGGGCGGCCTGCTGCTCCACAGCCATGGCCTCCTCCTCCGCCCGCTGGCGGCTGAGACGGCGGAGCATCACATAGCCGCCGGCGCCCAAGCCGGAGCCCACGAGAATCAGGGGCAGGTGGGGTGTGCCGGGGATGAGACCCAAGAGGAAAATCACCACACCGCCGCTGGTGATGGCCCGGGGCTGGTTCTTGAATTGGGTGATCACGTCGTTATTCAGGCTGCCGTCGGAGACGGAGCGGGTGACGATCATGCCCGTGGCGGTGGAGATCATCAGGGCGGGGAGCTGGGAGACCAGACCGTCACCGATGGTGGCGATGGAGTAGACCTCCAGCACGTTCTGTACGCCGTTGACAGAGCCGATAATCAGTCCGCCGATGAAGTTGACGGCGGTGATGATGAGACCCATGATGGAGTCGCCCTTGACGATCTTGGTGGCACCGTCCATGGCGCCGTAGAAGTCGGCGTCCTTCTGGATCTTGGCCCGGCGCTCACGGGCCTGCTGCTCGTTGATCAGGCCGGAGCTGAGGTCGGCGTCGATGGCCATCTGCTTACCGGGCATGGCGTCCAAGGTGAACCGGGCCGCCACCTCGGAGACACGCTCGGCACCCTTGGTAATGACGATAAACTGCACTAGGACGATGATCAGGAAGATGATCACGCCCAAGACGATGTTGCCGCTGGTAATCAGGTGGCCGAAGGCGTTAATGACGGTGCTGTTGCCGCCGGCGTTGCCCAAGATCTGCCGGGTGGTGGAGACATTTAGTCCCAAGCGGAACAGCGTGGTGATCAGCAGCAGCGAGGGGAAGATGGAGAACTCCTGCGCGTCCGCAATGGTCATGGTGATCATCAGAATCAGAATGGACAGGGAGATGTTGATGATCAAAAGCAGGTCCAGCAGGAAGGGGGGGATGGGGATCACAAGGAAGAGGACGATGACCACCACCAAGAGGGCGATGCTGTTTTGGAGAAGTCGTTTCATTGGGGCCATCCTTTCTGAGTGTGTTGCGGAGACAAGGAACGCGGCCTTTTACTTGGGCCGGTTCAATCTCAATACATAGACCAGAACCTCGGCGACGGCGCCGTAGAGTTCCGGGGGAATTTCTCGGTTTAAGTCGGTGGAGTCGTAGAGCGCGTGGGCCAAGGGGACATTTTCCACCGTGGCGATGTTGTGCTCCTCGGCCACCTTGACAATGCGCAGGGCCAACTCGTCCACGCCCTTGGCCAGAACCACCGGGGCGTTGTCCTGATCGGGGTTGTAGCGCAGGGCCACGGCAAAGTGGGTGGGGTTACGGATGACCACGTCGGCGCCGGGCACCTGCTGCATCATGCGCTGCTGGGCCCGCCGGCGCTGGATCTCCTTGATCTTGCCCTTCACCTGGGGATCGCCCTCGGTCTGCTTATACTCCTCCTTGATCTCCTGTTTGGACATCTTCAGCTGCCGCTCGTAGTCCCACCACTGGTAGAGGTAGTCAAAGAAGGCCAGAACGGTGAAGGCCACGGCGATGCGCAGCACCAGGGTGAAGGCGTCCTGAAAGAGGACGGAGCAGGAGGCCCGCAGATCCATGAGGAGAAAGCGGGAGAAGCCAACCGCGGTGGAGGTGAAGTAGTCGTAGATGATATAGAGCAGGATGGAGATCTTCAGGATGCCCTTGAAGGCCTCCACAATAGAGCGCAGGGAAAAGAGCCGTTTGAAGCCCTGCAGAGGGCTGATACGGTTGAATTTGGGCTTGATAGCCTCAGTGGAGAAGAGGAGCCTGGTCTGGAAGAAGGTCACGGAGATGGCCAGCAGCGCGGTGACCAAGAGGAAGGGGCCGGCCATAAAGAGGTAGGTCTTGAGCCCCTGCTTAAAGATCTGTCCAAAGAGGCTTTCGATCATCCCCACCTCTCCGGTGCGGATACTGGCAAAGCAGAACTGGAAGAACTGGCGGATCTGCTCCATAAAGGGGCCCGCCATCACCCGGACCATCAGAAGGCTGCCTAACAGCGTGGCCACGGCGACGGCGTCCTTGCTCATAAGGACGTTACCTTTCTTTCGCTCGTCTCGCCGTCTTTTTGGTGTCGCTTTTTCAGTTTTGGAGTCGCCGGGCATACTGTGATCCCCCCTTTACCGGCCGTGCTTCTTGGAGAAGAGGGAGGCGGCTCCCCTATGGTCCCATGAGGGGCAAAAGCCGCTGGAGTGATTGCAGCATGGCGGCTTCCGCCTCCAAGAGGTACTCGCTGAAGGGGACCATGAAGATGAGCACCAAGGACAGTCCGATGATTACCTTCAGCTCAATGTTGATAGCGAAAACGTTGATCTGGGGGATGGCCTTCATAAGAATGCCCATCCCCACCTGTCCAAGGAGCTCCGCCGCCAGAATGGGCATACAGAGCTTGATGGAGAGGATCGTACAGTGGATAAACAGCTCCACAATGGTGCTGTAGAGCGCCGTCCCCAAGCTCACCATCCCAAAGGGGATGGCGTCGCCGGAGAGCAGGAAGATCCGCAGCAGCGTGTGGTGGCCGTTGGCCGCGAAGAACAGCAGGGTCATCAGCACGTTGAGAAGCGTAGCGGTGACGGAGAGGGAGGCCTGACTGCCTGGATCATAGGTCTTGCCCATGGACATACCCATCTGGGTGTCGATAATCTCGCCGGCCATAATGGGAATGTAGAAGAAGATATTCACCACAAGCCCCAAAAAGTAGCCCACAGCCATCTCCAGCAGGAGCATAAGCAGCAGCTGGAGCAGCACACCGGGTACGGCCGGCGCCGGCGGGGACATGTAGAACACCGTCACCGTCAGGAGCAGGACCAAGCCGGCCTTCACCACCCCGGGGACGCCCCGCCGCCCCAGCATGGGGTTGAAGAGGACGAAGCCGCTCATCCGGGAGAGGATCATCATGAACAGGTTCACTGCTTCCCAGTCAAGCATAGACGCGCCTCCTCTCCGGCGGCGCCGGGGGAGGCCGTCAACCGCGCATCAGGGTAAACAGGTTTCGGGTGTAGTCCAAAAGGGTTGCCATCATCCAGTTGCCGCCGACGAGGCACACCAGAACCACCACAATCAGCTTGAGGATGAAGGAGAGCGTTTGCTCGTGGATCTGTGTCACCGCCTGAAAGATGGCGATCAGTACGCCCACTACCATACTGAGGACCAGCATGGGGCCGCCCAGCTTGATGGCCACCCACACGCCCTCCCGCAGGAGTTCTGTGATCTGCGTCGTATCCATTGTTCACAGCCTCCTTATCGGAACCCCTGTACAAGGGTGGAGAAGAGCAGCTGCCACCCGTCCAAGAGGATGAACAGCAGGATTTTGAAGGGAGTGGAGATCATCGAGGGAGGCAGCATGATCATGCCCATGCTCATAAGGGTGGAGGAGACCACGATATCAATGAGCATGAAGGGGATATAGAGCAAAAAGCCGATCTCGAAGGCCCGCTTCAGCTCCGTGGTGACGAAAGCGGGCATGATCACCCGCAGCGGCAGTTCCACCGCCGCCTCTTCGGTGGGGGGCATCTCCTCCCCGGACATGTTGCAGTAGAGCTCCACGCTGGAGACCTCCGTCTGGCGGAGCATGAACCGCTTCAGAGGGACCTGGGCCCGGGCGAAGAACTCCTCCTGCGTGATCTCCTCGGCCACATAGGGGTCATAGGCCTCCGATTGGACCTCTGAGAGGACGGGGGACATGGTGAAAAGCGTTAAAATCAGCGCCATGCCCACCAGTACCATGTTGGGAGGGGTCTGCTGGGTACCCATGGCTGTGCGCAGGAAGGAGAACACCACGATGTACCGGGTGAAGGAGGTCATCAAGACCACCAAGGAGGGCAGCAGCGCCAGCACCGTGGTGAGCAGCAGAATATCCAGCGTCTGCACGGCGCCGCCGTTTACATTGATAATTGCGTCGGTCGGTATGGTCCCTCACCTCTTCTCGTCTGTATTCTTCTCCCGCAGCTTTTGGAGCAGAGCGCCGAAGTCCGGCGCCTTTCGGTTCTGGGAGGCGTCCGAGGGAGGGATTTGCCACTGGGCGCCCTCCTCCGCGGTGAGCTCCGTCAGAAGCGTCAGGCGGTCGGCGGAGCTGCCCAAAAGGAGGTAGCGCCCGCCCGCCTGAACCACCAGCAACTGCTGGTCCCTTCCGATGGAGATCCGGTCCAGAATGCGCATCCGGCTGCCCCCCCCACGGGGGAGCAGTCCGCCGTTCAGGTGCGTACCGGCCCAGCGGGTGAAGAAGTAGCTTCCCCCCAGCACCAGCACAATGACCAACAGGGCGCCTAAAAGGGAGAGGATCTCCTGCGTCATCCTCAGGGCTCGCCTACGATGGAGGTCACCGTCTTGAGCACACGCTCAGGCTTGAAGGGCTTGACAATAAAGTCCTTGGCGCCGGAGCGGATGGCGTCAATGACCATGGTCTCCTGACCCATGGCGGAGCACATCACCACGTTGGCCCCACCGTCGGCGGCACGGATGGCCTTCAGGGCCTCCAAACCGTCCATGTTGGGCATGGTGATATCCATCAGCACCAAGTCGGGCTTGATCTCGTTGTACTTCTCCACAGCGTCCGCGCCGTCCACGGCCTCGTAGAGGTCCGTATAACCGGCCTTGCTCAAGGTGTCCTTGATGACCTTACGCATGAAAGCAGCGTCGTCAACCATCATAATCTTAGCCATAGCAACCATCCTTTTTCATTAAATATAAAGATTCCATAGGTTTTTACAGGGGAATAGGGGAGCGCGATCTATCAAGACTGCACCAGCTCGTTGATATCCGGCTTTTGCAGAATTTCCGTGATACGGATGCCAAAGTTGTCGTCAATTACCACCACATCGCCCCGGGCGATGCACTGCCCGTTGACGAACAGGTCCACCTGATCGCCGGCCAGTTTGTCTAAGACCACCAGCGAACCCTTGGAGAAAGCGATGATGTCCTGAATCTTTCGCTTGGTTCGGCCGATCTCCACCGCCACCTCCAAGGGCACGGACATGATCAGATCCAAGTTCTGCTTCTGCTCCGCGGAGAGCCGGGTTTCGGCGTCCAGCTCCTGCATCCTGGGCTTTTGAGCATTGATGACCTTGGGCTCCGGCGGGGGAGCGGACTTGGCAGGGGCGTTGTTCGCCATGGCTGTGGTCATGGCCGCCATCATGGCCGCCATCATGCTTCCGATGTCCGCCGCAGTGGCGGGCTGCGCCGCGGCAGCGGGAGCGGCAGGCTGTGCTGCGGGAGGTGTCTGGGGCTGGGGAGCGGGAGCAGGCGCGGGCTGGGGGGCCGGCGCCGCTGCCGCACCGCCGCTCATCAGGCGCTCGATCTCCTCCTGACTGAGGACACCGCCGCCTCCGCCGCTGGGTGCGGGTGCGGGTTCCGGAGCCGCCGCTGCCGCGCCGCCGCTCATCAAGCGCTCGATCTCCTCCTGACTGAGGACGCCGCCGCCTCCGCCGCCGGAGGCGGGCTCCGGAGTTGGGGCAGGTGCGGGCGCAGGCGCCGGAGCGGGGGCAGGCGCGCTGTCCTCGCCCATGTCCAAGCCGAAGCCGGCCACCAGATCCTTGGCCAGCTCGATGGACATGACGTTCATAAACTCGCTGTCCAAGGTGTTCTCGATGGTCAGGTGGAACTTCACCACCACCACCGGGCCGGTCTGTACCGGGAAGTGCTCCCGGCGCACCTTGTCCAAGTCGTCCAGCTCAAAGGACTCCGGGGTGGAGATGTTCACCATCCGCCCCAGAAGGTCGCTTAGGGCCGTGGAGGCCGAGCCCATCATCTGGTTCATCAGCTCGCAGACGCAGCTGATGCTCAGATCGTCCAAGACGAAGTCCTCGTCGGCGGTCTCGGTCATCAGGAGGATGTCCACGATGGCCTTGACGTCGCTGCGCTTGAGCAGCATGATGTTGCTGCCGTCCAAGCCGGAGACATATTTGATCTCTACGCCTACCGCAGGCTCAATCTCTCCCAGCTCAAATTCCTCGGCGTTTACCACGCTCACAGTGGGTGTGGTGATGTCCACACGGTGGTCCAGCATATTGGAAACAGCCGTGGCCGAGGAGCCCAAGCTGATATTCATGATTTCTCCGATGGCGTCAATCGCCATGGAGCTAAAAATTGTATCTCCCATCCAGATCCGCTCCTTTAAGCCTTATAGTAGGTCTCACCGATTTTCACAGCCATCTGCTTGTTGTGGACCCCCATGCGGCCGTCGAACCATCTTCGGCCGCCGATATTGAGGAAGATCGGGGCGTCCTTGGGCCGCCGGATGTTCACCACGTCTCCCACGTTCAAATGGTAGATATCGCTGAGAAGCAGCTGTGTACGTGCCAGCTCCGCTATGATCTCCAGCTCGCTGTCCCGCAGGGAGTCGAAGATCTCCTCCGCCTTGTCCTCCCCGCTGGTGTGCCGGACGGTGGCCTTGCCGATCTCAGCGAAGATGTTGGTGAGCATCACGCCGGGCAGACACAGGCTCATTCGGCCGGTGCAGTTGGGAAACTTGATGTCAAGCCCCACAATAACCACCGTCTCATCAAAGCCGATGAGCTGTACCAAGGTGGGATTGACCTCTGTGCGGACATACTCAAACTGGAGCGAGATGTAGTTCTCCCAGCTGCCGCCTAAGAGCGGGATCAGGTCCTGCAGGATGTCCTCGTACATGTTCAGCTCTAAGTCGGTGAGTACATAGTCACTGGGCAGGTAGGGATCGGGCTCCCCATCGCCGCCCATCATCCGGTCG
>JAAWSV010000085.1 GCA_022801715.1 Oscillospiraceae bacterium
CTCGTAATTATCCGGGTATCGCTGGATGTCCGTGGTGTTCATGGCGTAGAGGGCGCTGTTCAGACGCTGAATATCGTCCAAAATAGAGGAAATTCTTTGAGAAATCGCGCTTCTGTTCAAAGCGGTTTTGTTCACTCCTTCCTGTAGTAGCTCACATCCCCGTCTGGGGACACGGTGCAGTAGCCGTTGACATTGGGGATCAGCAGCTCCGAAATCTGTTCTGGGTCATCCACCAGTACCAGATAGCGGGAGGGCTGCTCCCCGGGGTTTGCCAGCACATGGGACAGCAGAACTTCCTTCCCCAAGGCAGCGTGGATGATCTCATAGACCTCTCCGCCGGCGAAAAAGATGATTTTCGCCGGATAATCGCCCACGGAATGGAACTCCACTTGGTCGATGAAGTCCGTCAGCACCCAGACAGCGGCCAGCAGGCAGCGGTCCATGTCCTCCATACCGTCTTGGGCGGCGCAGTAAAAATCGTCCACCTGCCAGATCCGATTCTGACGAACAAGGTAGGCCAGCAGGTTTCTGGTCTTGTCCTCTTTCCCCGGATGCAGCAGTAAAAGCTGCTTTTCCGTCAGCACATGGTACATGGAGATGTCCCGCAGCAGGGCGGCGGCCTCCCGCTCATAGATCTGTGCGCGTGTTTTCATGGGCTTTCACCTCGTTTGTGCGTATTATTGCCGTATTACAGGCGTATTCTTGGGTTCGCGTTAGGGGCCGCTTTTGGGCTTATGCGTATAATTTCAGCATTACTTCCGCATTAAAATCCACTTGGCGTATTAACGCCGTATTATCGGCGCATTATTCTTGCCCATGCTCATGGTTCGGCTTTTGTGCGTATAAATGCCGCATTATTTCCGCATTATCTCCGCATTAGGCGCTCCGCTCTCCGGCCTTGCCCAGCAGCTCCTGAAGCTCCCGGCGGTCGGTGGTGATCAGCTCCTTTTCCATCTGGCTGCACTTGATCTCCACCGTCACGTTATTGTTGTTGGTGCTGATCAGGCCGCTGCCCCGCTCAAAGTGGGTGATCTCCATGACCTCCGCCTCGGACAGGTGCAGGATGGACTGGACCCGCCGGGCCTCCTCGTCCTCCAGATTGAGCAGGATTTTGGTCTTGGCGTTGTTGATGATGCCCTTGCCGTACTTGCCGTCCTCCAGCGCGAAGAAGTCATTGATGTCCTGCGTGGCGCAGATGGCGGAGCCGCCGTAGCCCCGGATGATCTTGAAAATCTCCAGCACAAACTCGGCGGCCAAGCGGTTGCTGTTGGCCCCAATGAGCTGCCAGCACTCGTCGATATAGATGGCCTTCTCCTCGGTGCGGTTCTCCTTGGCCTTGTCCCAAACGTAGTCGAGGGCCACAAACATCCCCACCGTCAGCAGATCGCCCGTCAGCTCGGAGATGTCTAACACCGTGTACTTGTTGTCCAAACTCACATTGGTTTGTTGGTTAAAGGTACGGGCGGAGCCGTGGACCAGTCGGTTAATGATATTCGCCAGCCGCTTGGTCTCCAAGGACTCCTTCAGTACCTCATACAAGTCGCCCAACACCGGCATGGTCCTGTAATGGCTGGGGTCAACCGGATCGTTTAGGGTGCTGTTCTCATGGGTGATACCTAACTTGGCATAGGTGCGGATGAGGGCGTCATCCAAAAGCTGCCGCTCCTCGTGGGTCATGTCGGGGATCAGCAGGGAGAAAAAGATATGGAGCCGCTGTATTTTCGCCGCCAGCAGGGATTTTTCCACGCCGGGGCCGTCCAGCAGCTCGTCCACCGATTTGTCCACCTTGCGAATCTCCATAACATTGATACAGTTTTGGGAGGCCGGGGAAATCTGGATGAACTCCCCGCCGATGTTGGAGCAGGCCCGGTGGAACTCATGCCCCTTTAGGGGAGCGATGATAAACACCTGGATGCCTTTTCTTCTCATGCGGGTTGCCATCAGCTGCATGGTAAAGCTCTTGCCCGCGCCGCTGGTTCCTAAAATAGCGATGTTGGCGTTCTTATAGACCCGGGAATCGAAGATGTCCACAATGATCAGGGAGTTGTTGTGCTTGTTCACCCCCAGCAAAATGCCGTTGTCATCGCACATCTCGTAGGAGGTGAAGGGGTAGCAGCTGGCCGCCCCCAAGGTGAGGACATTACGCTTGGACCGCTCAAAGAGGTGTTTTTCCAGAGAGACCAAGGGCAGGGAGGACAAAAAAGCCTGTTCCTGACAGAAGGAACAGGTCTGCACGTCCATATCCTGACTGAGCAGCAGCTTTTTCATCTCCGCGCACTTCCACTCCAGGTCCTCCGCATTGGCGGCGGTAATCGTGACCAGCAGATTGAGGTAGTAGAAATCCTCGTTGTTGCTCAGGCCGTCTTTCAGCAAATAGCCGCTGCGGATGGCTCCGTCCAGATCATCGAAATCGGTGTTGGTGTCGCTGGCCTCCTTGATCTTACTGCGGTTAATGCGCAGCTGCTGGCCCAGCTTACGGATCATTCTGTCCTTGGGCTGGCGGGTGAGGAACATATCCAGGTCGATGCCGTCCCCAGCGTTCACCAGCAGACTGAGCCAGCCCGCCGGAACCTGAGTTTTATAGCCGCCGGAGGGCACCAGCAGGTAGGCGTAGTACACGCCGTCAATGCAGATATGCCGCCCGTGGGACAGGTCGATGTGGCCCGGGGTATAGAACTCATTGACAGGGATGGTGTCCACTGGCCGTCCGGCGGTCAGATACTCGGCCACCACCTGTTTGGCCCGCTCCGCAAAGGGCCGCTCGTTGCTCTCCTGACGGCAGAGGATGTGATACAGCACCTCCGCCGCGGCCTCATTTTCATCATCGTGGTTGAGCACCACCGTATTCCCGCACTGACGCAGGTAGTTGGCGGCGGTACGGGCGGCAGTCTGGAGAGAGGCGATGGCATCCTCTTCCTCGTGGCCCCGCTTGGTGCCGGGGAGGGGTTCATGCTCAAAAATCAGGAAGAAGCGCCGGGTGATGGCCTCTCTGGAGCCCAGCTGACGGATCAGCCGCAGATAGTCCTCTTGGAGCATCCGGCAGTGCGGGTCAGTCTCCCGCGCCAGCTCCCGGCGCACCGCCTGCACATGGCGGTCAATGTCCGCCCGCTTGGTCAGCACCTTGAACTGCACCTTCACCGGCGCGATTTTCAGGTAGCTGATAAAGGCGTAAATGATGCTGCGCTGCTCTTGGGCGCTGCGCAGGAGGAAGTTGACCGGAACCACCTCCAGAATCTTTACATAGCGGTGATCCCGGGTGCAGATGACCCCCTGCTGGATGTTCTCTACCGGCACATAGTCCGCCAATGGGTTCAGGGGCTTTACCTCCGGGGCCAGAAAGGTCTTGAACCGATCCACCTTCCGGCCCTTGATATCTACCTCCAGACGGTTCCGGCTCTTGGGCATCTCGCTGTCATTCTCCTCCTTGGGGGCGCTGAGGCCCCAGCTGGGCAGCAGGCTCTTTTTTCCACGGTCCGCCCCGTCCCTGTCCAGTGTCCGGCGGTTACGGAGGAAGCTGAAAAACTGGAGTATGAACTCAGACAGACTGCCGCCGCCAATGCCAATCAGGGCCACCAGCACCAGAGGCAGGGCTGTCAGGCACAGGACGATAATCCGGGCAGTCAGGGAGAGGCGTAGGCTCATAACCGGCAGGCCAACGGCGGCGCCCAAGACGCCGGCCTCGATTACATTCCGGGTCTTGAACATCCCGCCCAACAGCGTACCGCCCTCAATGAAATTCGGTGGGATAATATAGGTGTCCCGTTCTTCTTGCCGCATAGGGTTTTCCTCCTGTCATATCCGATCCTTGCGTTTGGGCGGGTCGGGAAGCTTTTTGATGATGTGCTCGTGGTAGGCCACCGTATCGTCCGGGGCCATGTAGGGCTTGCGCTCCACAGCGTCCACGGCGTACTGCTTGTACCACTGCGTTCCGTCAGCGGAGACCACCTTGGTGTATTCACCGGTGGGGGCGGTGTACTGATCCACATGGTACATAGCGAAGGAAAGCCCCTCGCTGCTTCCTGCCGCTGTCTCCACACCGGTGATCCGGCCCCGTCCAATCTCCACATCGGAGTAGACAGGGGATTCCTGCTCCCCTCCGCCGGGGGAGGAACAGCCCATATACGAGGACAGGGACTGGGCGGCCATATCGCCGGTGATACTGCCAGAGACCTCACCCCTTGCCACGGAGCCAATTACGCTGTTGGCAAAGCTGCCGCCAGCGGCCAAGGACTTGGAGAACACCATCCCGCCCAGCGTGGGCCGTGCCCCTGCGTCTGCCTGAGCGCGGAGGGTATGCGCCCGCTCGCTGGACGATGCGGTATGTACAGCGTGTGCGGCTTGCGAGCTGTGCTCTGTATGGTGAACGCCCCCCTCCGTGCCGCCAGCGGCATTTCCGGCCTGCGGCGCACAGATGGCGGTATCCCCGTCTGTATGCACCGTGCTGTTGACATTGGCCTCAGCGGTTGTCTGCACCGCTGAAGCCTGTTGTACCTGACTCTGCGCGGTATGGAAGCTGGATGTATTCGTCACAGCGGACTTGACCGCGCTGCTGGTGACATGGCGGCTGGTCATACCGACCAGCCCTCCCTTGAAAAAGCCGGCCATACCGGCAGCACCGGCTCTCCCCGCCGAACTGCCGGCAGCGGAGCCGGTGCGGCCTGCACCGCCCCCGTGTCCGCCGCCCATCACCATTGTGACGGTCCGCATGGCAATCATCGCCTCCGCCAGCATGGAACCGCCAGTGCGGCCCACATTGACCCCCAGCGTCGCCATAAAGCTGTCGATTTTCTGCGAGACCTTCAGGAAGGCCACCGCGCACAGGAACCAGAGAAGGACGCTGCCTGTAACCGCCTCTCTGCCGGATGCCGCCACTTGGGCCTCCACCTCGCTCTCCGTAATAGCGGAGGCCGGGATGCACAGCGCAGAGAGGACCAGAGCCGTCAGGACCAAGGCGGTCAGGATTTGTTTAGATCTCCTCATAGGTTTTCCTCCCATTAAAGTGAAAGCGGGTTGGCGATAAATGCCCCCACCATGCCCACAAACAGCCGCAGGCACCAAGCGTTCATCAGCAGCAGAAAGATCTGTCCCGCGAACATCCGGCACCAGCTCTTGAAGATGTTGGACGTGGCTTGGGACGCGCCCATGGCAAAGACCACCGGCGCGGTAAAGACCATGACACCTAACAGCACATACCGCTCCGCCGCCTCAAACAGCAGCTTCAGATAGTTCCAAGCCAGAATGAGGAGCAGAATCAGCACAATCAGGGCTACGGCGCCGTTGGCGCATACCCCGATAATGGTCAGCAGAGCGGAGTTGAAGTCCGCGAAGCGCAGGTTGGGGAGCGCGGAGGTCAAGATCCAGTTGTAGGGTGTCCCGCCGATGTCTAAGGCCATGTCCACGATCTGGTCGGCATAGCAGGCCAAGGCGATGAACAGGACAGAGCGGATACTCAGCTTTACCGGGTCCTCCGCCTCACCGCCCCCGCCAATGCCGAAGTTCTTGAACAGGTTCCAGACCCAGAGCAGAAGGATCAGGCCGATGGACAGGGCCACAAAGATGTCGTACATGGTCTCCGCCGCCGGGAAGTACCGCAGGAATACGTCCATGTCGCAGCCCAGTGCGCCCAAAACTGATGCGTTGATCAGATCCAGACCGTACATGACCTGTTCCGCGATCCACTCCACAATGCCGTCTAAGATGCCCATAGACGGTTAAGGTGTCCACTGGCCGCCGGCGAAGAAGGGGGCGATGTAGCTCATGATGAATCCTAAAGAATTGAGGATGACCCATGTGATGACAATGCGTTTGAGCCAGGCCCGGGATTCATCCACCGTCCGGCCGGAGCGGGAGAAGTTCATCATCACCAAGGCCACCGCCGCCGTCACAATGGCGGCAATGGTGGAGATGCCTAAGATCTGGGTGTAGACGTCCCGCATGACCTCACTGGCCTTGGCCCAGATGGTGTCCGCCGCCAGAACGGCGGGGGAGAGCGCCGCCGTCATACAGGCCCCGAGAAAGCCGGTGTAGAGGATGCGGCCATAGTCCCGATGTTTTTTCTGAAGGGTGTCAGAGCGTGTGGTTTTTCGGTTCAATCAATTACCTCCTTTTTGCGTTGGAAAACGAAAACAGCGCCCATAGTGTTGGGCGCTGTCCTCTGCGGCGGGAGCATGAAAAAAGACGCCCCTCGGCGTCCTCCCGCTGTCGTTTTCACTTGTGATTACAGTTTTGAGCATACTTAGTGTAACACATATAGAATCCCGTGTCAATTCCAAGGCTGTCCCAATTTCGCCCCAAAACCGTCCCAATTTTGTCCCATAGGCTTGAAAAGTCAAATGATCATCTCCATATCTGGAAAAAAGTCTGCCAGCAGCGCCATGCTGTCCTTGGAGGAATAGCCCCAGAGGATGGAGCTCAGGGCCTCCACCGCCTGCTCCCGCTTGCGGTAATAGGTCGTCCGGCTGATATCCCGGATATGGGGCTGGAGCTGTTCGATAATCTCATTCACGTTTTCGAGTTGCTGGGGGGACAAAAAGGTATAGTACAGCAGCCAGTAGTAGGCCTCCCCGTTCTTATGCCGGGTACGGAGGAGCTCCACCGCATTACTCAGCAGCGTGAGCATCTGGTTGCTGCGCTCAATGCACCGGGCGTGATTTTCGATCTTCGTACCGCCCAAGTCGGCGCCCGCCAGATAGACAGACTCCAAAAAGTCGTCAATGGAACTGCCGAACTCGATCTCAAACTCCTTCTTCACCTGTTGGACAGACAGCTCCATGCTCCACACCACATCCCGGTACTTTTTCAGCAGCCGCCATGTGTCGTGGTAACGGGAATCCTCCGCTGTGGAGTTCTTTATGCGTTTACCTGCCATTTCGTGGTCTCCTCCTTATATCGTTATAGTTCTCCCAAGTGCATGATTTGTGTACGGAGCGGACATTGACCCAGCGGGCGAATGCTCTCTGCTCACCGCTTGGCTCCCTGCCGTCATAGTCCCGATAGGGCTGGGCAAAGGCTGTAACCCCCATTCCCTCCAAGGCCAGCACGCGCTGGTGTGCATCGGCCACATCCTGCACCAACACATAGGCCCAGAACCGGGATGGGGCCACACCGGCCTCCCGGAGATAAGCTGTGGCCTGCTCAATAACCGGCAGCATGGCGCTGGTGTCGCAGGACAGGCGGACAAACCGTATCCAGCGGAGGCCGGCCAGCAGCGCGGCTGTCTCTGGGGTAATCAGCCGGGCATCCAGCCCCTGATTGAAGTCCACCCAAACCGGCTCACCGCCCATACGGCCAATCTGCTCCAGCCCATGCCCAGAGGCCAGCACGTTGTTGTCTAAAAAGATAATCTCCCGGCTGTCCGGGCGCCTGATCTCCTCCCAAGCGGCCGCCGGACGGATATAGCCCTCCTTGCGGGGGACTACGCACCAAGGGCAGTCGCGGATACAGCCGCGGGTCAGAAAGCCGATGGCACGCCTGTAGTGCGGGTAAATGCTGTAGTCCGGCGGCATGGCCTCCACCTCGGGCGGCAGACTGGTATAGTCCTTGTAGCCGGTTCCGCCGGTGATGATTTCATCCGCGTTGATCACGGTGTCAAAGTCCAAGGTGAAGGTGAACACCTTGGACAGATACACCCGGTCATAGCGGGTAAAGCCGTTCCACCACTCCACATCGTCACCTTGGGCCCTGTGCCAAGCCGACAGCCGCATGAGGGCCAGATTGGGGAATCCGCTGTGCCCGTCCACATCCACAAGGCCAATCTTCATGTTCCCACCCCCCAATCCTGAGCCAGATCATAACTGACCTGAGAGGTGTAATACTGGCCGATGGTCACCGGCGCGTTGTAGAGTGCCGAGAGGATATAGCCCCGGATATTCGCCACCTGCTTGGTATTTCGCTGCATGGCCTCCATGACATACAGGATATGTTCTCGGTTCAGCTCCAGAAACCGACTGCGGACAACACCAGCAGGCAGATCCTCTTGGTTGACCCGAACGGTCTCCCGCTGGGTACAGCAGACCTCCACCATCAGCTCCACATAGCCGTCTATCAGGTCCGCGGTGTAGGGGTGGTCACGAATCAAATCCCCGTAGCTGATGTTTTCGCGGATCAACGCTCTGTAAGCGTCCATCTGATCCATCCTAACCTTAGTGCCCCTCTGACGGCGGCTTGGAGAGGGGGGAGGGGGATAGATGGATGGTTCAGTATCGCTAAACTCAGTATTATTCTTATCAGTCTTAATTGCGGCGGATTTTCCGCAGTCTTGGCTTCGCTTTTCCAGAAGTGCAGACTTCGGAATTTCAGAAGTC
>JAAWSV010000086.1 GCA_022801715.1 Oscillospiraceae bacterium
CATTTCCTCGCCGCTATGCGGCTCGGGCACAGCGACAGATTTTGGCACTTTGCCAAAATCTGCTGGGTCTGGGGACAGGGTCCCCAGACCCAGTCGCCCCGGGGGGCGACCCCCCCGTCCCCTCGTCCCCGCCGCGTTGCGGCGGGCACCCCGCGCCGCGTCGGCGCGGACAAAAGCTACGTACTGCGCCGCAGTACCCCCTATTAAAAAGCAATTTAATAATGTTATTTTATCAGTAAAGGAGAACAACCCCCATGAGCGAATGCACACACGACTGCTCCACCTGCGGAGAATCCTGCGGCGAGCGCACCGAACCCCAGTCCTTCCTGAAGGCCCCCAACGCCGCCGCCCGGATCGGCAAGGTCTACGGCGTGGTCTCCGGCAAGGGAGGCGTGGGCAAATCCATGGTCACCAGCCAGCTGGCCGTTCTCACCCGCCGTCTGGGCCACAAGGTGGGCATCCTCGATGCTGACGTCACCGGCCCTTCCATCCCCAAGGCCTTTGGCGTCCACCAGCGGGCCATGGGCGACGAGCGGGGTATGCTCCCCGCCGTCACCAAAACCGGCATCGAGCTGATCAGCGTCAACCTCCTCTTAGACGACGAGACCGACCCGGTGATCTGGCGGGGCCCCGTCATCGGCGGCGTCGTCACCCAGTTCTGGACCGACGTAGTCTGGGACGTGGACTACCTCTACGTGGATATGCCTCCCGGCACCGGCGACGTGTCCCTCAGCGTCTTCCAGTCCATCCCCCTGGACGGCATCATCGTCGTGGCCAGCCCCCAAGAGCTGGTGAGCATGGTGGTGGAGAAGGCGGTGAAGATGGCGGAGATGATGAACGTCCCCATTGTGGGCCTGGTGGAGAACATGTCCTACCTCCGCTGCCCCGACTGCGGCAAGGAGATCCCCCTCTTCGGCGAGGGCAAGACCCTGTCCGCCGCCCAGGCCCACGGCCTCCCCCTCCTATCCCGGATGCCCATCGACCCCTCCCTGGCGGCTCTGGCAGATTCCGGGAATATTGAGGACTTCACCGGCGACTGGCTCGCCGGCGTGGTGAAGGCCCTCCTCTGATCCCTCCCCGGCCCGATCCGCCGGCCCTGTAGGCACGTTTCGGTGCAACACACCCCCTCAAAAACGGCGTTTTTTGCGCAAAAAAGCCCGAAAAACACGGTTTTTTACCGCCTATTTTCGGGCCCCGCCCTGTCATTTTGCAACTTTTCACCCCCCTTACAGCACACCGCCGCACTTCCAATCCCCCTGCTGCCGAGGCCTCTCCCCCCCCTTTTGGGGGCCGCAATTTCAGCCCCCCCTACCCTTCGGCCTCCGGCATCCTCTCTCAATAAACCAGCATCAAAAATCACAAAAAGAGGTGTTTTTTATGAGAAAATCCTTTTTTATACTCCTGTCTCTCCTGCTTTTGACCTCCTGCGCCCAGCAGCCGAAGGCCCCGGAGGACTATATCGGCATCGAAGCCGCCAAGGCGGCAGCCTTAGCCGACGCCGCCCTCCCCCCGGACACCCCCGCCGACTTCTCCACCGCTGGCTTAGACCAAGCCAACGGAGAGGATTTCTACGCGGTAAATTTCACTGCCGAGGGCACCTCCTACCAGTACGAAATCCACCCTGTCACCGGCGCCGTCATCCGCGCCAATAGCCAAGGCCCGCGTCTCATAGGGGATGAGGCCGCCCAAGAGATAGCGCTCCAGCACGCCGGTCTCACCGCCGATCAGGTCACCGTTCTCCCCATCGAGCAGGACATCGAGAACGGCCGGCAGGTCTACGACGTGGAATTTTACACCGCGGACCACAAGGAGTACGACTACAATATTGACGCCATCACCGGCGAGGTAGTCAGCTACGACTCCGACATAGAGCGCCCCCTCTCCACCGATAACCCGCCCCCCGAGACCCCCAACACTGGCACAGACAGCCCCATCAACGAGGAGGTAGCCAAGGCCGTAGCCCTCAAGCACGCCGGCCTCACCGCCGACGCCGTCACCTTCCTCCCCACAGAGCTGGATTGGGAAAACGGCCGGCAGGTCTACGACATCGAGTTCTACACCGCGGACCGGAAGGAGTACGACTACGATATTGACGCCGCCACCGGCGAGATCATCAGCTTCGACTACGACGCGGAGCACGCCCTGCCCCAGAACACCGGCAGCGCCCCCATCACAGCGGATCAGGCCCGGAACATCGCTCTGGCCAAGGTCCCCGGCGCCTCCTCCGGCGACATCTGGGATTTCGAGGCGGATTACGACGACGGCCGTTTGGAGTACGAGATTGAGATCCGGTACAACGGCATGGAGTACGACTTTGAAATCGACGGCACCAACGGCACCATTCTGGAGATGGACTCAGAGCCGATTAGCTGAGATGAAAGCAAGCCCCCGGCGGACTTTGTCCGCCGGGGGCTTGCTTGATGGGGCATATTCAAATCCGTCCGGCGAAACCGGACACCACAACGCCTAACTTCTAATTCCTATCTCCGCAGCCCAGAGGAGTGGACGGCGAACAGCTCCCCCACCTTGCTGTCGTAGAAGATGGCCGGGTGGGTGGCGTGCTCTGTGACGCCGAGCCGGTTGTCGATGCCCAGCTCCGTCACCCAGACGGAGCTGCTGAGGCCGCTCTCCACCATTTTGAGCTCCCGCTGGAACGCCTCGCTGTCCGGCTCATCGGCGCTGTGCATCAGAAAGCTCCTATTGATGCAGCCCCTCTTATAGTCGGCCTCCAGCACCAAGTAGGGCGTGCCGTCGCTGTGCCAGTACCCGTTCTCATCCACGGTGCCGCCGTAGTAGGTGGGGATACCCTCATAGGTGGTCTCCATGGCCCAGTCCGCCCGGTAGATGAACAGCGTGCAGGGGCCGTCGTCCTCCCTCGGGAAGCCGCTGTCCTGCGTCCCGGCCAGCTCCAAACCGTTCAGGCGGATGTCCCCGAAGGGGGCGGGGTAGTGGGAACTGGAGGCGTTCATCAGGCTCCGCACATGCTCCGCGTTCTCCTGAAAATAGTCCTCCAAGCGGAAAGCCCAGCCCTCTGGAGTCAGCACCAAATAGGTCCCCGCCTTGATCCACTCCGTGTCCGTCTGCTGCCGCACCATCTGGTAACCGGGGTAGGAGATGGATTGCCCCATCAGGGTCACCGGCTCGATCTCCCCGAAGGCCGGAGGATCCTCCCCCGCCAAGGCAAAGGTCATCGCCGCCGCGCGCATCTCGGCCATCAGGGCGGGGTCCGTGGAGGTCCAAAGCACCTCAAAGGGTCCCTGGCCCCCGTTGACCCATAGGCTCTCGGTGTACCGCGTCTGGCCGGAGAGGGACTGCTCCCCTCTGGCCCACGCGGCGGTGGCCGCCCCGCTGTCGAGGCTGCGCTGGTTGTTCTCCGTTTTCTCGTACTGGGGCAGGTAGGACTGGTAGAAGCCGGACGCGGTGGCGCAGCCGCTCCAAGCGATCCTCAGGTAACTGTCCCCCCGATCCGCGGCGGCGGGGTACCAGCGGGTGGCAAGGCCCCCCTGACCATGGACAGGGGTTTGGGTCCAGCCTTGGGGGATATAGATGTCATAGGCGTAGTCCGTGTAGGCGCCCTCTTGGTAGTCCGTGCCGCCGTGGAAGAGAGCGGCTGTGACCTCCCGCTCCGCTCCGTCCACGGTGTACCGGATCTGGGCGCTGCCATTTCGGTAGTCAGAGTCTGGCTCCGGCAGGTCCTCCCCGGTCTCCACCTTATAGCCCGCCACCGACCAGTAGCCGGGGATCTCCCTCCCGCGGGGGGTCAGGAGGTTCAGGAGCACCAGCACCTGCCGCCCTCCGGCGGTGGTACAGCGCAGTACCATGTCCTGATAGCTGGTAGTGTAGTCGTAGAGTCTGGTGTGCCTGTCGGGGGTATTTGACGGACTCCCATAGACGGTCTCCGCCTCTGTCAGACTGTCGCCGCAGGCCTGGAGCCATCGGGCCGCGGTCTCCTTCGGGTCCGTGGCCCACTCGGCCTTGCCGGCGGGGAAATCCTCATAGAAGGACGCGCTGGGGGCGGGCCAGCTCCAGCTCCGGGTGGAGAGGGTCAGGCCGTAGTCGTAGCGGTAGCGGAGATACTCCTCAAAGGTATAGCCCATTTCTATATAGCTCCGCACCCCCTCGCCCCCGGCCTGGCCAAACTGGGAAAACTCCAAGGTCTCCAAGGTTCCGTCCAGGTTCCGGCGGGTCAGCAGCAGGGCGCTCTCGGTGCGGGACTCCCCGTCCTCCCCGGTGAGGAGGAGGGTGAAGGACCACTGGTGGTAGTCCCCCATCTCCCCGCGGTAGGCTTGGTACAGCTGCAAGGGATTATATATGGTCACATCGGCATCCTCCGACTTCGCTATCCGCATCAGCTCCTCCATTGCCGCCGCCTCCGCGTCGGCGTAGAAGGGGGACATATAGCTGACCACCTTGCCGTCGGTGATGGTGAGAACACCGTCCTCCCAAGGGATGCCGGCCGCCTCGGACGCGGTTTGGGACCGGTTCTCCGGCTCCCGGCGGACGGTCAGGCGGAGGGTGTCGCCCTGCCGCTCACCGGAGAGCACCTCCACACGGAGGGTTTCGGTGGAGAAATTGAGCACATAATAGCTGTCGTACTCCTCCAAATAGTACCACGTCCTTGTATGGGACAGGTCCTCGAAGCCGAGGCCCGTGTACTCCCGCAGGTATGCCTCCAGGTCGGCGGCGTAGATCCCGACAATCCGGTTCTCCCAAGGCTCGCCGAAGGTCTCGGAGTAGATGTCACCCTTCCAGTCGTCGTATCGGGTGAAGAAGGCGCTGTGGGCGGCACTGCGCTCGGCGTCGGTGAGCTCGTGGTCTAAGCCCGCCCCTTGGTAGAGGACACTGTTGAGGTTGATGAGCTCCGGGCAGCTGTACATGTGGAGGAGAAAGCCGTTCCAGCCCGGCTCCGCCAGCTTCTCCTGCCACTGTGCCAATTCCTCGTCGGTGAGGGGCACCGTCTTCTCCTCGGTGAGGGCCACGCCCAAGCCCACGGCGGCGAGAAGCAGCAGCACGGCGCAGAGCACCGCGATCCCCCGCTTTCGGCCGCTGCCGGTGAGGATGTTTTGAAATCGCTCTTTCATCGTTTTCGCACCTCCATAGAAGTGGGTGGAGAAGGCCAGCGCCGCCCCGCCTTGGCGGTGGAGGGAGGCCAAAAGGGTCTCGCTGTAGGCCCTCCGGGTCTCCCGGTCCGCGCCGGCCACCACCGCGTCGTCACAGGTGAGCTCCAGGTCTTTGGACGCCTCCCGCACCAGCAGGTAGGCCAAGGGGTTGAACCAGTGGACGCCGTTGGCGGCGAGGAGCAGCAGCTTATACCACAGGTCCCCCCGCCTGCAGTGGGTCAGCTCGTGGCGGAGGATGAAGTTCAGCTCTTGGTCGCCGTAGTCCTCCGGGGGCAGCACCAGCTTGGGGCGCAGGAGGCCGATAACCATGGGGCTCTTCACGCAGTCCGACACCAGCAGCGCCGGCCTACGGCGGAGGGCCATGGCGCAGGCGGTCTCCCGTAGCTTCTCCTGAAGGGCCTCCGGGGCCGGACGGCTCCAGCGGAGGGTCCTGCGGCAAAAGACAATATTGCCTATGGCAAAGTACAGGGCGAACACCGCCATGCCCGCCAGCCAGAGTGTCCGCAGGACGACGGGGAGGCTCAGGCGGATGGGGGCACCGGTCCTCACCGCCGGCTCCTTGGAGGGCGGAGGCTGTGTGGGGGCGGCGGGCTCCTTCGAGGACCCTTGGATCGTTGGCGGCGGCAGGGCGGAGGGCTCGTCTGCCGGCTCCGGGGCGGTCTGGATGACAATGGGCGCCGGCGGCGGCACCTCAATGCGGATGGGGGCCCGCTCCGCCACCGCGGCGGTCCAGGGCGTCGGGAACAGGGGCAGCAGCAGGACTGCGGCCAGCACCGGCCAAAGCCCCAAGCGCCACTTGGCTTGGTACCGCCGTCCCAAGGCCGGGCGCAAAAGCGTCAGCAACAGTACGGCGGCCCCCGTCAGGATGCTGCATTTGCACAGGGTCAACAGCTGCTCCATCACTTCTCCTCCTCTCTCTCCAGCTCGTCGAGGAAGCGGCGCAGGTCGCTCAACTCCTCCCTGCCGATGGCCCGCCCCCGGTACAGCGCCGCCACAAGGGCGGGGAAGGAGTTGCCGTAGAGCCGCTGGAGGAAGCCCCGGCTCTCAAACTCCCGGTAGGCCTCCTCGCTGACCGCCGGGGCATACCGGTTCCCCCGGCCCCGCCGCTCACAGGTGAGAAAGCCCTTTTCCACCAGACGGTTCAGCGCCGTCAGCACCGCCGGCAGCGGCCAGTCCCGCCGGGAGCGCAGCGCCTGCTGGATGTAGGAGGACTGCACCGGCTCCCCGGCCCGCCACACCGCCTGCATGATCTCCAGCTCCGCATCCCCTAAATGCTTCAGCTCCTGTGTCATCGCTCTTCCTCCTCTGCTGTTTATTGTTATACAGTTGTATAGCCACTTTAATTATACATCTGTATAACTAAAAAGCAAGTTACAATTTTGTTACAGCCAGCCCGGCGGAGGCGGTCTCGTCCCTTGCCCCAATTTTATCCCCGGTTTATCTCGGATTTTTGGCAATTTCCGCTGTTTTGCGGCCACTATGTTTATGGTAGTATATAGGCAGGAAATCTATACCACAAGAGCGGAGGAGCCCCTGCCATGCGAGTGATTGACGCCCACACACATATTTTTCCCGACAAGATCGCCCGGAAGGCCACCGTGGCCACGGCGGACTACTTCGACCTGCCGGAACCGCCCAACCACTACGGCAGCGTGCAGGAGCTTTTGGACGTGCTCCATGAGGCGGGGATCGGCCACGCCATGGTGTTCTCCGCGGCCACCACGGCGGCGCAGGTGGAGCACATCAACCGCTACATCCTCCAGGAGGCGGAGGCCCACCCGGAATTCATCCCCTGCGGCACCCTCCACGCGGAGTACGAGAATTTCGAGGAGGAACTGGCGTGGATGCGAGCACACGGCATCTACGGAATCAAGCTCCACCCGGAGTTTCAGCACTTTGTGCTGGACGACAGGCGGCTGTTTCCCATGTTTGAGGAGATGGCGGCCCACGATATGTTTTTGATCTCCCACATGGGGGACCCCCGTGTTCGTGTCTCCGGCCCGGAACGGATGCTGCCCATCGCGCGGACCTTCCCCAAGCTGCGGTGCATCGCCACCCACCTGGGGAACTGGGGGGAGTGGGTCCCGGAGCTGATCCGACCCTTGGCGGCGCTGCCCAATGTGTACGCGGACATCAGCAGCTCCTTCAGCTACGCGCCGGGGGACCGGCGGCTGTTTGACTGCATGGGGGCCTATGACCCGACACACCTGTTTTTTGGGTCGGACTATCCCATCTGGTGTCCCAAGAAGGAGCTGGAGAAGGCGCTGGCACTGGGGCTTCCCACAGGGCTGCTGGAACGGGTGCTGTTTGATAATTTTGCGGCGTTTTATCATTATCGGGTGATTGAATAGGTGTTTTTGAGGCGGGGTAGTGCGTGCACTGCCCCGCTTTTTTGCGCCGGTCCTGCGGTGAAGGGAGACGGGTGGTTTATTGGAGGGTTTCGGGAGACGGGGGACAGGCCGGTGAGGACACCGGCCCCTACGGGTGTGGTGTTTTATCGGGGATTTCCAGTGGACGAACACGGCGCGCCGGGGTCGTCGCGCCCTACGGAGGCGGGCCACCAAGGGCGGGGGGAGGGGTTTGACGGACCATCCCAGTGTCGGGAGAGCAGGCGCACAATGTGCGCCCCTACATACGGTATACCAACAGGTACGGCGGCATTTGCCGCAGTGGGCCAGCGCAACAACCAACAAGTTTCGGGGGCAAGTCGTGGCGAGGGCGGCAGAGCGGCAGCGGCGGTTTATCACAGGGCTATAGACGGGGGGATGGTTTCAGGATACCTTTATCTGTGCGAGAGTTACCGCCGCCGCGAGGAGGCTTTGCACCAAGCCCTCGCACCGAACTGTCGAGGGGGCGTCGCGACTTGGGGTTCTTAGGGGGCTTTGTCGCAGACAGTGCGCCGCCGTCCGGATCAAGATAGTTTTCCAATTTATTTCCCAATATATCTATTTTTGAATTACAAATATCAAGGTCTTTTTG
>JAAWSV010000087.1 GCA_022801715.1 Oscillospiraceae bacterium
CTTCAAGGCCCAAGTGATCGAACGATTTGTTGCCGCATATGAGAGCGGAGCGACCCCGAACCCCTGTATCGACTGCAACCGCTATCTGAAATTTGAACGTCTCTTTCAGCGGGATAGGGAGTTGGGCTGCGAGGCTATCGCCACCGGTCACTATGCCCGAATTGAGATGCAGAATGGCCGGTATGTCTTAAAAAAGGCCTTGGATCAAAGTAAAGATCAAAGTTATGTGCTGTATATGCTGACGCAGGAGCAGTTGGCCCATATCCGCTTTCCCTTGGGAGAGTTGAGCAAATCAGAAGTTCGGAGTATTGCGGAAGCGCAAGGATTCTGTAATTTCGAAAAACCGGACAGTCAGGACATTTGCTTTATCCCAGACGGAGATTATGTTGCCTTTCTGGAACAGTATACAGGCAAACCCTATCCAACTGGCGACGTCCTTGATCTGTCTGGTCAAGTGATCGGGCAGCACCGGGGCGCTGTTCGATATACGGCAGGACAGAGGAAAGGACTGGGCCTTGCCTTGAACAAGTCGGTCTATGTCTGCCGCAAGGATATGGCAGCGAATACTGTAACGGTCGGCTTGGAACAGTCACTGTACAGCCGGGAATTATGGGCGGATGATGTGAACTGGATTGCAATCGACCATCTGTCTGCGCCAATGCAGGTTCATGCAAAAATTCGGTATTAGCAAACTGAACAGTCGGCTACGGCATATCCTGATGAGAGCGGGAAAATTCGCCTCCTATTTGACAAGCCCCAACGGGCCATCACAGCAGGTCAGGCGGTTGTACTTTACGACGGTGATACAGTTGCGGGCGGAGGAATGATCTGCTAATTTCATAGAACAAGCAAAGGCAAGGGAATATGCCCTCGCCTTTACCGCTTTCAAGAATATATGACTTCCCTGTCAATAATAGCCATTACCACAGAGCGGATATTGTTCATCATACCCACCCATTCCATTTGGCTATCCGCTTTAAGCTGTTCGGTGGCGCCCTCCTGTTTTGCCATCTGCTTGACCAACTGAAAAAACATACTTTCTGCCTGTTTGTCAATTTCAGACAGGTGGTCGTTCAACTTGTCAGCCAACAGCAAGGCCGTATAAAGGGCCTGGCAATGTTCTTTCAGATACCGCCTCCGCCGCTGTCCCCATATACCGATGGCGGGGAGTTCGGGTATAGACAGGTCGGGGAGAAAGTAATCGTCCTCTTGGTGATAGGTTCCGCCCATCTGCTCAAATAATGACATTTCCACGATATAATCCTCCGATATGTCAAAGTTCCATGCAATTCGATCACTCTCGGCTGACTAAACAAAAGTTTTGGGAGGAACTTCCTTACGAAGTTCCTCCCAACGGCGGTTTTTTTAGACCGCCGTTTTCTTATGATTGATGCAGCGGCAATCGGAGGATACTGCCATACGATTAAGCTGTCCCGTGACTATGAACAGGAGCAGGAGCAGTTAAAGACCGTCGTGGAGGTCATAGGACGGAAAGTGAACCAGCAGGAGCAGAAGAAAACCCATGTCAGGAAGTTCATGTCCATGGTAAAGAAGCACACGGACATGACCCAGTTTCACACCACTATCCCGTGTGAGTTCGCAGAACAAATTAGGGTACCTAAACCTATACGCCCAACGAACAGCAGAGGCGGGTGAAAATCCGGGAGATCGAGATCGTCTATAACTTCATTGGTGCGCTTGATTTTGAGGGAGCGCGGGAGCAATCCCAAACTGCCCAAGACAAAAATAATGCGAAAATCGGCGCAGCTTAACGCCACGCCGACCCTCGCTCAAAATACTTTCTTACGTCACCGCCCCACATCCTGCCGGGCTTTTTATACATGCTTCGCAGTGACCAATTCCTAACTCCTAATTCAGCAAAGCATCCAGCTCTGCTGCCACCTTCGCCTCGCAGGAGCGCATGGCGAGGATCGTCCGCTCCATCAGCTCCTCCAAGGTCCAGCCGAGGCGCTCCGCGCCTTGGGTGATCACGTCGCGGCTGCACCCGGCGGCAAACTTCTTGTCCTTGAACTTCTTCTTTAAGCTGGAGACCTCCATGTCCATTACGCTTTTGCTGGGGCGCATACGGGCCGCCGCGCCGATGAGGCCGGTGAGCTCATCGGCGGCAAAGAGCACCTTCTCCATCTCGTGCACCGGCTCCACATCACAGCACTCGCCATAGCCGTGGCTGCACACGGCGTGAATCAGCTCCTCGCCGCAGCCGCCCTCCCGCATAAGCTCCGGGGCCTTTTTGCAGTGCTCCTCGGGCCACTGCTCAAAGTCGATGTCGTGGAGCAGCCCCGCCAAGGCCCAGAAGTCCGCCTCCTCACTGTAGCCCAGCTCCCGGGCGAAGTAGTCCATGACCCCCTCCACTGTCAGCGCGTGCTGGATGTGAAAGGGCTCCTGATTGTAGGCTCTCAGCAGCGTCAAAGCCTTCTCCCGGCTGATTGTCTCTTGCATAGCCTTCTCCTTTGTTCCTGTATTGTCGCCCCACGGGCGCTTTTTCTACCGGTATTGTACCACACTTCTCCCCCTATTGCAATCAGCAAAGGCACTGGGACAGCAGCTGGAGCAGCGCCTTGGCATGGCGCATCTCGTCCTCCCCCATCTCCTTGAATATCCCCTGCAGACACACGTCCCCCGCCGCGTCGGCGGCCCGGAGGTAGTTGAAGCCGCTGCACGCCTCCTCATGGTACGCCTGACGGAGGGCGGCACAGTTCCCCCGGCTGTCGGGCACGGTAATGCGGCGGTTCAAGGTCATGCACTCCCCGGTGATCAGATAGTACACCGCCTGGAGCTTCTTCAGATGCCCCTCCTCCTCCGCCGCAATCCGGCGCAGAACACGGGCCGCGTTCTGGCTCCGCATCCGTCTGGACAGCTGTAAGTAAAATTGCCGGTCAGCGGCCTCCCCCTCCGCGAAGCCCCGGATCACATCCAAAGAGGTCTGGGCCTCGGTGCCCATGCAGCAGGGGTCCGCCTCCGCCCCGGGGAGCTGGAGCAGGCCGCTGTCCGAAGCGCCCCCCGTCCCCTCCGGCGGCACGGCGGCGCTCCCGCCCGCGACCATCCCTCCGCCGGGGGAGCCAGCGGCGGTGCCGCCCACCGCCCCGGTGCCGCCGCCCTCCATCCGCGCCTGAGGGTAGGGGTTCAGCTCCGGGGACACCCGCTGCCAAATTCTGTCATAGGCCTGATAATCGGTGCGCAGCGGCACACACTGACTGGTTTGCTCAATGGTATCCATCCATAAACCGCCTCCTTTACGGGCTATTCTATGCGGGAGAGCGCCAAGTTGTGCCTTCGCACGATCTTGCACCGCCCCGCCGCCTGTGCTATAATCAAACCAGCACTACAACGCAGGAGGCCGCGTATATGTTTAAGCCCGGTATATATGAATTTGGATTAAAAACAGGCGATCTGCCGGAAAAAGAGATGGTCAAACTTTTTGAGACGGCCCTCAGCAGAATCGCCAAGGAGATCAACGACCCTCGGATTCCTCAAAAGCGAAAAATGCGGAAGAACACCGGCCCCTTCGGTTCCCGCACACCCGATGAGCCGCCGGCGGAATACGACCACATCTACATCTACGGCTACGGTTCCGGCAATCTGTTTTTGCGGCTGTACCCCAACCAAGAGAAAAACGGTCGAATCTTCTTTCCGGAGGAGGGCGTCACTTGGATCTTGTACGTGACGATTCTGCCGGACCATCCACAAAAGATCTCCGAGGACGATCTCATTCAGGAGTTCGGCGGCTTGGTGATGGAGGAATTATTCCGGCTCCTCCCCTGCGAAAAGGTCCCAATCTCCCAGCGTTGAACCGCACGAAATAGACGCAGGGGTTGAGGCAGGAGATTGACATGGAAGAAGTTTATCGTATTTGTAAATTAGCGATGGAGTGTATAGTGAATAACAACTATATACGCTTGGAGAAATTAAACGCGCTTACCAGAGTATCGGAGAGTGATATCAAGAGAGTTTTAGCTGAGTATAACCCGGATGAACATCCCATTATGCCGCCCGACAGTTTTTTTGAGGAAGCGGCATACATAGGCAAGTATAACGATGGTTCCGGATACTATGTTGACATCAATCTGTGGTATAAAACAGGAGAAAGTGATTTAACTCTCCAGCTTGATATCCGGTGGAAGGGCAACAAATTAAATTTCACAATTGATGATTTGCATGTATTGTAAATACTTCTATCTACAGCCGTGACCGCACCTACATCCGGCAAGGACGGCCTCTATAGAAGAAATCCCCGGGAAACTCCGTTTCCCGGGGATTTCTTCGTCTACTTCTCCTGCAAATACCCCACCAAAAATTCCGCGGCCTGCCGGTAGCCGGCAAACCCCTGTCCGGTGATGGTCTTGACGCAGGCGGCGCGGACGTAGGAGTGCTGGCGGAAATCCTCCCGCTCCTCCATCTTGGAGATGTGCACCTCCACCGTGGGCAGGGCCACCGCCTTCACCGCATCCAAAATCGCCACGCTGGTGTGGGTGTACCCGCCGGGATTGAGTATGATCCCGTCCATCCCCTCAAAGTACGCCCGCTGGATGGCGTCCACCAAGTCCCCCTCGTGGTTGGACTGGACGCACTCGACCTCCACCCCCAGCTCCCCGGCGAAGTCCGCCGCATAGCGCAGCAGCTCCTCATAGGTCCCCCGGCCGTAGACAGCCGGCTCCCGGATGCCCAGCATGTTCAGATTGGGCCCGTTCAGCAGCAAAAACCTCATATCCGCATCTCCTCCCGCAAATCCCGCATTATGGCTGCCACAGTCTCCGCCGTGGAGCCATCGTTGCTCACGGTCACATCCGCCGCCCGCTCATAGAAGGGCGCCCGCTCCCGCTCCATCTCCCGCAGGCGCTCCGGCGAGGAGGACAGGGGCCGCCCGCAGGTAGCCAGACGGGACACATCCCTCGTAATCCGATAGATCCGCCCATTCTGCCGCAGGAGGGGCAGGTTCCGCTCAAAGAGCACCGCCCCGCCGCCGGTGGCCAAGACAATCCCCGACCGCTTCCCCAGATCGGACAGCACCTCCGTCTCCAGCGTCCGGAACCGCTCCTCGCCGTCCTCCGCGAAAATCTCCGGGATGGATCTCCCCGCCCGGCGGACGATCTCCTCATCGGCGTCAACAAAGGGCCGCTCCAGCCGCCGGGCCAAGGCGGCGCCCACGGTGCTCTTGCCGCTGCCGGGCATCCCGATGAGCACCACACTGGTCACCTCCGCCGCCACCTCCCGCAGCACCGCTTCCATCCGCTCCTCGGGAATCCTCTCCCCGGTAAACAGCTCACTGGCTCGCCGGGCCTGGGCCACCAGCATAGGCAGCCCCCCGGCGGCGGGGACACCCAGCGCCGCCGCCTGAAGCAGGAAGGCGGTACGCAGCGGATTGTACACCACATCCACCACCCCCTGCAGCCTGGGGAACCGGCTGAGATCGACGGCCCGCTCCCCATTCTTGGGAAACATCCCCACCGGCGTGGTATTCACCACGATCTCCGTCTCCTCCCGCTGGTACACCGTCTCATAGTTCAGCTCTCCCGAACGGGACACCCGCTCCACCGACGCAGCCCCCAAGTCCTCCGCCGCCTGAAAGGCGGTAAGGGAGGTCCCGCCGCTGCCCAAAATCAGCACATGCCGCCCCGCAAAGGTCACCCCGGCCCGCCGGGCCGTCTGACAGAACCCGTAGTAGTCGGTATTGTCCCCATAGAGGGACCCATCGCTCCGTTTCACAATGGTATTGACGCACCCGATCCGCCGGGCCCCCTCCCCCAGCTCCGCACAGAAGGGCATCACCGCCTTCTTATAGGGGATGGTCACATTGATCCCCCGAAAGGCTCTCTCCGTCAGGAACCCCGCCAGCTCCTCCTCCTTCAGCTCCCTGAGCTGATAATTATACCCCGCCAAAGCGGCATGAATCCGCGGCGAATGGCTGTGCCCCAGCCTCGCCCCAATCAGGCCATAGTCCATGGCCAAGATCCCTCCTCTCCTGACAACTTTTTTGAATGAGGAATTAGGAGTTAAGGTTCACTCCTCCTGATACGCCCCCAAAAACACAAACAGCTCCAGCTCCTGCTCCAGCTCACAGAGCAGCTTGCGTACACTGGGATCGTAGATGCTGCCCTCAAAGTCCATGTAGAACATGTAGTGGAAGTCCGCACCGGAGATGGGACGGGACTCCAGCTTGGTCATATTGAGGCCCAAGGCCGAGAACCGAGCCAGCACACGGGTCAGGGAGCCGGGGGTGTGGCCCACCTTGAACATCAGGCTCAGATGATCCGCGCCGGGGTAGATCTCCGGGTTTTTGGCGATCAGGATGAACCGCGTGTAGTTGTTGTCCGTGTTGTGGACCCCTTGGCGCAACTCCCGGAGGCCGTACATGGCCGCGCAGGCCGGACTGGAGATGGCCGCCGCGTCGGTGCGGCCGCTCTCGGCCACCAGCTTGGCCGCCATGGCCGTGTTCTCGCAGACGGTGATCTGCACCCCCGGCAGGGTCCTGAGGAACTCGCTGCACTGTCCGATGGCCTGCTCGTGGGAGAAGATCTCCTTGATGCCCCCCAAGTCCGCGCCGGGGCAGGCCAACAGGCTGTGGTTCACATGGAGCTTCACCCCCCGCACAATGTGGAAGTCGAAGCTGCGCATCAGGTCGTAGACCCCGTTGACGCTGCCGTTGGAGCTGTTCTCGATGGGCAGGATGCCGTACTGGCACAGCCCCTTCTGCACTGCGGAGAACACCCCCTCCCAGGAGCGGAAGTACATGATGTCCGCGAAGGAGAACACTTTATCACAGGCCTGCTGGGCATAGCCCCCCTCCACACCCTGACAGGCCACCACCGCCTTCTTGGGCAGCATCTGCGGCGTACTCCGCAGGGCCTCGTCTATCTTCCTCTCCACCGGGGACACCTCAGTGATCAGCATACTCTGATAGGAGCGGCTGAGGTCAAAGAGGGTGCTGAAGAGGATGCGGGCGTAGCTGTCCAGCTCATCCCCCGCCAAGGCGGAGATCCGGGAGAGGATCTCCCGCTCCCGGCCCTGGTGGACCACGGCCATCCCGTTTTCCTTCTTGTACCGGGCCACCTCCGCGCAAAGGCCCATCCTTCTGACAAAGAGGTCGGTCATCTGTGTGTCAATGGCATCAATCTCGCCGCGCAGCTTCTGTAAATCCATATCCATTCTCCCTTTCTGTATGCTCCCTCCCGTCCCGGCCCAGCAGAGTAATGATCCGCTCCATCAGGAACCCGGACAGGTAGTAGACCGTCTCATAGTGGATGATATCCGTGGTATTTTTGTCCCAAAAGAGGTTGATTTGGGCGGGAAACTCCTCGTCGGAGCGCCAGTACTGGAAGTACACCGGCAGGAAGGGGAAGGCCATCAGCCGGTACCCCGGCTCCCCCTTGGGCATCCGAAGGCCGCCCATGGCCTCCAACACCGCCGGCAGGCGCTCCGGGTCCATCCGCGCCGCCTGCTCCCGGAACCCCTGAAACAGGGAGCCGCCGTGGACCTGATTCCCCAACGCCGCCGTGCTCCGCCACTCACCGGAGAGCTGAACGCCCTCCTTGGACCAACAGAGGGCGTCAAAGATGGTCAGCACCTCATTGAAGCTGCCGCCGTCCTCATAGGCCCCCGTCCCCTCCCGGCGCTCCACCGCCGCCGTCCGCCGATGGACGCGGTACTGAAGGTCCAGAAAGGGCAGGTAGAGGTAGTCCTCGTCGTGCTCCAAACGGAGCTTCCGAATAATCTCCTCCTGATCATACCCCAAAAACAGCTTCTTGGCATTCTCCGCCTGTATCTGATAATTGTTCATGTAGTTTCCCCGCAAATGGGACATTTGCGGGGACCCCCTTCTTTGATTTTACTTCCTCGGCGGGAGTGAATCCCGCCTGCGGCAAGATTTTTGCTCCGCAAAAATGCTTGGACGCGCTACCACGTGATGGCGGCTCCACCGCCCCGCAAATGTCCCATTTGCGGGGACCCTTTTCTTCATTTTACTTCCTCGGCGGGAATGAATCCCGCCTGCGGCAAGATTTTTGCTCTGCAAAAAT
>JAAWSV010000088.1 GCA_022801715.1 Oscillospiraceae bacterium
CCGGGTAGACGAAATCGCCACCGAGGTAGACTCTTACGCCGGCGCCGCCTACTTCCGCCAGGCCCACAACGGCATGTACCTCCGCATGGCCCTCTTAGGGCTCATCACCGGCCGGGTGCAGTAATTGGTCAATTTACAGCATTTTTCAGGAAAAACGACGCAGGGAAGTTCCCTGACAGGGAGAAAAAAGGATGTATCAAACAGTTAAAGTCGCCGAGACCTCGACCATCAGTCCCCAGTACCGGCGGATTGTAATCCAGTCCCCGGAGATGGCGCAGGCCTCCCAGCCGGGCCAGTTTATGATGCTCAAGGCGTGGGAGGGGACCGTCCCCTTCCTCATGCGCCCCATCAGCATCAACGACGCCGACCCGGCGGCGGGCACCGTCAGCTTCCTCTACAAGGTGGTGGGCGAGGGCACGGCCCTGATGGCGAAGCTCCAGAAGGGGGATTCCCTCCAGGCCTTGGGGCCTTTGGGCCACGGCTTCCCCTTGGCGGCAGGGGCGAAGCGCATCGCCGTTATTGGCCGGGGAATCGGCATCGCGCCTCTGCGCCTTCTGGCCCGCCGGGCCGTTGAACAGGGGACGGAGGTCTACGCCTACCTCTCCGCCAAGGAGGAGCAGCAGCTCTTTGACAGAAGGGAGCTGGAGGATTTGGGCGTTATCCTCCGCACCACCTGCGACGCCAAGGTGAACGTGACGGCGTTCTTTGCCGAGGATTTAGAGAAGCTGACCTTTGACGCGGCCTACTCCTGCGGCTCCAAGCGCCTGATGGGGGAGATGCACCAGCTCCACCTACGCCATGACTTTGAGAGCTATGTGTCCTTGGAGGAGCACATGGCCTGCGGCATCGGGGCCTGCAAGGGCTGCGTGTGCAGAACCCGCGGGGAGGACGGCGGGGAACGGTATGAGACGGTGTGTCAGTGCGGCCCCGTATTCCCCACAGAAAGGATCGTGTGAGCCATGGGAGCATGTGATTTGCGGATCAATTTAGGCGGCATGGAGATGAAGAATCCCGTTATGCCCGCCTCCGGCGCCTACGACTATTTTGAGCACAACGCCGACGTGTTCCCCATGGACCGGCTGGGGGCGGTGATGGTCAAGAGCGTCCACCGCCACCCCCGGGAGGGGAACAGCGCCCCCCGGATCACCGAGGTCTTAGGCGGCATGATCAACGCCGTGGGGATTCCCTCAGTGGGGATTGAGGCCTTTATGGCGCAGGAGCTGCCCCGGTTTGACGCCATCGGCGCGCCGGTGGTGCTCAGCCTCTCCGGCCACGCCCCGGAGCACTACTACGAGTCCGCGGAGATCGTGGCGGACGACCAGCGGGTGGGGGCCATCGAGCTGAACCTGTCCTGTCCCAACGTGGGCACCGGCCTGCCCTTCTCCGCAGGCGGCGCCATTGTGGAGGAGATCGTCTCCGGCGTGCGGAGGCGGACCAAGCTGCCGCTGTATGTGAAGCTGAGTCCCAACGTCTCCGATATCCGGGAGACCGCCAGGGCCGCGGAGCTGTCCGGCGCCGACGCGGTGACGGTGGCCAACACATATCGGGCCATGAAGATCGACATTAGGACCGGAAAGCCGGTTTTGGGCAACATCTCCGGCGGAATGTCCGGCCCGGCCATCAAGCCCCAGACCATGTTTTTGGTCTATCAGGCCAGCGGTGCGGTGTCCATTCCCGTCATCGCCTGCGGCGGTATTGCCACTTGGCAGGATGCCGCGGAGTATATCATGGCCGGGGCCTCCGCCGTGCAGGTGGGGTGCGTGAACTTCGTCAACCCCATGGCCATGGTGGAGGTGATCGACGGCCTCCAGCAGTTTATGGAGGAGCGGGGGTTCCGCAGCGTGGAGGAGATGCGGGGGATTGCCCGCTGAGGATAGAGGCATAGAGGAGGCCGGCAGCAGAGCTGCCGGCCTCCTCTTGTTTTGGCGGGCGGATAGGTGCCGAGGGGAAACTACACGCTATTTATCCATTTTATTGCATATCTGCTTGGAAAATATGTTGAAATTTTACATATTTTGTGATATCCTGTCAAAAGCAAGCACGGCGGATTCATGTCGGCCTGCTGCTGGGTAGAGAATGGCAGCATACCCCAAATATGTAGGGAGGGATTTTTCAAGTGGCTCTGTTTACAAGCAGCAACCCAAAGGAAAAACAGCATTCAGGTATTTTAGGGGCGTTTTCTGTTGACGTCATTAAATGGGAACCGGAATCGGACCGGGCGGCCTCGGTGATTGTCCATAAGTATGAGTACGAGGACTTCCCCAACGGCTCCTATCTGATTGTTGCGCCGTCCCAGATGGCGGTTTTCACAAACAATATGAACGTCGGAAACTCCTTGGGCGACGATGGGACGGGGATTGCCCAGCTCACCACCTTTATGGGGCCCTGCAAGATCAAGCTGGAGACCGGGGACAGCCGCTTTGCGCCCTTTCGGAATATCTCCCATGCGCTGACAGGGGGAGAGTCGGCCTTTCACAGCACGGTGTACTTCATCAACACCACCTATATGAATGAGCTGTCCTGGGGCACCCAGGCGCCTGTGGTGGTGGTGGACCCCGAGGAGGATGTGAATGTCCACGTCCGCGCCTACGGGCTCTTCGGCGCCCATATTGAGCAGGTTGACACCAGCCGGGCCGAGCTCCAGGCGAGGAAATTCCTGCAAAAGGTGGTGGGGACGCGGGCGGACTATACGCGGGAGGAGCTGATCTCCTTCATGCGCGCCAAAATTCTGGAGTACGTCCCCAATCTGCTGGCAAACCAGATCATCCGCGAGCAGATCGGCGTCTTGAAGATCAGCGCCTACCTCTCCGATTTCTCCCGGATGATCTATGAGGCGCTGGTAGAGCACTTTGACGACTTCGGGCTGACGCTGGACAACTTCTCCTTCCACAACATCAACGTCCCCGACGAGGATCTGCGCATCATCAACGAGGCGAAGATCCAGCGCAAGCGGCGGCAGATTGAGGCGGAGGGCTCCGCCGCCTCGATGGATATCGAGTCCGCCGCCCGGGCGCGGATGCGGGAGCGGGAGGGCTTCACCTATCAGCAGGAGCAGTCCTTTGACATTATGCGCTCCGCCACGGAGAACGAGGGGAGCGGCCTGATGGGGGCCGGGATGGGGCTTGGCATGGGCTTCGGTGTAGGCGGGGCCTTCGGCGCCGGCATGAACACCATCGCCCAGCAGACCCTTGCCGCCGTGCCGTCCCAGCCTGCCGCGCCGCCGGCGGGACAGGCGGTGTGCCCGGAATGCGGCGCGGCGAATGCCGAGGGGGCCAAGTTTTGCTCGGGCTGCGGCACAAAGCTGGCGCCTGCCGGGCTGGTCTGTCCGGAATGCGGGGAGAAGCTGGCCCCCGGTGCCAAGTTCTGCTCCGGCTGCGGGCGGCGGATGCTGTCCGCCTGTCCCAGTTGCGGGACGGAGCTGGCCCCCGGCGCCAAGTTCTGCCCGGAGTGCGGGACGAAAATCTGACCGTGAGGAGATACAGGGATGAAACTGTCGAATAAAAAGCTGCTGGCACTTCTGATTGCCGCGGCGGGGTGTATCTGGCGCCTAACGGTCCCCACAGTGGCGGGACTGCTCCCCCACAGCGGCGCCATGCTCTGCGGACTGGCCGCGGCGGTGGTCGCCATACTGTACCTGATGCTCTTTCGGACCCCCTCCGCAAGACAGGCGGAGGAGGCGGGCGCCCTCTCCATCTGTCTTACCTTTGGCTATGTGGCGGCGGCGATGGCCCTGAATGTCTGGCTTATCCTGCGCTATTTGGGCGGATTCAATCCGATTTTGCTGCTTGGCAACGCTGTCCTTGCCGTGGGCTATCTGGCGCTGGTCATCGGCGCGGAGCGGAGCGCCCAGCGGCTCTCCGCGCAGCTGGAGCGCACGGAGGAGAAGCTCTCCCTCACGGCGGAGCTCTCGGCGAAGCTGGGGGCTATGCTGGCGCTGGCGGAGGATCAGGGCGTGCGGGAGCGGATTTTGAAGCTGAAGGAGGCTGTGGACTACAGCTCCAACATCACCACGGGCAGTACCTTTGAGCGGGAAAAGCAGATGGAGGGACTGCTGGATGAGCTGCTGGCGCTGCTCTCCCAGGGCGGGGAGCCCTCCCTCGTACAGGAGAAGCTCCACGAGGCGGAGCACATCTGGCGGGCACGGAGCGCCGCCGCGGCCTCGGCGCGATGAGCACACGAAAACAGCAATAGGATAGAGGGTGATAACAATGGATATGGAGGGAATGCAGTGCCACGGCTGCGGAAGCTCCCAAGTAACATTTGATCCAAAGCGGAGGATTTTGCTCTGTAACCAGTGCGGGAAGGAGGAGTACTACTCCCGGGCGACGCTGAACGCCAACGGGAAGGTGGTCTTCAGCCGCCGCAACGCCATCCGCTTTTTCTCGGAGGGGAAGCTGGAGGATGCGCGGCACTATGCCATGGAGGTTTTGAACATCTCCATGGACAACGCGCCGGCCATGTATATCCTCGCCTACTACGACGAGTTTACCGCACGGAAGACGGACGCGATGCGGCGGTTCTTCCAGCAGATCCGGGATGTGGCCTTGGAGTACGACGAGGTGACGGATCTGCGGGGCCTGCTGCTGTCCTCCGCGTACAGTCTGGCGGACTATGAGGAGGATACCATCCAGCTGATCGCAGTCAATATGCAGTCGGCGGAGGACCGCCAGCAGCTGTGCGAGTTTATTGACACGCTGTGTCCCTACCTGATCAGCAGGCGCCCCTCGGCGGCGTTTCTGACAAAGGAGCTGGCCGAAATGTATCAGGAGCTGGCCGCCCACTGCGGCATACCAAAGACCTGCTTCGCGCTTTTGAAGGCCATTGATACCAACCCGGATTCTCCCTACAGCGGCGACAGCTTCTATTTGAAGGCAAAGGCCCAGTATTTCTATGACCACTATATGGCGGACGTAGGCACGGTGATCTCCGCCATGGCGGACGGGGAACTGCGGGGGAAGTTTTTGGGCGTTTATCAGAAGAAGTGCGAAAAATATCGGATGGACGCGGGGATGCAGTAGGGGCCTGTAGCAAGGCCCGAGACGCTGGAGAGCGGAGGATTTTTGCCTGTGTTACAGGCTCCCATTGAATAGAAAGAGGAGGGCGTGTGTATGGCTTCACCAACATCGGTCAACATCAATCTCAGCGGGATAGAGCGCAGAATAGACACACTGGCCGCGGCCACCAGCCGGATTGAAAATTCGGTCTCCCAGGCCAACCATCGGCTGGACAATGTCAGCAGCGAGCTGGCGGCGGTCAACCAAGATTTGAAGGAGCTGAAGAGCAGCTTTGAGCGGTTTGTCAATGAGAACAAAAGGACCGCGGCGCTGCAAAAGGCGGCCACGGAGCTGGTTCGGGTTCGTCAGGAGCTGGAGCAGAACTTCGGCGGCTACAAAAATGTCCGCGAGACCATGCTGGGTGTATTGCAGGCGACGGATCTGGCCTTGGTGAAAAAGACCACCATCTCCCAGGTGACGGAGGAGCTGATGCTCTCCACGCCGGACTACTGGCTGGCCCCCTGCCTGGTGGCGGTGTCCGCCTGGATCGGCAACGACCGGGATCTGGCCGAGCGGGCCATTGCCGAGGCGGTGAAGCGGGACGAGGAGAAGACGGCACTGGCCATGGCGCTGATCTGCCGCCGGAGCAACCGCACCGACACCTGCTATGAGTGGCTGTCCATCTACTTTGCCAAGCAGAAGGCCGTCAACTTTACCAAGTCCAATTTTACCTATCTCAACGCCTATCTCAACGGGGTGTTCGGCCCGGACGAGAAGCATATGTGCGACGACTACGTGGCAAAGTGGATGCAGGAGATTCAAAACAGCGGCAGCGACTTTGAGGCCAGACAGGCGGAGCAGTGGCGCGCCTACTGCGTGGATTTTACCGTGGATTTAGAGGGGCAGTTCCCGCAGATGAGCAACTGCGTCCATGAGTACCGGGAGATCTACGACTATATCAGCCGCATCAACTCCGTGGACCGGATTGCCCACAACTTCTCCCAGATGAAGCACGTGGAGGTGGACCAGCAGAAGCTGAAGAAGGACATCGACCAGACGCTGGTCACGCTGATCAGCCGCTGTGACGACAAGGAGGAGCCTCTGCGCAAGGAGGAGCGCTACCTGATGGCGGTGCGCCATTTTGACGGGGATACCGCCGCGGCGCGGGCCTCCATCCTGGCGGCGGACCGGAGGCTGGCGGAGGAGACCATTGACCTTATCGGCCAGATGACAAATGTGATTATTGAGAAGGAGAACGTCCGCCCCTCGGAAAAAAAGACCGCGGTGTCCTTCTTGAGCAGCTACATCCGCAGCGGCTTTACCAACTACATTACCGAGAAGAAGGCCACCTTCCCCCAGCAGATCACCTTGGAGATTGAGGACTGGCGTGGGGCCGCTGTGGACAGCGGGAACAATGCCGCACTGCAGGCGGATTTTGAGCGGCACATGGAGCAGCGGCGGGCCGCCGCGCTACAGGCCGTGCGCCAGAAGAACCCCCAGACGTGGAAAACGGCGGCGCACATTTTAGCCGTCCTGGGCGTCATCGGCTTCTTTGTGGCCCAGCCGCTGGGCATTGCGGCCTTGGTGGGAGCGCTGCTCTGCTACCTCGGCGCCTCCGGCGCCGGCAAGCGGATGGCGGAAAACATCCTGCGGACCAATGAGGAGTATGACGCCCGGATTCTATCGGGGAAACAGCGGATTGCCGCGGCCCTGGGGGAGTGGGAGCACGCCAGGACCATGGTGCGCTCCTTTGAGAGCCAGCAGATCCGGGATGTGGTGGCGTAAAAAAAGCCAAATGATGTTGGAGGAGATATAGTATGGCAGATACAATGGGATTTGATGGGTTGAGCGATTTTGACGAGCTGGAGGCTCTGTTTGGGCAGGACGATTCCGACTTGAAGAAGATGGAGAAGGTCATGCTGACCCAGAACCTGGAGGGCTTCGCCAGCTGTTTCCCCGATTGGGATCTGCATCCGCCTGTGCGCAGGTAGTCGGCGGGGCGTTCCCGAAGGGGGATAAAAAACCAACCAAATAGAAAACCGCCCTGTGCCATTTCTGGCACAGGGCGGTTTTTCCATAGGGGTTAGAGGGGATGCCATGGAGGACTCTTTCAGGTGTTCTCCATGAAGTTTTTCAGCATCTGCGCCGCTTGGGCACGGGTGGCCGTTCCGCCGGGGACAAGCTGGCCATCGCCGTAGCCGCTGAGGATGTTGTTCTCCACGGCCCAGCTCAGGGCCTCCCGGGCGTAGCCGCTGGCCTGATCCGCGTCCGTGAAGGTGAGGTCCTGACCGCTCGCCTTGGGGCTGCCCGCGTACTTCCACAGCATGACAGCGAGCTGCTCCCGGGTGATGCTGTCGTTGGGGCCGAACTGGCCGTTGCCATAGCCGCTGGCGATGCCGTTCTCCACGGCCCAGGCAATGCCGTCGGCATACCACGCGTCGCCGCTGACGTCGCTGTATCCGTCTGTCAGGTCCTGCATGGTCAGCGTCTGATCCGGCCGGCCCTCCAGGCTGTAGAGCACGGTTGCCAGCATGCCGCGGCTCATGGATTGGTCCGGGCTGAAGGTGGTCGCGCTGGTGCCGCTGAACAGCTCATGGGCGCTGGCGAAGGCCACGGCGTCAGCGGCCCAGTTGGTGGACGGGACGTCGGCAAAGCTCTTGCTATTGTCCACGATCTCCACTGTGGCAGAGCCGCTGAGGGGGATGTTCACCTTGCCGTCCTCCACAATGCTCTTACGCAGCGTCTCCCGGGTGCCGTCCTTATGGACCAGCACGGCTACCGTGCCGGGGCCGGCATCCGCCGCCGGGACGGAGAGGGTCACGCCGCCGGGGACGTTCTCCACCGCCTTGCCGCCGGCGGTCAGGGTCAGGGCAATGCCCTGCTCCACCTGCTCG
>JAAWSV010000089.1 GCA_022801715.1 Oscillospiraceae bacterium
GAAAAGGACGGCATAGCCACAACTACGCCGTCCAAATAGATAGAATTTCTTTACAGGTTAGCCCAAGGCCGACACTTCCTTACGGAGTGTCGGCCTTCCCCGGTCGATCATACCCGTACCTCCTTCCCCGTTTCTTGGCTGTACTTGAGCTCATAGGCCGCCTTCACCAGCTCCTCCAGCTCCGCTATGATCTCATCGAACAAAGGCCGCTCGGTTTCGTCAATGATACCGTCGTCGGCAATCCGCATCAGCTCCCGGTCCCGATGGGCCTCGGCAAAAGCCTGTACCCGGTTGACAATCCGCATGGCCGCCAAGGGGAGGTCCAGCACCTGCACCTCCGGTACCACCTGTACGGCCCCGGAGGACACCCGGTGGTGCTGGATGGCTAAGTAGTCGGCGTCGTAGACGGTACACATCCAGTCCACCACCTCCATAGGCGGCAGCCGGTCATACCGCTCGTAGGCCTTCAGGCTCTCCACCGAGATGCCCATGGACGCGGCGGCCTTTTCTTGGGTCAAACCGGCCCTTTTTCGAGCCGCTTTATAGATATTCGTGCTGTACATCGACATGGTCTTTTCCTCCTGTCTTTGGTATAATAGCCTCACCGCATGGCGATAGCCATCGCGCTGATCCCCGGCTCTGGCGCGCCGCCGCACCGGGATAGGGCACAGCACAGCAGCACCAGCGCCGTGATCAGCAGGGCTATCAGCCACCTCCGCCGCCCCCTGCGGCGCTCCTCTCTGGTCATAGCATCCCCTCCCCTCAGCAGACCGGGTCCACGGCTTCAAGCAGCAGTGTGCGCTGCTTGGACAACCGCGCGTTGTACAGCTCCCCGGTCCTCAGCCGCAGCCGGCAGTGGCCCCGCATGGCCGTCACCTCCGCGATGGCCGTAGGCTTGAAGCGCCGGCGGATCAGGTCCATTGTAAGGGCATCCTCGCACATCCGCAGCAGCCCACGGCGGTACTGTTTGTCCAAGCCGGCCAAAAAATCACGCTCCTCGGCGGTGAGCTCCTCCCGCCACTCCTCGTCCGCCTCTTCGTTCCAGAGGGCTGTCAGCTCCTCCCTGCGTGTGTCATCCATGGTAGTGCCTCCTTTCTCAGCTGGCCGCAATGTCGCGGCCAAACAGCTCGTCGATGGTGCAGCCCAAGATATTTGCCAGCTTGGGAAGCAGCGAGCTCGACGGCATGGACTCCCCACACTCCCATTTGCTGACTGCTTGAGGCGACACACCAAGTTCACGGGCAACTGCGCACTGAGATATCCGGCACCTCTCACGGAGCAACTTTATGTTGTTCATTTTCTCCTCCTTTCCCTCGATTATCAACATAAGGTTGATTTTGTTTGGATTATATCTCTACTTTTGGTTGATGTCAAGACAAATTTTTGAAAGTCTCTTGAAAATATCAACTGTAAGTTGTATTCTGTGGGGGAAAGGAGGCGGTGAATCCATTGCTGGGTAAGCGGTTAAAGGCTATACGAACAGAAAAAGGAATATCGCAAAAAGAGTTGGCAGCTCAGCTCTTTGTCAGTGCACAAGCCGTCAGCAAATGGGAGCGTGAGGAAGCCTCTCCCAATCCCGAAGCAATCGTGAAAATGGCTGAGATTTTTGGGATCACGACAGATGAGCTTTTAGGGTCTGTAACTTTTTCTGGTGCTGCAACAGGGCGGACTATTGAAGACATAGAAACTGCATCGCTTTCTGACGATTCTATCAAGGCCGCCTTCTGGGGCGGAGATCAGGACCTCACCCCCGAGGAGCTGGACGCCATGTGGCAGGATGTCAAAAATTTCGCCGCCTTTGTCGCTGAGCAAAAACGGCGAGAGAAGGGCGGCGAGAAATGATGGATTTATCGGATCTGTACGCCATTGCTGAAGACGCCGACATTTCCGTTTACTGGGCTGTTTTAGGCGCTACAGAGTCCCTCTCAATCTGTTGCATAGATGGGAGCTGTGCCATTGCCTTAGACCCATGGCATATATCTACCAAGACAGAAGAAAAAATCAAATTGGCCCACGAGCTGGGGCATTGTGAAACCGGCAGCTTTTACAACCAATACGCGGCACTTGACATCCGTCGGAAGCACGAGATCCGGGCCGACCGCTGGGCCTATAAGAAGCTGGTCCCTCGGGAGGAGCTGTGGACCGCCTACCAACGAGGGTACCGGGAGCCTTGGGAGATGGCCGAGTATTTTAACGTACCAGAGCCTTTTATGAGAGATGCGCTGGCATATTACCAGACAGTTGAGGAAATGCAATAGAGAAAGAGGGGGGTAGCTAATGAAGTATGGAATCAGGACGCCATCCCCAAAGCGGTCATTTTCTGCGAGAACTACAGGTAGAATGAATCGCGCCGTCAAAAAGGCTATAAATCCCTTATACGGGAAAAAAGGTGTAGGCGTTATCCATGACCCCCAAAAGGCGGCTTATAACAAGATATACAACAGGACATCTGTTGGGTTGTCTGATATGAAAAAGCCCCATTCCGCCTCCTTAGAGCAGGCGGCGCCCTCCAGCTCCGCCGAAGAATTTAGCAGACAATCCGGCAGAGAAATAAAGTTTTTACAGATTGTTGGACTTATTTTTTATATCATTGCGGGTTGTTTGTTCCTCCTGTTTTTCCAAGAAAACATTTTGTTAAAATTAGTCGGGGCTTTTTTGGCACCATCATTTTTCTCTGTTGGGTTCCTTCTCAGAATTCTAACAAAATCCCTTTAGATTTATTGAACATCAAATAAGCGGACTATATGAGGTGAAATGATGAAAAAGCTATGTATCGTTTTCTTCGCGGCTCTTTTGCTTTCGGTCACAGCCAGTGCGGTTGATGTCTATGTAGACGGCAGCGAATTGGAAACAGACGTCCCCGCTCAGATCGTTGATGGGCGGACTATGGTCCCCCTCGCCCCTATCTTCAAGGCCTTGGGTGCCAACGTCACTTGGGACAATGCCACCAAGACGGCCACAGGAGGAAAGGATGGCGTCTCCGTTCAGATTCAGATTGGCAATAAGACCGCCTATGTAAACGGCCAGCCTGTTGCCTTGGATGTCCCGGCTCAGATCATTAACGGACGGACTATGGTTCCCTTGGCCTTCATCTCTCAGGTTCTCGGCGCAGATGTATTCTGGGACTACGATACCAGCTCCGCCCGGATCGTGACGAAGCTCTACCCCGTGCTGCGGGTGGTGAGCGGCGATACCATCGTTGTCAACAGGGATGGTGTTGAAGAAACCGTGCGGTTGATTGGTGTGGATGCACCGGAAATTATGGAGCCTGTCAGCGGTAAGCATACAGATGCTGGATTTGCCGCGTCAGAGTATGTCACAATATATCTGTCGGATGAACAAGTGGAGCTGGAGCTCGATGTACAGGAGCGGGATCAGGATGGCCGCCTGCTGGCCTATGTGTATTCTGAAGGGGAGATGTTAAATAAAAAGCTCCTAAAAACCGGGTATGCTGCTCTCTCCAGTGATTCGCGAAATGTAAAACATATGAACGAATTCAAGGTGATTGTCAGCAATCGCGACCCCTCTATCCCATCCAAAGAGTTCTATGATGGGTATATGAAAGCGCCGAAAGTGATATACAATACCCTTGCTATAAAAAATCAGATGGCCGGCACCTTTTTATATGCCGAAGGAAAAATCACCGCACTTGATAAGATAGAATCGGATGGATCAGAGTATCCTTGTCTACTGTTAGAAACAGATGATGGTTCTATTGTTCTTCTTGATAACCTGTTGAAAATGGACTTTGATTCTTACAAAATTGGGGATTTCCTTCGGATAGGCTTCATTTATTATGATTACTTCCCCGAAGAAGGCTGGGCCGGTGGCATCTTTGTTGAAACCTTAGATCACACATCACAAAATACTTACCAAAGGCCCACAACCTCCCCCAACACCTCCCAGCAGCCAAGTTCTACAAACCGCCCGGGTTCTACTCAGTCAAGCAATGCTTCAAACCGGCAAACTGTCTATGTTACAAGGACTGGCAAGAAATATCATTACAGCAGCACCTGCAATGGCGGTAGCTACTATCCATCTACATTGAGCGATGCTCTTAACCGCGGCTTAACCCCATGTAATAAATGCGCTCGCTGACAGAGCCCAACAGATAATAAATTGCGGCCCACAATTCCCCAGCTCCGGGGCGCCATGCCCCTTGGGGGCCCGATCAGCGAAAAACAAAATGACGTGTCCGAGTTGGACACAACAAAAAGCCGCCCCTGCGCGGGGCGGTTTTCTATCCGCCCGATTATCGAACATGCGTTTTATATGAACAAAGGAGGACCGCTATGCAGTGCATTCGCTGTTACCGGGAGATCCCGGACAAAAGCCTATACTGCAACTTCTGCGGCAAGCGGCAGACCTCTGCCCCGGCACCCAGCCGGAAGCACTCCCGGCGGCCCAACGGCAGCGGCAGCGTCTACAAGCTCCCCGGCAGCCGCAGGCGGCCTTGGGCGGCGGTCCGGGACGGGGTGTACATCGGCTACTATCCCACCAAGTGCGAGGCCCTGACGGCACTGGAGCGTCTATCGGGCCGGGAGCTGCGGGACAGCTACAACTACACCGTGGAGCAGGTCCATGCCTGCTGGCGCGCGGAGCATTTCCCCACGCTCACCGCAAAAGGACAGGAGATGTACCGGACCGCTTGGCGGCGTGTCCAGACGCTGAAGGACCGAAAGATGCGGGAGATCCGCACCGCCGACTACCAGCGGATCATCAACGACACGGAGGACGCCGGCCTCTCTCTGAGCAGCGCCAACAAGGTCAAGCAGCTGGCCAGTCAGCTCTCCAAGTGGCCCATGCGGGAGGACATCATCACCACAAATTATGCCCAGTTTGTCCGCCTCTATGGCGATGCCCCCGAGGAGCGGGAAAGTTTCACAGATGAGGAAATCGCCGCCTTAGAGGCCCACGCAGAGATTGAGGCGGTGAAACTGATCCTGATTCTCATCTACACCGGCCTGCGGATCGGGGAGCTGTTCAAGCTCCCTCGGGATGCGGTAGACTTGGAACAGGGCTACCTGATCGGCGGCTCCAAGACCAAGGCAGGGAAGGAAAGGACTGTGCCCATCCTAACGCCGGCGCGGCCCCACATCCAGTATTTCTATGACCGCGGCCATCCGGGGGAGCGGTTGGTTGCCGGCTACACCGGGAACCGCACAGCGGAGAACTTCCGAGGCCGCGACTATGTACGGACGCTGGAGGAGCTGGGCATCCGTCCCCTGACGCCCCACAGTACCCGCCACACCTTCGCCAGTCTGGCCGTTCGGGCCAAGATCCAGCCGGAGATCCTGCGCCGTGTGATCGGCCACGCCAACTACAGTACCACCGTGGAGATCTATGCCCACAGCAACCCAGAGGAGCTGGTGGCGGAGATGGAAAAACTTACAAACTACTTACAAGTGAAAAAGGGTTCATCCGAGTGAGAAAAACAAAAAATCCCTTAAAGCCTTGCGGCTCTAAGGGATTTTGTTGGTGGAGACTACTGGACTCGAACCAGTGGCCTCATGCGTGTGAAGCATGCGCTCTAACCAGCTGAGCTAAGCCTCCAACTTTTTGCGGACAAGGGAGAACATGGTGCGGGTAACAGGACTTGAACCTGCACGGTCGCCCACCAGAACCTAAATCTGGCGTGTCTGCCAATTCCACCATACCCGCAGGTAGGATCGGCCTCTCACTTGCCACGGATGATAGTATACCATAGAATTTCCACTTGAACAAGAGGCAATTTCAGATTATAATATAAAAAATTCCACCCCAATTTTTGTAGGAGATGACGATATTGACCAGGACACCACTTACCGCCGCCATCCACGACCTCTCCGGCTTCGGCCGGTGCTCGCTGACCATTGTACTGCCCGTGCTCTCCGCCATGGGTGTTCAGTGCTGCCCCATGCCCACCGCCTGCCTCTCCACGCACACCGGCGGCTTCGACGGCAACACCTTCCTGGACCTCACCGACGCCCTCAGCGGCGCCATGGACCACTACCGGCGGCTCAATCTCCCCTTCGACGCCGTCTACACCGGCTTCATGGGCTCTGCCCGACAGATGGCCCTCTCCGCGGACTTCCTCCGCTGGGCCCGCACCGGCGGCGCCCTATCCATCGTGGACCCGGTGATGGGCGACAACGGCAGACTCTACCGCACCTACACCCCGGAGATGTGCGCGGGCATGGCCGCCCTGTCCGCCGAGGCCGACGTGATCGTCCCCAACCGCACTGAGGCCGCCCTCCTCCTGAACGTCCCCTACGACCATCTGGACCAGAGCGAGGCCGCCCTGCGCCAGACAGCGGAGGCCCTGAGCCTTGACGGCCGGCGCTCCGTGGTGCTCACCGGCGTGAGCCTCACCCCCGGCCAGACCGGCGCAGCCTGCTTTGACCGGGACACCGCCGCCGTCACCTTCGTCCAGACGGACTTTGTGGGCCGGGCCTTCCACGGCACCGGCGACCTGTTTGCCAGCGTCCTCACCGGCGCCCTCCTCCAGGGCGATCCCCTGCCCCGGGCAGCCCAAAGGGCGGCGAAGTTCGTCCGGGACTGTGCCGCGCGCACCGCCGCGGAGGACCTGCCCCCCCGGGAGGGCGTGGACTTCGAGCCCCTTCTGGGCCGGCTCACCGGAAAGAGGAGGGAACCATGAAGCCCTTTTTCCGCCGCCACAGGCCCCTGCTGCTCTGGCTGACCGCCGCCGGACTCCTGCTGGCTCTGTTTCTCCTGACCCGCGGCCATCAGCCCCTGATGACCTTTCTGGTGGATTACGTGACCCAGCCGGCAAAGAACGCCATAGGCGCGGTGTGCTACCTAATACCCATCCCCTTGGCGGAGCTTCTGTACATAGCCGCCGGGGTGTGGGTTATGGTCCACATCGTCCGCTCCGCGATACTGATCCGCCGGGCCAAGGGACGCCGCTGGGACACCGCCTGCCGCCGCCTTCTGATCCTGCTCTGCGCGGCGCTGACGGCCCTGGACTGGTTCTGTCTGGCCTGGGGGATCAACTACTACGCCGACGGCTTTCAGGACAAGAGCGGCATCCGCGCCCAGCAGGTGAGCACCGAGGAGCTCTACCGGGTGGCCGCCTACTTCACCCAGCAGGTAAACTTGGCCTCCCGCCAGGTCCCCCGGGACGAGAACGGTCTTTTCGCCGTCAGCCGGGACGAGATCTTCGCCCACAGCACGGAGATCTACCCCTGCGTCTACGAGGAGTTCCCCTTCCTCTCCCGTCAGGACCGGACGCCCAAGCGGATGCTGTTCTCCCAGCTCCTCAGCGCCATGGGCTTCACCGGCTACTACGCCCCCTTCACCGGGGAGTCGGTGCTGAATGTGGACAGCCCGGAGGCGTATCTGCCCTCCACCATCGTCCACGAGCTGGCCCATCAGCGGGGCTTCGCCTCGGAGCAGGAGTGTAATTTCATCTCTATCGTCGTCTCCACCCGCTGCGGCCTTCCGGCCTACGTGTACTCCGGCTATCTCATCGGGTACGTCCACCTGTCCAACGCCCTCTACCGGGCGGACCGGGCACTGTGGGAGACACTGCGGGGCCAGCTGGACGAGGAGGTGCTGTTGGATATCCGAAACAACAGCTTGTACTGGCAAAAATGGGAATCCCCGGTGGATACCGTCAGCCAGAAGGCCTACGACACACTCCTCAAGGGATACGGCCAGACCGCCGGCGTACAGAGCTACGGCACCGTGGTAGATCTTCTGGTGGCCTACTATTAGCCGCCCCGCCGCCGTCTGCGGCGTCCTCCCAAAAGCTAAGGGGGCTGCGAAAGCAGCCCCCTTCCAGCTTGTCAAAAAACCAAAAGGTTTTTTGACAAGCTGAGGGCAAATTTCGACCGCGGGCCGAAATTTGTCGCTGCGGCGGGTTGATTTGACGCGAAAG
>JAAWSV010000090.1 GCA_022801715.1 Oscillospiraceae bacterium
GAAGGTAAAACCTACGGTTTTCCTTCACACATCCTTTCCCTTTTCGCTTTCTTGTGGGCATACCAGTAAAAGCGCACTTAGGTGTCCGCTCAGGCGGGCCTTAGCCCCCTTGCGGGGTCACGGCCCTTATTCGCTCCCCCCTAAGAACCCCAGGCCGCGACGCCCCCTCGACAGACCGGCGCTCGTCCAACCTTACCGCCCCCCACGGCGGCGGTAGCTCTCGCAAAGCAGAAGGTGTCCCGAGAGCGTACCCCCGTCTATCCCCTTTCGGTGAGCGCCCGCTACCGCTCTGCCTCCGTCGCTTCGACTTGCCCCCGAAACTTGTTGGTCGCTTCGCTGTTCGTAGTGCGGCAAATGCCGCCGTGCCTGTTAATGGTGTTGGCATACCGCCCGTAGGGGCGCACATCGTGCGCCTGCTCTATCGACACCCACCGCGCCGGGGAAGGACGGGCACACGATGTGCGCCCCTACACCTGTTTTCACGAACTATGTCCGGTAATCCAACCCCGTAGGGCGCGACGACCCCGGCGCGCCGGGTCCGTCCACCGGAAATCCCCGGTAAAACGCCCCCCCGCCTCCCACCGCTGCTCTGGCGGGCGTGCAACAAGTTGCCTGTTTCGATGCAAACACACCCCTCAAAAACAGGGGAATTTCCCCGTTTTTTGTCAAAAAACACGCGAAAACAGCCCTCTTTTTTGAGGAAAAGGACCCCCGTGTGCGCGGCACACGGGGGTCCCATGGGACCGGTTTTTAATTTCGCGCTGCGCTTAACCCTTATACAGCTCAGTGAGCTTCATCAGATGCTCGTAGCGCTCCTTGGCCGCCTCCTCGTTTCTGGCGAACAGGACCTCGGCACGCTCCGGGAACTCCCGGGTCAGGCGGGCGTAGCGGGCCTCGTTGAGCAGGAACTCGCGGTAGCCGCCGGCGGGAGCCTTGCTGTCGAGGACGAACTTCTTGTCGCCCTCGGCGGCGGGGTTGAAGCGGAACATGTTCCAGTAGCCGCACTCAACCGCGCGCTTCATCTCCTTCTGGCAGTTCATCATGCCGCCCTTGATGGAGTGCATCTCACAGGGGGCGTAGCCGATGATCAGGGACGGGCCGTGGTAGGCCTCAGCCTCGGTGATGGCCTTGATGGTCTGGGCGGGGTTGGCGCCCATGGCCACCTGGGCCACGTACACGTAGCCGTACTGCATGGCGATCTCACTGAGGCTCTTCTTCTTCATCTCCTTGCCGGCCGCGGCAAACTGAGCCACCTGGCCGATGTTGGAGGCCTTGGAGGCCTGACCGCCGGTGTTGGAGTAGACCTCGGTGTCAAAGACGAAGATGTTCACATCCTCGCCGCTGGCCAGCACGTGGTCCAAACCGCCGTAGCCGATGTCGTAGGCCCAGCCGTCGCCGCCGAAGATCCACACGGACTTCTTGTTCAGGTACTCCTTCTGGGCCAGAATCTCGGCCACCAGCTTGCAGGCGTCACAGTCGCAGAACTTGGCGCCGGACTCCTTCAGAGCCTTGGCGTGGGCCTGGAACTGGGGCAGCTGATCGCCAAAGACCTTGGCAGCGTCGGGGCTGGAGGTGAAAGCCACAACAGCGTCCACGGGCATAATGCTCTCCTCGAGGAGCTGGATGTAGGCCTTGGTGGCCTCTTGGTTGGCGACACCGTCATCCATGGTATCCAGCCACTTCTGGGCGGCCTCCTTCAGCGGGCCGTAGGTGTGGGGCACCTCGATGAGGGCGCGGGTCTTGGCGGCCAGGTTGTTGCGGATGGTCTTCTGGCCGGTGTACATGCCCAAGCCGTGCTCGGCGTTGTCCTCGAAGAGGCTGTTGCACCAGGCGGGGCCGCGGCCGTCCGCGTCAGTGCAGTAGGGGCTGGTGGCGGCGGGACCGCCCCAGATGGAGGAGCAGCCGGTGGCGTTGGAGACATACATCCGCTCGCCAAACAGCTGGGTCACGAGGCGGGCATAGCTGGTCTCGGCGCAGCCGGCGCAGGAGCCGGAGAACTCCAGCATGGGCTGCATGAACTGGCTGCCCTTGACAGTGGTATCCTGCATGTCGGCCTTCTTGCTGGTCTTGACCAGATAGTTCCAAACCGCCTGCTGGTCGGCCTGGCTCTCCTGCGGGGCCATGACGATGGCCTTATCCTTAGCTAAGCACGCCTCGACGCAGACGCCGCAGCCCATGCAGTCCAGAGGGCTGACGCCGATGGCGTACTTGTAGACGCCCTTGCCCTTGCCGGCCTTGATGTCCACGGCGTTGAGGCCCGCGGGGGCGTTCTTGACCTCCTCCTCGGTGAGGGCGAAGGCGCGGATGGTGGCATGGGGGCAGACATAGGCGCAGGTGTTGCACTGGATGCACTTGGAGGCATCCCACACGGGCACCGCCACGGCCACGCCGCGCTTCTCATAGGCGCTGGCCCCCTGCTCGAACTGGCCGTCCACGTGGGGCATAAAGACGCTGACAGGCAGGCTGTCGCCGTCCATACGGCCGATGGGCTCGAGGATGTCCTTGACCATCTTGACGAGCTCGCTCTTGCCCTCCAGGTCGTGGCCGCACTTCTCGTCCACGGCATTGGCCCAGTCGGCGGGCACGTCGATCTTCACGAAAGCGGTGGCGCCGGCGTCGATGGCCTTGTGGTTCATCTCCACGATGTCCATGCCCTTCTTGGAGTAGGACTTGGTGGCGGCGTCCTTCATGTACTGGATGGCCTCGGCCTGGGGCATCACCTTGGCCAAGGTGAAGAAGGCGCTCTGGAGGATGGTGTTGGTGCGCTTGCCCATGCCGATCTGAGCGGCCAGGTCGATGGCGTTGATGGTGTAGAGCTGGATGTTGTTCTTGGCGATGTACTGCTTGGCCTCGGCGTTCAGGTGGTGGCACAGCTCCTCAAAGCTCCACTGGCAGTTGATCATGAACACGCCGCCGGGCTTCACGTCGTTGACCATCTTGAACCCCTTGGTCACATAGCTGGGGTTGTGGCAGGCCACGAAGTCGGCCTTATTGATATAGTAGGGGGACCGGATGGGCTTGTCGCCGAAGCGCAGGTGGCTGATGGTGACGCCGCCGGTCTTCTTGGAGTCGTACTGGAAGTACGCCTGGATGTACTTGTCGGTGTGGTCGCCGATGATCTTGATGGAGTTCTTGTTGGCGCCCACGGTGCCGTCGCCGCCCAGACCCCAGAACTTGCACTCGATGGTGCCCTCCGCCGCGGTGTTGGGGGCGGGGACCTCGGGCAGGCTCAGGTGGGTGACATCGTCCACGATGCCGATGGTGAACTGGCGCTTGGGGGCCGCGGCCTTCAGCTCCTCATACACGGCAAAGACGCTGGAGGGAGGCGTATCCTTGCTGCCGAGGCCGTAGCGGCCGCCCACCACGGTGACGTCGTTCATGCCCGCGTTGGCGAGGGCGGTGACCACGTCCATGTACAGGGGCTCGCCCTGGCTGCCGGGCTCCTTGGTCCGATCCAGCACCGCAATCTTCTTGGCGGTGGCGGGGATGGCGGCGAGCAGCCTGTCGGCGGCGAAGGGGCGGTACAGACGGACCTTGATGAGGCCCACCTTCTCGCCGTGGGCGTTCATGTAGTCGATGACCTCCTCAGTCACGTCGCAGATGGAGCCCATGGCGATGATGACACGGTCAGCGTCGGGGGCGCCGTAGTAGTTGAAGAGCTTGTAGTTGGTACCTAACTTCTCATTGACCTTGTCCATGTACTTCTCGACCACGGCGGGAAGCTCGTCATAGAACTTGTTGCAGGCCTCACGGTGCTGGAAGAAGATGTCGCCGTTCTCGTGGGAACCGCGCATATTGGGGTGCTCGGGGTTCAGAGAGTGCCTGCGGAAGGCCTCCACGGCCTCCATGTCGCACATGTCCTTCAGATCCTCGTAGTCCCACACGGCCACCTTCTGGATCTCGTGGCTGGTGCGGAAGCCGTCGAAGAAGTTGATGAAGGGCACCTTGCCGCTGATGGCGGAGAGATGGGCCACGGGGGAGAGGTCCATGACCTCCTGCACGTTGCCCTCGGCCAGCATGGCGAAGCCGGTCTGGCGGCAGGCCATCACGTCGGAGTGGTCGCCGAAGATGTTCAGCGCGTGGGTGGACACGGTACGGGCGGAGACATGGAACACGGTGGGCAGCTGCTCTGCCGCGATCTTGTACATATTGGGGATCATCAGCAGCAGGCCCTGGGAAGCGGTGTAGGTGGTGGTCAGGGCGCCCACGCCCAGAGAGCCGTGGACCGCGCCGGCGGCGCCGGCCTCGGACTGCATCTCAACCACCTTCACCTGGGTGCCGAAGATGTTCTTCAGGCCGTTAGCGGACCACTGGTCCACCAGGTCGGCCATGGGGCTGGACGGGGTGATCGGATAGATCGCCGCAACCTCGCTGAACGCATAGGATACGTGCGCCGCGGCATTGTTGCCGTCCATGGACTTGAACTTTCTTGCCATAGATTTGTCATCCTCCTGTTTTATTGATACTGCTCTGGGTTCCCTCGGTCTCAAAGCATGTGCTCATACGTCCTATACTATATCATGATTTCCCGGCGGTGTAAATGTCCCTTTTCAAATTTTTCGCACTTGGCAAAAATTTTGTCGATTTATCAACAGCTTGTCCCCAACCAGTCGATTTTTGCCTTGCGCGGCGCCGGGTTTGTGGTACAATGGGGAATTAAGAATCAGGAACTGAAAGTGAGGGGGGCTTTTTATGGGGCAGCAGGCTGGGCGGGCCGATTGGATGGATTTTCCCGAGATGCTTCGGTTTTATGAGCAGGGGCAGGCGGCGGGGACGGGGCTGGAGCCCGATGCGGACTTTCTCGCGGCCCCGGCGCTGGGGCGGTATATCGGGTTTCAATTGAAGAAGCTAAAGCTGCCGGAGGGGGTCTGTGCGTTTTTGACGCAGGTGGGGCTTCCGGACTGCTTCGCGGATGATCGCTCGCCGGATGAGGAGCGGGAGCGCGGTCTGTATCCCGGCGTGGTCTTCTGGCTGAGCTGTCTCAGGGTGGAGCAGGCCAAGAAGAAAAAGCTCCTTGTTATTGGTGAGAGCCGGAGCCTAAACCGCAGCTGTGTGATCAGCGGCGCCAACACGCCCGATGAGCGCAGGGAATGGCTGAAAAGCGAGGATGTGGCCTACATCGCCGTGGAGCTGAAAACCGGCGCGGTGTGGAAATGGCTCCATGACTCCTTCGGGGATATTCTCATCTATGTAAACTCCAGCCTGTCCCAGTACCTGCTCAGCATGGCCTACTGGCGTGCCTTCTACCCCGGCTTCGCCCGGAAGGTGCAGGATTTCTGCGACCGGCACCCGGACAAGATCGACCTGGACTACATCTTCAAGCACGAAAAATCCCTCTACGCCCCCTTCTTGGACACCCTCCGGGCCTTGGACCCGGAGGCGGTGAAAAAGCGGAAAAGCTACTGGAAGGCGATGTGCGATTTGTCACTGTACTGAGACGAATGAGGAGTTGGGAATTAGAAATAAATGTGCCCGGCAAAGCTGGACGATTTGGATTTGACCGCTGATAGCGGCCACTGTGAATCTCCGCCGGATACCTCAATTTCGGATTCCTCATTATTTATAATAAGAGTGAGGTGACCAGCATGGTTGTCAGCATCCGTTCTCTTGGGCTCAGCGGGATTGCTGGGTATGGCGTGGTTGTGGAGTGTGCCCTCTCCGGGGGGCTGCCGGCCTTTGACGTGGTGGGACTGCCCGACGCGGCGGTGCGGGAGTCCCGGGAGCGGGTGCGCGCCGCGGTGAAGGCCTGCGGCCTGAAGTTCCCCGTCAGCCGGATCACCGTGAATCTGGCGCCGGCGGCGCTGAAGAAGGAGGGAACCATCTACGATCTGCCCATCCTCCTGGGACTGCTGGCCGCCGGCGGGGAGATCGAGCCGCCGGGGGAGGACTGCGCCTTCTTGGGGGAGCTGTCCCTCACCGGGGCCCTGCGGCCGGTAAGGGGGATGCTGCCCATGGCCATGGCCGCCGGGCGCTTGGGGGTGCGCAGACTCTTTGTACCGGAGGAGAACGCCGCCGAGGCGTCCCTGGCGGAGGGGGTAGAGGTCTATCCGGTGGCAGACGCGGCGTCCCTGGTGCGTCACCTCCGGGGGGAGGCGGCGCTGATGGAGGCGGTACCGGCGCAGGACACGGCGGCACCTTCCAGCCTGCCGGATTTCTCCGAGGTGATGGGGCAGGAGAACGTGAAGCGGGCGCTGGAGATTGCCGCCGCCGGGGGACACAATGTGCTGCTCATCGGCAGTCCCGGGGCGGGGAAGTCCATGCTGGCCCGGCGGCTGCCCTCCATCCTGCCGGATATGACGCGGCAGGAGTCCCTGGAGGCCACGGAGGTCTGGTCCGTGGCGGGTCTCACCGATCCCAAGCACCCCCTGCTGCTCCAGCGGCCCTTCCGCGCCCCCCACCACACGCTGTCAGCGGTGGCGATGATCGGCGGGGGCAGCATCCCCAAGCCGGGGGAGATCTCCTTGGCCCACAATGGGGTGCTGTTTATGGACGAGCTGCCGGAGTTCCAGCGGGATGTGCTGGAGGCCCTGCGCCAACCCATCGAGGACGGGGAGGTGACGGTGACGCGGGCGGCGGGCTCCATCCGCCTGCCCAGCCGGTTTATGCTGGTGTGCGCCATGAACCCCTGCCGCTGCGGCTGGTACGGCCACCCCTCGGGGCGGTGCCGCTGTACGCCGGAGCAGGTGCGCAGGTACATCGACAAGATCAGCGGTCCCATGCTGGACCGGATGGACCTCCACGTGCAGGTGCCCTCGGTGGAGTTCGAGGCCATGCGCCGCCGGGAGGCGCCGGAGTGCTCCAGCGACGTGAAGGCCCGTGTGGACGCCGCCCGTCGGGCGCAGGGGGCGCGGTTTCAGGGGACAGGCGTGCCCTGCAATGCCCACATGCCCCCGGCCATGGTGGGGGAGTTCTGCGCCCTGGACAGCGCCGGTGAGCGGGTACTCCACGCGGCCTTCGACCGGCTGGGCCTCACGGCCCGAAGCCACGACCGGGTCCTCCGCGTAGCCCGGACCATCGCCGATTTAGACGGCGAGGAGCGAATCTCGGCGGGCCACATCGCCGAGGCGGTGCAGTATCGAAATACGGATTTGCTGGAGCGATAGAGCGGACGGGGGACGGCCATATGGGACGGCTTATCGGAGCACCCCAGCCGCCGGGGACGGCGCGCCTGTCCTTCCCAGTGCGGCGGGCGTCGATAGAGCGGGCGCACAATGTGCGCCCCTACACACGGTTTACCGAGGCATTCCGATTAACGGGGGACGGTGTATTGGAGGTGCGGTGGGTGTTAGGGGGTGGACCGGTGAGGACACCGGCCCCTACGGGTGGTTTGTTGGAGCATCCCGGTGGACGAAGAGCGGCGCGCCGGGTTGCCGCGCCCTACGGAGATTTGCATAACAACAACATTACCGGAAAGCACGGCGGCATTTGCTGCACAACGAACAGCGAAACCACCTTCAAGTTTCGGAGGCAAGTCGAAGCGAGGCAGGCAGAGCGGCAGCGGCGGTTTATAGCAGGACTAAAGACGGGGGGACGCTCGCCAGTACCATCTGCTTTGCGAGAGCTACCGCCGCCGCGTCCGAAGCTCGCAGTAAACCTACGCACCAGTCTACCGAAGCTGCGCCGCGTCCTGGGGTTCTTAGGGGGCAGCGAATAAGGGCTGTGCCCCCTAAAGGGGGCTAAAGCCCGCCTGAGCGGACACCTAAGTGCGCTTTTACTGGTATGCCCACAAGAAAGCGAAAAGGGAAAGGATGTGTGAAGGAAAACCGTAGGTTTTACCTTC
>JAAWSV010000091.1 GCA_022801715.1 Oscillospiraceae bacterium
GAGGCAGCGGGTTCGCGTCCTGCGGAAAGAAAAAATAGGACACCCAATCTTGGATGTCCTATTACAGATGGAGCGGGCGACGGGGCTCGAACCCGCTACCTCCACCTTGGCAAGGTGGCGCTCTACCAGATGAGCTACGCCCGCGGAACGTTGATAGTATACCAAATACTTTGCCCCATGTCAACCTCTATTTTCAAAGCGAATTGACAAAATCTCACAGGGCGCTATAATAGAGAACACCCGCAGGCGGGAGCCGCCGCAATCGGCCAGCCGGCCCCCCATCCCACCACTTTTTTCAGCACACCCCCCACTAAGAAAGCGAGGCGCCCCATGAACCCTTGGTTCACCATCGACCCCATTGACCGCCGCACCCACTGCATCAGCGAATACCGCCACTGGGAGGAGACCCACTGCTACCTCCTCACCGGCAAAACACGCAGTCTGCTGATCGACACAGGCTTAGGCATCTGCAACATCCTCGACCCTGTCACCGCCCTCACCGACAAGCACGTCACCGCCGTGGCCACCCACGTCCACTGGGATCACATCGGCGGTCATCAATACTTCCCGGACTTCTGCGCCCACGCCGCGGAGCTCCCTTGGCTGCAAGGGGCATTCCCCCTACCCGAGGACGCTGTGCGGAGGATGGCTGCCGACCGGTGCCAGCTGCCGGAGGGTTTTAAGCTCGACACCTACACCATATTCCAAGGCACTCCCTCCCACCTTTTGGAGGACGGGGATCTCATCGACTTAGGCGGCCGCGCCCTCCAGGTTCTCCACACACCGGGGCACTCCCCGGGGCATCTGTGCTTCTATGAGGACGCCACCGGCTATCTCTTTACCGGGGACTTGGTCTACAAGGGCACCCTCCTCGCCTACTACCCCTCCACAGATCCAGAGGCCTACCTCGCCTCCTTGGGGAAGCTGGCCGCCCTCCCTGTCCGGCGGGTATTTCCGGGGCACCACTCCCTGCATATTTCCCCGGAAATCATCCTCCGTATGCGGGATGCCCTCCGGGAGCTGAAAGCAAAGGGCCTGCTTCACCACGGCAGCGGCGTCTTCCGCTATGGTGACTGGGCGATCCATTTTTGATCACCGGAGCTGGTCGCTGAACCCCTTCAGCTCCCTCTTCACCTCCGCCGGCAGCGCGTTGAAGTCCACCCCCCGCACCGCCCCCTCCAAGGCGTAGAGGTGGACCAGACAGACGTGGGGGCAGACGCTCTTCAGCCGCAGATAGGCCCCCATGGCCCCGGCCTCCCGCAGCTGCTCCGGCGAGGTAATCCCCACCGCTCGGAGCTTCCGCGACATCTCCCGCCCGATATTCACCATGGATGTCAAATCAGACATATAGGCCTCCATCTATCTATCCACCTGTCAAAACTGTCCGCACGCCAACACGTACAAATCCCCACGCCGCAGGCAGGAGCATCGCTCCCGCCTGTTCTTTTTATGGCAGGGTCACGCCATCCTCCGGCTGTAAAAACACCTCCACAATACTGCGCTGTCCCTTGGGGGGATAGAAATATACCTCCCAGAGCACCGGCTCCTTCAGCGGTGGGACAATCTCCCCGTCTCCGGTCTCCTCCGGCGGCTCCGCCTCGTCCGGGGAATCACTCCCCCCCGCCTCCGTCGCCTCGCCCGACTCCTCCTCGGAGGTCTCCTCTCCACCGTCTGCGGCGGGCCGGGCAAAGCCCTCCAGCTCCGCTTGGAGCAGCCGGATATTCTCCAGCAGCACCTCCGGCTCCTCGGAGAGGTAGGAGTAACGCACCGTCAGCCGGGGCACCTCCTCCTCATAGGCCTTGAGCAGCATGTCATAGATGGCGCCGGAGCTGGCGGTCTCCTGAATACCGGCCACATCCTCCGCCGTCCGCCGGTACACCGGACGAAGCTCCGCCTGGTAGTAGCTGTTGCGCAGCTCCTCCATGTCGAAATCCAAGCGCTCCAAGGCGTAGGAGCCGATGGCGGTCTCCTCGCGCACCTCAGTCACCGCCCGTTTAAGCATGGTCAAAGCGGACACATAGTCCACATCGGTGAGGTACAGCCGCAGCGTCCCGCTGTCCCGGTGCTCCTCCACCAGCAGCATCAGCGTATTCACCAAGTCCTGATAGGACTCCGCCCGCAGGATATCGCTGCCGGCGTCCTCCTCCCAATACCGGTTGGCGTGGGGCTCCACTGAGCTGTAATCCTGCTCCAAAAGGGAATTGCAGCCGGTGAGCAGCAGAAGGAGCAGGAGGGCGCCCCAGAGGAGGCCGAATCTTTGCAGCTTAGTCCTTCGATCCATAAAAACCCCCCTTTTTCTATTAGGAATGAGGAATTATGTGTCAGGAATTGTGGTGTCCGGCTCGCGCCGGACGATTTTATTCCCGTCATCCCGCCGCAGGCGGGATTCCTTCATTCCTAATTTCCCCCTCAGTAGCCCAGTTCCTCGTCCACCAGGACCACTTCCATGTCCATGGACTTCATCCGCTTATAGTGCACCACCAAGCCACGACAGATGCGCTCGGGGCTGTTGCAGTCGTAGCAGCGGTCCGCCTTGGCCGCGCAGGGGGTCTTGATCCCCATGCGCCGCGCGTTTTTTGGCGCCACCACGTTGCGCACCCGGTACAGAGCCGACACGTAGTCCGGGGACACCTTGTTGCGTCCCGCCACGAAGTAGACCTTCCGGTGGCCAAATAGGGTGGAGGCCGCCCGGTTGCCCACGCCGTCGATGCTGATGATCTCCCCGGTGCTCTCGGCGATGCCGTTGGCGGAGAGGAGATAGACCTCCGTGCTCATAGCCGCCCGCCGCGCCGCCTCCACATCCTCGCTGCGCCGGTGGTAAATCAGCGTGTTGTGGGACGCCAGAGAGTCATAGAGTTCCAGCTCCTCCAGCGTCATAGAGACGCCGCAGCCCACCGCCGTGCCATCAATCACCCGATTGAGATACGCCGCCGCCTCCGCCCCCGTGGCGCAGACGGTGACGGTGAAGCCATTGCGCTCCAAGACTTTTCGCAGGTTAGTAAAATCCATAAAAGCCCCCTTTTTAGTTAGGAGCGAGGCGTTTCAGGACACATTCACTCCTCACTCCTACCTCACTAAAACCCCAAGTCCTCGTCCACCATGACCACTTCCATCTCCATGGACAGCATCTTCTGGTAGTGCACCACCAGACCGCGGCAGATGCGCTCCGGACTCTTGCAGTTGTAGCAGCGGTCCGCCTTGACCGCGCAGGGGGTCTTGCAGCCTAAACGCTGGGCGTTCTTGGGAGCCACTACGTTGCGCACCCGGTGCAGCGCCGCGGCAAAGTCCGGGGACACCTTGTTGCGCCCCGCCACAAAGTAGACCCTCCGGTGGCCAAACAACGTGGAGGCCACCCGGTTGCCCGTGCCGTCGATGTTGATGATCTCCCCGGTATCCTCAGCAATACCGTTGGCGGAGAGCAGGTACACCTCTGTGGTCATTGCCTTTCGCCGGGCCTCCTGCGGGTCCTCGCTGATGCCGTGGTAGTAGAGCGTGTTGTGCATCCCCAGAGACCGGTAGAGATCCAGCTGCCGCAGCGTCATCGACCCGCCGCAGCCCACGGTGGTCCCGTCAATCACCCGATTGAGGTACGCCGCCGCCTCCGCCCCCGTGGCGCAGACGGTGACGGTGAAACCGTTTTGCTCCAGGGTCTGCTTCAATGCCTCAAATGCCATAATAGCCTCCTTTTTTGTGTGAAATCAGGAATGATTGTGCCGCCTGACGGCGGCGGATTTGAACCGCTTCTATGCCCGGAGCGCCAGTGCCGGTGGATTCTTGCGAATTTACATAGCATTTTTGTTGTAGGCCGCAAAGCCCTCGCCTAAGACCTCGTGGGCCTGGCAGACGATGACGAAGGCCGCGGGATCGCGCTCGTTGACCAGCTCCTTGACCATGGCCACCTGCCTGCGGCGGATGGCGCAGAGGATCACCCGCTTCTCGCCGCCGGAGAAGCCGCCGGTACCGTTGAGCAGGGTGATGCCCATGTTCAGCTCCAGAAGAGCGGAGGCGATATCGCCGCTGCGGTCGCTGATGATGTAGGCCAGCACCGCCTTCTGGGAGCCGTAGATCACCATATCCATGACAATGGTGGCGATATACAGCGCCACGATGCCGTAGAGGGCATTATTCAGGCTGCGGAACGCCGCGGCGTAGGCCACAATGACCACCAAGTCAATCACCAGACACAGCCGGCCCATGGAGAGGTTGGGCAGACGGTACTTGAGCAGTCGGGCCAGCAGCTCCGTGCCGCCGCTGGTGGCATTGGCCATCAGCACCAGTCCCAGCGAAAAACCCAGGGTCAGGCCGCCGTAGAGGCTGGCCAAGAGGGGGTCTATGGGTGAAAAGGTGTGGACGGCGGCCATTATGTCCACAAAGATGGAGCTGATCGCCATGCAGTACAGCGAGGAGAGCAGCAGCCCCACCCCCATCCGCCGCACGCCGGCGACAAACAGGGGCACGTTCATAACAATCACCATCACGCCCACCGGCAGAACGGGCCAGACGCGGTTGAGGATCTGGGCGATACCGGTGAGCCCGCCGAAGGCGATATGGTTGGGCTGGAAAAACCAGTTAAAGGACAGGGCGTAGATCAGGGCGCCGAAGGTGATCAAGCTGTAGGCCTTCAGGAGCTTCAAGAGGGTATGGCGCTGGGTCATAGAGGTTTCCTTTCTGTTTTGAGAGTGAAAAAACGCTTTTGCAGGGATGAGACCCACCCTGTTCCATCCAGCGAAGGCCGGCAGACCGCGGTATTTTCACGGGGCCTTCAGCGGCCGGGAGCGCCTCCTTATTGGGAGGGCTCAAAGGATCTGCATCTGCTTCTCCTCTCCGTCCTCCTCCCGCACTATTGCACCGGCGGCAGGAACCGCACGGCAGCGATACCGGGCCAGGTTGGTAATGGGGCTGTCCTCCAGCGGGCAGACGGAGGCCACATGATACTTGGGTTTTAGGGTCATCACCTGCACCCCTTGCGTGGTGCGGGTGGTTTTGGGTGTGAGCAGCGCCGTGCTGAACACCAGCGCGCGGGGCTCTGTGGAGTAGACCGCCAGCTCCGTCTCCTCCCGCAGGGCCACAATCCCCACCAGAGGGCTCTTGTCCGAGTAGGCCCCGGTGAGGCGCCGGCGGTTGCTGGTGGTCTTATAGGCGGAGAGGTCCACACGGGCGGCCTTGCCGTTTTCAAAGAAGAATACCAGCGCCCCGGTGTAGTCCCCGGGCAGGTGGAGGAACACCACCCGCTCCTCCGGCTCCATCCCCAGCTTTGAGGGGAGATAGTCCCCCAAGGCGCTGGCCTTGCTGTCCTCGAAGTCCGAGAGCCGGGCCTTGTACACCTGGCACTTGTCGGTGAAGAACATCACCTCATCCCGGTTGGACGCCTCAAAGGACTGGCGAAGGCCGTCCTCCTCCTTATATTTCTGGGTATCCGCCATTCGCAGGGACTGGGGGGTAATTTTCTTAAAATACCCCTCCCGGGAGAGGAACACGTTCACCGGATAGTCCGGCGTCTCGTCCTCCTCCCGGTACTCCTCCACCTCGTGGGCATAGACAATGGTGGTCCGCCGGGGCTGGGCGTACTGCTTTTTCACCTCGGCCAGCTCGTCGATGATGAGCTTTCGCACCCGCCTGTGGTTCCCTAAGATATCCTCCAGATCGTCAATCTCGTCCCGGAGGGCCTCCTCCTCTTGGACTCGCTTGAGAATATACGCCTTGTTGATGTTGCGCAGCTTGATCTCCGCCACGTACTCCGCCTGGATCTCGTCAATGCCGAAGCCGATCATCAGGTTCGGCACCACCAGGGCCTCCTCCTCGGTCTCCCGGATGATGGAGATGGCCTTATCAATATCCAAGAGAATCCGTTTGAGGCCCTTCAGCAGATGGAGCTTGTCCTTCCGCTTTTTCAGCACGAAGTAGATGCGCCGCTTCACGCTCTCCGTGCGCCAGGCGCACCACTCCTCCAGAAGCTCCCGGACCCCCATCACACGGGGGGAGCCCCCCACCAGCACGTTGAAGTTGCAGCTGAGGCTGTCCTGGAGGGTGGTGGTCTTGAAGAGCTTGGCCATGAGCTTGTCCGGGTCCACCCCCCGCTTCAGATCAATGGTGAGCTTCAGGCCGGAGAGGTCCGTCTCGTCCCGCATATCGCTGACCTCCCGGAGCTTGCCGCCCTTAATGAGCTCCGCGGCCTTGTCGAGGATGGCCTCGGTGGTGGTGGAGTAGGGGATCTCGTAAATCTCAATGAGATTCTCCGCCTTCACGTACCGCCACTTGGCCCGGAGCTTCACGCTGCCCCGGCCGGTGCGGTAGATCTCCTCCAGCGCGGCGCTGTCGCAGATGATCTCGCCGCCGGTGGGAAAATCCGGGGCCAAAAGGGTGGCGGAGAGGTCGCAGTCCGGATTTTTCAAAAAGGCGATGGTGGTGTCGCAGACCTCCCCCAGGTTGAACCCGCAGACCTGGGAGGCCATACCCACGGCAATCCCTTGGTTGGCGCTGACCAAGATGTTGGGGAAGGTGGTGGGCAGGAGGGACGGCTCCTTCATGGTGTTGTCATAGTTGTCCACGAAGTCCACGGTGTCCTGGTCGATGTCCCGGAAGAGCTCGGCGCAGATGGGGGAGAGCTTGGCCTCGGTGTACCGGCTGGCGGCATAGGCCATATCCCGGGAGTAGACCTTGCCGAAGTTGCCCTTGGAGTCCACAAAGGGGTGGAGCAGGGCGCCGTAGCCCTTGGAGAGGCGGACCATGGTCTCATAGATGGCGCTGTCGCCGTGGGGGTTGAGGCGCATGGTCTGGCCCACGATGTTGGCGGACTTGGTCCGCGCCCCAGTAAGGAGGCCCATCTTGTACATGGTGTAGAGGAGCTTCCGGTGGGAGGGCTTGAAGCCGTCAATCTCCGGGATGGCCCGGGAGAGGATGACGGACATGGCGTAGGGCATGAAATTTGTCTCCAGCGTCTGGGTGATGGGCTGCTCCACCACGGCGGAGTGCAGGCCCATGACGTTGGGGTTGTTGGCTTTTTTGGTTCCCTCAGTGGGGGATTTCTTTTTTGGCATGGCGGGTGCTCCTTAATTGTGCCCCGCAGGGCACCGTGCTTTTTTGTAATGATAATTGGATTTTTGCCCCTTCAGCAAAGGGAAAAAACAGGTGGTTTTACCTTGAAAAACAGTGAAAAACAGCAAAAAATAAGGGGGGTGTTGCACGGGCTGTTGCACGTCTGCGGTGGTTGGGGGGTACCGCGCGGCACCCGGGCGGGAGGACGGGGGCGAGCCCGGGCGGGAGGACGGGGGCGAGCCCGGGCGGGAGGACGGGGGCGAGCCCGGGCGGGAGGACGGGGGCG
>JAAWSV010000092.1 GCA_022801715.1 Oscillospiraceae bacterium
GGGGACACCCATGCTGGCCTTAACAGTCCGAGAGGGCGACTACGTGACCATCGGCGACGACATCGTGGTCCAGGTCCTGAAAACCGGCGACGTATTCCGTATCGCCATAGAGGCTCCCAAATCCATGGACATCCGCCGCGCCAAGGTGCAGGAGGCCATGGGGGAGGTTCCCGCGTGCATCCAACGAGTACGCGCCCAAAACGGCCCCAAGGAGCCCAATTACCGGCGCACACGTGTCCCGCGGTAACAAGATTTCACCCGGTCTGCGCAGGCCGGCTGAAATATAGATGATAGTCGATAGGTTCGGGCAGTCTGGCCAGATGGCCGGGCCAATCGACGCCCCCGGAGCGGCCGCAAGGATCGCAGCCGCAATATATGATAAGGAGATAAGATATGAGAATCCAGCATAATATCATGGCCATGAGCGCCTACCGCAACTACAACACCAACACCTCCGCTGTTGCCAAGAACTTAGAGAAACTGTCCTCCGGCTATAAGATCAACCGCGCCGGTGACGACGCCGCCGGTCTGGCTATTTCTGAGAAGATGCGTGCCCAGATCACTGGTCTGAACGCCGCCCAGAAGAACGTGAAGGATGGTATCAGCCTCGTTAAGACCGCTGAGGGTGCCATGCAGGAGATCCAGGACATGCTTAACCGCATGGACTACTTGGCCACCCAGTCCGCTAACGGCACCTACGACAACGAGGTGGACCGTGCCGCCCTCCAGAAGGAGGTTGACCAGCTCAAGACCGAAATCAACCGTATTGCCGACAGCGCCAACTTCAACGGCATCAAGCTGTTAGACGGCTCCTTGGACACCGGAGCCACTGAGGCCACCACCACTTGGGGCGAGGCCGCCGAGCTGGACATCGGCACCGCTGTCACCACTCACGGAACCGCCACCACAGCCGTTGACCATGCCCTGCACAAGGACGGCGTGGAGCGTCAGGAGCCTTCCTTCACGGTGGATCTGACTAACGTGGAGTTCACCTCCAAGGGCACCAACGGCTTTACCGTTAAGATTGGCGGCACGGACTTTACTGTGAACACAAAGAACGGCACGGACGCTGTTGCTGACAAGGATGTTGTCAAGGGCGAGGACTTGGCTAAAGCCATTGCTGCAGCAGTTAACGCCAATGATACGGCGGTTACGGGCACAAAGAGTGCCGATGGCGCTACCAGTGACGTTCTGCAGGGCGTTGAGATTGACGGCTTGGTCTATAAGGCAACCGTTGATGGGAGCAACGTAAAGTTTGAGCTCCAGACAGCAGACAAGGCAGGTGCAGCCATCAACGCGCAGGAGCCTGCCGGCAAGGATGTCAGCATTGCACAGAACAGTGTTGTTCTCTCTGTTGCGGCTGCCGATGGTGCGCTGACCGGTCTGGATGCCGGCGGCCACGCCAACACCAAGATTACCCCTTATATTGCTGAGAAAGAAGGCACCATGGCCCATGCCACCTTCGATCTGACCGGCAAGATTCAGGACGGCACTAAGCTGACCATCGGCGACCAGACCTATGTGTTCAAGGTCGGCAAGGACAGCAAGATTAAAGAGGCTGGCAAGGGTGAGGTTCTCATTGATCTGTCTGATGTGGCGGCCGATGATGCCAAGCTGGTGGATAAGGCTATTGCCGCACTGACCAATCAGGAGAACACCGGTTTCCGTCTGGAGTCCGGCAAGACTGGTCTGCTCACCGCTGTTGAGAAGGAGAGCTACGCCGGCGAAGCTGACCTCTCCACCAGCGAGGGCCTGAAGTCCTGCTTCAAGATTTCTCAGATGACCTATACTCCTGGTAATGCGGGCGACGAGAGCAAGGCCCTCCAGCTCCAGATCGGCGACACCTCCGACAGCTACAACCAGCTGAAGGTCAAAGTAGGCGACATGCACACCGCCGCCATGGGCATTGCTGACCTGAACATCGGCAACCAAGCCGACGCCGCCGCCGCTATCCAGACCATCCGCGACGCTATCAACTACGTGTCCGGCGTCCGTGGCGACTTGGGCGCCACCCAGAACCGTCTGGAGCACACCGCCAACAACCTGAGCGTCATGGCGGAGAACATCCAGGACGCCGAGTCCACCATCCGCGACACCGACATCGCCGAGGAGATGATGAGCTACACCAAGAACAACATCTTGGTGCAGTCCGCCCAGGCCATGCTGGCCCAAGCCAACCAGGTCCCCCAGGGCGTCCTCCAGCTCTTAGGCTAATCCAGCCCCATTTCCGCACCATACGCACAAAAGCCCGCCCCCACCCGGGGCGGGCTTTTTTTACCCTCCCACTCCCCCGTCAACCCCACCCGTAGGGCGCGACGTCCCCCACCTCCTCACCCTAAAATTGTAAATTCCTTCCAATTCCGTTGCACAAACCACTGCAACACACCCCCTAAAAATCGTGGTTTTTCACACAAAAGACGCAAAAAATCGCGATAAAATCACCTCTCTGACCGGCCCATTTTCGCCAAAACGCAACTAAAAAGCCCTTTATCGCGGCTGCGGCAAGTTGGGAATAAATCAAAATTTAAGGGAATCCTATGGAAGGAATCACCCGAAACAGCGAGAAAATCACCGGTGTTGACCAATCCCCTTGATTTTCCTGCATAAAACAGGCATGATGGGGAAAAGGCATGCAGGGAGGCGCCTATGTATATCAACTCCGCCTATCTCAAAAACGCAAAAATCGACCTAAAAGATTGCACAAAACCCCTAATAGTGGGAAGTTGCGGCACTTATCGCCTAAGTGGACAGCCCAGCGACATCCCCGTCCACTGGCCCCGCGGCCGCTTGGACTACCAGCTGCTCTACGTAGCCGGCGGCAAGGCCCGCTTCTTCTTCGGCAGGGAGGAAACCGTAGTGGAAGCCGGCAGCATGGTGCTCTACAGCCCCTTGGAGGAGCAGCGCTACATCTTCCGCGCCGCCGACCGCCCAGAGGTATTCTGGGTCCATTTCACCGGCAGCGACGCCAAAAAGATCCTGCGCTGCTACCGCATGACAAACCAGCAGCACATCTACTACACAGGGACGCGCTCGGAGTTCCGCTGGCTCTTCCAGCGGATGATTTTAGAGCTGCAGCTGTGCAAGCCGCTGTACGAGGAGATGGTCTCCTCCCTGCTCAATGACCTGCTGCTGCTGATCTGCCGCCAGCTGGAGCGCCGGCCGGACACCATCCAGGACATGATGGTGGAGGCCATCTCCTACTTCAGCGAGCACTATAACCGGGATATCAACATCAGCGACTACGCCAAGGCCCACCACATCAGCGTCAACCACTTTATCCGCAGTCTGAAGCAGTATATCGGCATGACGCCCAAGCAGTATATCGCCTCCATCCGCATGGCCAACGCCCAGATGCTTCTGGAGAACAGCAGCTACTCCATTACGGAGATCGCCTCCTTCGTGGGATACGCAGACCCGCTGTACTTCGGCCGCCTGTTCAAGCGGGAGCTCGGCATGACCCCCTCCCAGTACCGCAGGCAGTTTTTGAACCGGAACAAGGGCGAGGAGAAATAGAAAAAGGGGAGCGCACAACAGGTTGTCCTGTTGTGCGCTCCCCTTTTTGGGCGGGCTGACGCCGCATATTTTTGTTGCATCTTTCCAAAAATCTGCTATAATCATATCACATAACATGTGAATTTCCCATATAAGGAGCTGACAAACCATGAAACTGTCCCTGAGCGGCATTGGCGCGGAGATTCAGCGCATCCTCTACGACTATGTACAGGCAGAGAGCATCACCAACTCCCCCGGGGAGCGGGAGGCGGAGGAGTTCTTTTTGCGCTTCTTCCGCGGCCAGCCCTACTGGCAGGCCCACCCGGAGGACGTGGGAAAGCGGCTGATCCCCGGCGACCCCCACGGGCGCTCCGCCGTCTTTGCCATGGTCCGGGGCGGCGGGCCGGACACCGTCGCCTTTGTCCACCACAGCGATGTGGTGACGGTGGAGGATTTTAAGCTGCTCAAGCCGCTGGCCTTCTCCCCGGAGGCACTGGAGAAGGAGCTGAAAAAGCTGCGCCACACCCTGTCCCCGGAGGCCCGGAAGGACATAGACAGCGGCGCATGGCTCTTCGGACGGGGGGTCTGCGACATGAAGGGCGGCGGCGCGGTGCAGATGGCCCTCCTCGCCCGGTATGGAGAGCTGGTACTTTCGGACCCCGCCGCTCTCCCCGGCACGCTGATTGTTCTGGCGGTGCCCGACGAGGAGAACCTGTCGGCGGGGATGTGCGCGGCAATCCCCCTGCTGCGGGAGCTGAAGGCACAGTACGGCCTCCGCTACCGCCTGATGATCAACTCCGAACCCCACCAGCGCCGGGAGGCGGCCAAGGGGGTGTTCTCCTTGGGGTCGGTGGGCAAGCTGATGCCCTTTGTCTACGTCCGGGGCTCCCTCTCCCACGCGGGAAAGGTGTTCGAGGGCTTCAACCCCGCCGGGGTGATGGGGGAGATCGTCCGGCGGACGGAGCTGAACATGGACCTCTCCGACGCGGTGGGTCAGGAGGCGTCGCCGCCCCCCACCTGGCTCTATCTCCGGGACCGGAAGATCCAGTACGACGTGTCCATGCCCCTGTCCGTAGCCGGGTGTCTCAGCGTGCTGACCCTCCACCAGACCCCGGCGGAGGTGCTCAGCAAGATCCGGGATATCTGTCAGGAGAGCTTCGACGCAGTGGTGCGGCGGATGAACAGCAGCTGGTACAGCTTCCAGAACGCCACCGGCCGGCGGCCCCGGCCCCTGCCCTGGCGCACCAAGGTGACGGATTTCGCCACCCTCTACGCCGAAGCCAGCGCCAGCCATGGGGAGGACTTCCAGAGGGCCTATGAGGGGGAGATCCGGCGCCTGTCGGAGGAGAACGGGGCCGGGCGCCTGTCTCTCTTGGAGTGCAGCTTACAGCTGGTGGACTTTGTCTACGACTACGTGGACGACCTGTCCCCCCGTGTGGTGTACGGGCTGATCCCGCCCTACTACCCCAACGTGTCCAACCTGTTCTTCCCCCGTCTGTCTCCGGAGATCCGGGACATAGGGGAGAGCTTGGGGGCGTTTACAAAGGAGACCTTCGATCAGGAGTACATCTCGGAGTACTTTTTCACCGGCATCTCCGATTTGAGCTACACCAGCATTGAGGACAGCGGGGAGATCGTCAACGCCCTAAAGCGGTCCATGCCCCTGTTTGAAAAGCTCTACCACATCCCGGTGGAGGACATCGAGGCGGTGTCCATGCCCTGCATCAACATCGGCCCTTGGGGGAAGGACTTCCACAAGCTCACTGAGCGGGTGCTGAAGGAGGACATCTACGAGCGCACCCCCCAGATCATCCAGCGGGCTGTCGAGATCGTGCTGGGGATGGAATAGCCGGCGGGAAGGGGAACAATCATATGGATATGGCAAAGTTCAAATGGACACGAGAGCCGATGCGGTATCATATTGACAGCGCAAAAATAGAGATTGTCACAGAACCGCACACCGATCTGTGGCAGAGAACCTACTACCATTTTCGCAATGACAACGCACCGGTGCTTCAAATGGAGACCGACGAAAAGTTCTTCAGCTTTATAGTGAAAACGGATTTTTCCGAAAGCAATCACCGGTTTGACCAATGCGGTATTGTGATGTACTTGGACAGTGAGAACTGGCTGAAGGGCTCCGTTGAATATGAAAATGAGGATTTTCAGCATTTAGGCAGCGTGGTAACCAACGGCGGATACTCCGACTGGGCAACTACTGCCATTCCCGCCAAAATCAAATTGATGTGGTATCGTTTCAGCCGCCGTGAGGATGATTATTGTATCGAATGTTCTGAAAATGGCATTGATTTCCGTCAAATCCGCATTTGCCATATGAGCAGGGGCGGCGGCAGAATCAAATTCGGGATCTATGCCTGTTCGCCGGAGGATTCCTCATTCAAGGCGGTTTTCACGGACATGCAATTGACGGAGTGTCAGTGGAAGGCGCACGATGGGCAGCAGCCGGACTGACACCCCCCTCCTCTGCCGCCTGCTTTCCAAGCTAAAAAGGGAACCGGATTTTCCGGTTCCCTTTTTGCGTCTTCAGAAAATGCGGGCGGCATCGCGGCTGGAGCGATAGCACCCATCGCACAAACGGCCCCGGTGGTGGAGGGGCAGGGCCTTGCCGCAGCGGGCGCAGAAGCGGATGTTGCTGCGCAGGCGGTGGAGGAGAATCTCGTTGATCTCCTCGGCCACCTCCTCCCGGGTGTCGTAGAGCTTGTCCTCGTCCACCGGGCAGCCGAAGGCCTTGGCGAAGGAGAAGTACAGATCCAGCTTCCGGTAGTAGAGCTCCAGCTCCGGCAGGGTGGGGGTGTCCTCCCCCAGACCCGGCTGGTCCAGCGTCTCCCCCTGCTGCCAGCGGCGGAGGAGCTGAAAGAACAGGTCCCGCAGGGCGTCTTCGCTCTCGTCAAAGGGGATGTTGGCCGCCCGCAGCTCCTGCTCCTTGGTGAGGAGGAAACCGGACTCCCGCATCTTGGTGATGAGGGCGATATACCGGGAGATGTTCAGCTTCTCATAGGGCTCCACCGTGGGCATCTGGTTCCACTCCGTCAGCACCTCCAAAAGGTCGAAGTCCACCTCCAGCACCAGGTCGGAGAAGCCGGCCACGGCGGTCTCGATGGGGGGCACCGAGGCCTCCAAGCCCGCCCGGATCACCGCCAAATTCTGGGTAGCCCCCACGTAGCCCTTGTTGTACATCCCAAACCGGCCCGCCCGGCCGGCAATCTGCTTGATCTCCTCGGGCCTCAGCTGCCGGCGCTCCACGCCGTCGAACTTCTCCGTGTCCATGAAAATAATCCGGCGGATGGGCAGGTTTAAGCCCATGCCGATGGCGTCGGTGGAGACGATGTACTCCATCTCCCCGGCCAAAAAGCCGTCCATCTGCTTGCGGCGGGTGGCGTAGGGCAGGGCCCCGTAGATGATGGCCGGCTCCTTGCCGTTCTGCCGCAGGTCCTCTGCTACACTGAGTACCCCCACCTTGGAGAAGGTGATCAGGGCGTCCCCCGGCTGGAGGCGCTGGTAGTCGATGGTCCGGGTCATGCACACCAAGGGGGTGGTCCGCTGGTGGCGCTCCACCTCCGCCGTATCGCCGCAGCTCTCGATGAGGCGCAGGAGCAGATCCTCCGCCTCCGGGGCGGCACATAGGTGGACCTCCGGGGACAAAATGCCGAGGATCGCGCGGGTCCAAGCGTAGCCCCGCTGCTTGTCGGCGATCATCTGGCACTCGTCGATCACCGCCACGTCGTAGTGCGCCCGGAGGTCCAGCTTCTCCGCGGTGGCGGCCACGTGGGTGTCCTCCTCCCGCAGATCCTCCTCCTCTCCGGTGG
>JAAWSV010000093.1 GCA_022801715.1 Oscillospiraceae bacterium
AACGCCCGTTCTATTACACCGCAACCTGTAGAATGCTGCGCGTAGGCGCATACCCTATGTGGCTCTTGGGTTCCTTTCACACTATCCTCCTTACCGCCATCCTACTCTGCCGCCTCTCTTGACAGACTGTCTCGCCGGAAAACCGACGAAGCGGTTTTCCGGCGAGACGCTCTTATTCCTGTCAGTCCCCGTGATAGATCTCCAGGGGATCGCACCCCCGGACAAGGAGAACCTGCAAAAACTCCTCCACGCAGCGCCCCGCGGCGAAGATGCTGTCGTCAAACACCACGTACACGCCGCCGTCCGCCGCGGCAAAGACGATCCCGTCCGGCTCCACCGTTCCGATGGGAAAAACGGGCCCGCCGACCACCTGCCGGACGGTGTCCAAGTCCAGCACGATCTCCACATCCCGGGCCGCGTCCAGCGCGTCGAAGGTGAAGGTGGCCCCCTTGTACCCCGCCGCCTCCAGCCCCAGCTCCTCCAGAGCGGTCAGGGCCGCCTGACAGCCCTCCCGGATCTCCGCGGCCTCCGGCCAGCGCTCCGGGGGAAGCCCCTGCTCCCGCCAGCTCCGGACCAGCCGCCGATAGCTCTCCGGGTAGTACTCCCGAAACCGCAGGGCGCCCAGAGAGCGCAGCACCCGGACCCCATAGTCCACCGCCGGGAAGCCCAGCGCCGTGATCTCCGCTATATGGGCCTCCGCCGACGGGAACTCCCGCCCCGGCGTCCAGCCGTTTTTTTGCAGAACCCACTGCACATAGGGGTCCAATCTTCCCAAATCCAGCATAGCCGTTCCTCCTGAAAGGGGAGCGCCTTCGCGCTCCCCTACTTGGACACCCCTTTATTCTGATTCCGCCACTCCCGCGGGGACATACCGTAGCGCTTCTTAAAGGCCCGCGAGAAGTGGAACTGGTTGGGATAACCGCAGAGGACGGAGATATCCCCGATGGAGGCCCCGCTGGTCTTCATAAACTCCGTAGCCTTGGCCAGACGCAGGCGGATCAAAAACTCCTGGGGCGGACACCCCATGTTCTCCTTGAAGAGCTTGCTGAAATAGCTGCGGTTGAGCTTGCACACGTCGGCGATCTCCTCCACGGACAGCTCCCGCTGATAGTTCTGCTCCATGTAGGTCACCGCCTCCTGGATATAGAAATCCTGCAGCCGGTTCCCCCGCAGCTCCCGCTTGGCGGAGGAGGACTGCACCAGGGCGTCCATAAACAGGAACAGGTGCCCGATAAGATGGAGGGCGGAGGTGTCCGAGTGGGCGGTGATGTAGAGCATACTGTCCCGCACGCTCTCCCCCATGGCGGCGGTCTTGGGCCGGTAGATGGGCCGGTTGGCCCCCAGCCCCGCGGTGTCCAGGTACTCCGCCGCCCGCAGCCCGTCAAACTCCAGCCACACATACTTCCAGGGGTCGTCCCGCAGGGCACAGTAGGTGTTCACCTGCCCCGGCGCGATGAGAAACCCCTGATTCGCCTGTAACTCATGGCGGCGGGTGACCCCGTCGTCCCCGGTGTGCTCTAAATACCCCCGGCCGGAGATAATGTAGTGAAACAGGTAGTGGTTGCGCACGTAGGGGCCGAAGGAGTGGAGCGGAGCGCACTGCTCCCACCCGTACTGGTAGAGCCGCAGATCTAAGAAATTCTCGTTGGGAAAAATGGAGAAGGAAAACTCTGCCATAGCGGGCACATCCTTTCTAAACCCTCCCGGCGGCGCACGGCGCCCTGTTTTTAATCATACTACTCCAAATTAAGTCATAGTAATAATATTAGTTACAGATACTATATCACCCGCAACCAGACTTTTCAAGTAAAACCACGCAAAAAACGAGAATAATTTATAAAAAACAATCAAAACGATAAAATTGATTCTTCAATCAGAGGAGGCTGAAACGCTGTGACTGCCTTTGAACGCCGTCTGAAGGACCGGCGGGACGAATTAAGCTGGCTCTATATGGAGCTCTACGACCACCGCCCCAGCCTGGAGGCGCTGCTCCAGGCCGTGGAAACCCTCGCCGCCCAGCGCCCGGACGCCCTCCGGCGTTTGGACCAGCGCCGGGAGAAGGACCCCGACTGGTTCCGGGCGGGGAAGATGCTGGGCGTGACCATGTACACCGATCTCTTTGCCGGGAGCCTGCGGGGCGTGGAGGAGAGGCTTCCCTACCTCAAGGAGCAGGGGATCACCTACCTCCACCTGATGCCCCTTCTGAAGATGCCCCACCCGGACAACGACGGGGGCTACGCCGTGGAGGATTTCGGGCAGGTGGACCCCTCCCTGGGCGACAACGCGGACCTGCGCCGCCTTGCCGACGCCATGCGCCGCCGGGGCATGAGCCTGTGCCTCGACTTCGTCATCAACCACACCGCCGACACACACGAGTGGGCCCTCCGGGCCAAGGCCGGGGAGGCGGAGTATATCAACCGCTACATCTGCTTTGACAACCCGGACATCCCCCGGGAGATGGAGAAAACCATCCCCGATGTGTTCCCCCAGACCGCCCCAGGCAGCTTCCTCTACGTGCCGGAGATGAACAAGTACGTCTGCTCCTCCTTCCACCCCTACCAGTGGGACTTGAACTACCGCAATCCCGTGGTCTTTCACGAGATGGTCTGCGCCATGCTGCGCCTCGCCAACCTGGGTGTGGAGGTGCTGCGCATTGACGCGGTGCCCTACCTGTGGAAGGAGCGGGGCACCACCTGCCGCAACCTCCCCCAGGTCCACACTGTCATGCGCATGATCCGCCTGATCACCGAGTGCGTCTGCCCCGGCGTGATCCTGAAGGGGGAGGTGGTGATGGCCCCCAAGGAGCTCTCCCCCTACTTCGGCACCGAGGAGAAGCCGGAGTGCCACCTGCTCTACAACGCCTCCACCATGGCCACCCAGTGGAGCGCCCTGGCCAGCGGCGACGTGCGCCAGCTCAAGCGCCAGCTGGACGATCTCCACTCCCTCCCCCCCCACTGCGCCTTTGTCAACTACCTCCGCTGCCACGACGACATCGGCTGGGGCCTCAACGAGGCCTACGGCCGCACCATCGGCCAGGACCCGGTGGCCCACAAGCGCTACCTCTACGAGTTTTTCGAGGGCAGCTTCCCCGGCTCCTTCGCCCGTGGGGAGCGATACAACTACGACCCGGCCACCGAGGACGCCCGGACCTGCGGCACCACCGCCAGCCTCTGCGGCATCGAGAAGGGGGCCTGCGAGGGGGACGAGGCCCAGGTGTCCATGGGCATCCAGCGGGATCTGCTGATGCACGCGGCCATGATGAGCATGAAGGGCTTCCCCATGCTCTCCAGCGGCGACGAGATCGGCCAGCTCAACGGCTACGGCTACCGGGAGGACCCGGTCCTCCGCCACGACGCCCGGAACCTCCACCGCACCCCCTTCTCTTGGGAGAACGCGGAGCGCCGCGGGACCCCCGGCACCATCCAGCAGCGGATCTGGGACGGCCTCAGGCAGCTGGAGACCATCCGCGCGCAGGACCCCTGCTTTGCCCCCGAGGCCTCCGTCACCACTTGGGACACCCACAACCCCCACGTCCTGTCCCTGATCCGCCGCGCCGGAGAGGAGACCCTGATCTGCCTCTTCAACTTCTCCGGCGCCCCCCAGCACGTGACCTTGGACGCCATGGAGGGGATCTGCACCGACCTGATCACCGGCGAGGAGACCTTCTGCTCCGCCCGCGACCTATGTCCCTACCAATACGCCCTCTGCCGCAGGCGGCCGGAGACAAAATGATAACAGACTGTCAAAAAAGGCGGCAGGGTGGGCCGGCGGTAAGGAGGATAGTGTGAAAGGAACCCAAGAGGGGTTCCTTTCGCGTCAAATCAACCCGCCGCACCCCAAGGGCATTTCCTCGCCGCTATGCGGCTCGGGCACAGCGGCAGCTTTCGGCCTGCGGGCCGAAAGCTGGTAGCTTGTCAAAAAACTTTTAGTTTTTTGACAAGCTGAACAGAAGGGAGAGTCCCATGGGGACTCTCCCTTCTGTTATCAAACACGCCGCAACGCGGCCATTCCTCTCAGCCGTCCGCCGCCGGTTACTTCAGCGCCTGATACACGGTCAGCATCTGCCGGATGGCCTCCTTGTCCCCGGCGCCGATGGTGAAGTCGCGGTAGTAGTCGTCGCCCTCAAAGCGGATGATGGTCTCACTGGAGTCGGCGATGGCGCCGAGAATCTCCTCATAGTTGCCCTCGCTGACATCCACGTCGATGTACTCCCACACATCGCCGCCGCCGTTGTCACGGGTCACGTCGAAGTAATTGAAGTACTTGGTGTACCGCTCGTCATCCACGGCGAAGGTGATCTGCTTAAAGAAGACCCAGTCGTCGGCGGTGTAGTTGCAGACCAAGCGCAGCCAGACCCGGTCCCCCTCCTTCCCCAGATAGGGCAGGACGAAGCTCCTCTGATCGGCGGCCCAGCCGTCGGGGTAGAAGGGGAAGGCGGAGGGGTAGTAGAACGCCAGCCCCCGGACCTTGTCCTCGTCCTTCCTGAACCCGGCCAAAAGCTGCTCCGCGGCGGCCTTCTTCACCACAGCCAGCTGCTCGGCGGCACTGCTGAGGGCGGCGGCGTTGGTCACCTTGGCCTGATCCTCGGCGCTGAGGGCGTCAAAGGCCGTCTGCGCCTCCTCGATCCTGCCGGCGCTGTCCATGCTCACCTCGCCGATGGCGCTGATCAGATCGGACACCGCCTTCACCCGGATCTCGCTGAGGGCGCTCTCCGCCGCCTCCAGCTCCCCGGCGTTGGTCACCAGCGCCTGCACCGAGGGATCACAGCTGTCGTAGAGGGCCCGGGCGGCGTCCACAGCCCCGGCGCTCTCCGCGCTCACCGTACCGATGGCGCTGATGGCCGCCACGACCTCGTCGGCCTGGGCCTGGAGCAGCAGCTGCTCATATGTATCCCGGGCCGTCTGGAGCTTGCCCTGATTCACGTCCTTCTGATCCTCCTCGGTCAGGGCGGCGAAAGCCTCCTCCGCCGCGGTGATGGCGCTCCCGCTGTCCACTGTCACCTCACCGATGCTGTTGATCATGTCGTCCACAGCCTTGGCCGCCTCGCTCTTGCCGCAGGCCGTCAGCGCCAGAGCCAGCACCAGCGCCATGACCAGCGCCGCAAGTCTCTTTTTCATCCTCACACACCCTCCCCAGGGGCTTCCTCTCCGCCCTCGGGGTCCTTTCCTCAAAATTTTAATGGACCTATCTTAAAAAAGCGTCCTCTCCCCCTCAGCGAACAGGGTATCGTTGATCTCGCTCAGGGTCCTTTTATGCAGAATGCCGTGACAGATGATGGCGTCCCGCTTGATCTTGGGATAGATCTCCGCGTAGCCGGCCTGACGCAGCAGGCTCTGGATCTCCTCCAGCGTGGCCTCCATCCCCATGCAGATGCACAGCAGCCGGTCCCGGGACGGATTGCGCCGGCCGGAAAACACCTGATGGAGGTAGACCTCGCTCATGCCGGCCTTCCGGGCCAGAGCGGCCTTGTTGATGCTCCTCGAGTCGTACAGCTCCAGCAGCAGGGCGGCCACATTGCCATCCCGGAAGCTGTCCTGATTCTCCTTCAGATAGGACTGGATGCTGCACTCCTCCATCAGCTCCGCGCGCAGATCATCTGTCGGCTTTTCCTTCATTTTCCCACCCCCCACACTTTACATTTTTGTCAGTCTGCTATATACTCTATATACTGTACAATACTTTGCGGCACAAAACAATTAACTGGCTGCATAGGGCCGCAAATTTTTTTGGGGGTGTCATCCATTTACAACTGGTTATCTGACGCAATCAGGGGGGAGTACGACTCCCTCCAGCTTCTGAAGGAGAGCTCCCGGGGCAGCGTGTCCCTCATCCGCCACCGCTCCTCCGGCCGGCGCTTCATCCTCCGCCGCTTCACCGGCAATGGGGAGGTCTACCGCCAGCTGCTGCGCTGCACCTGCCGGCACCTGCCCACCATCTACGAGGCCGTCGAGCAGGAGGGGGAGAACCTTGTCCTGGAGGAGTTCATCCAGGGGGACACCCTAGGCTTTCTGCTGGAGGGGTCCCTCCTCTCCCCGCAGGAGACCCGGCCCATTGTGGCCCAGCTGTGCCAGGGGCTGTGGGTGCTCCACTCCATGGCCGCCGTCCACCGGGATATCAAGCCGGAGAACGTGATCCTCCGGGGGAACGATGCGGTGCTCATCGACTTCGACGCCGCCCGCCTCCACAAGCCCGAGGCCGAGGCGGACACCCAGATCCTGGGCACCACCGGCTTTGCCGCCCCGGAGCAGTACGGCCTGGGCCAGTCGGACACCCGGACGGACATCTACTCCTTAGGTGTGCTGATGAATGTGATGCTCACCGGCCAGCACCCCTCCAAAAAGCTGGCGGAGGGCCGGCTGGGCCGGGTCATCCAGCGGTGCACCCAGGTCAACCCGGCCCAGCGGTATAAGGACGTGCTGCATCTGATGGAGGCGCTGTGATGGAGGTGTGGAAAAGCTGTCCCCACTGCGGAGCCCAGCTGCCGGATGCGGCCTCCTTCTGCCCCCACTGCGCACAGAATATCAGTGAGCGCAAAGAGGTAACTCCTCCGCGGCATATGCCGCGGAGGGCGCTATATAGCGCCCTGACAGTCCTCCTTATCCTATCTGTCGCCCTGGCAGCCTGGACTTATACCCGGCCCAGGGTCTACGACAACGGCACCGCCGAGGTGATCTACACCGACAGCGACGGCTCCTACCAGCTGCTGCTCAACCACTTCGGGGACCGCTTCCAGCCCATGGCCGACTACGCCGAGGAGGTGGAGGAGGGGACCACCTCCAACAAACCCTCCCGGCTGTTCATCAACCACATGGACACCGGCGTCAACGCCAAGGAGGTCTTTCTCCGCAAGGTGGAGACCATCACCGTGGAGCTTCTCCAGGGCGGCGACAGCCCGGAGCCCTGGCAGTACACCCAGCCCCAAGCCTCAGACTACGACCCGGAGGCCGCCTCCCGAAGCATCCTGACCTACACCGACCGCAGCGGCGACATGGAGCTGCGGTGGACCATCCGCATGAAAAACGGCGACACCATCCGCCTGTACCAGCGGATGGCGCTGGGGGTGGTTCCCACCCGGCACTTCTACCCGGAGGACGTGCCCATGGA
>JAAWSV010000094.1 GCA_022801715.1 Oscillospiraceae bacterium
ATTTTATTTTGCCAACAGTGCCGAAAACCCTTGATACTATTGGATTTCAGCGGCTTATAGGAGGATACATGGAAATATGAAATCAAGCAAATCACCAACAATGCCTAATTTCATAGCATACTCTCCTCATCGTACAAAGTCCCTCGCCGGGACTGTTTTCACAGTAAGGGATATTATACCACAAAACGCCCCATTTCACAATAGCCAACTGTGCCTTCCGTCCGGCAAAGCCGGACACCGCCATTCCTCATTCCTAACTAAATCAAATCTCCAGCCCGGCCTGCTCCAGTTTCTCCACCATCCGCACGAAAGCCGCCGCGTCCGCTTCGCCAACCACATCCACAATCCGCCGGGCCAGCGTCAGCGACTGCTGATGGACGGAGAGGAACTCCCCCAGCCGCTCCTCCACCGGATAGACAAAGAGGTTTCGTCCGTCCTCCTCCCCCCGCTCCCGGCGGAGACAGCCCCGCTGGCACAGGGCATTGATGGTGCGGTTCACCAAGCTCTTGAGCATGTTGGTCCTTCGGACGATGGTGCCCACCGCCGTCCGGCCCACGCCGTCCTGCCGGTACTGATCATAGACGATCTTCATCACCACCGCCTCGTTGTAGGTCAGGTTCTTCGTAATTTTGGAGTCCTTGAGCATCCCTCTGGCGCCAATCCAAGCGCCCAGCATGTTTTCCTCCAGCACCCCGCGCTCCATACTGTGCCACCCCCTTTTTCTCTTATTTGACCGCTAAATAGTAGGTATAGTCCGCCTCGCCGTAGTGCTCATTGCCCACCCAGACCGCTGTGCGGTCGGTGAGGTTATAGACCACGCTGTGCACGGTGAGGCTGTCCTTTTTGGGCTTCCAGCTTCGCCGGCCCACGTCGGAGAGCAGCTCCATCGCCGCCGCCTCGTCCGCTACCGTGCCTCCAGCGGCCTCCAAAGCCCCCGTCAGGTACTCGTAGCGGTCCAGACCGGTCATGCTCTCCTCCGGCTCCCCGTCGTAGTAGCCCTCCGCCAGAATATAGTTGGTCACAGTCTGACAGTTGGATTCGTCGGACCAGGTCACCTTCAGCTCCCGGGCGCTGCCGTCGTTGTCGGCGCTGTCGGTGGCGGCCACCCACTCCAGCACGGCGCTGCGGCCGGTGGCATCCGCCACCATGTAGTGAAAGGAGGTCTTGGCCGAGTCGTGGAGGTCATAGCCGGAGACCAGCTCCACCGCCTCCTCCACGCTGCCGGCATAGTCCAAAATCAGCCGCAGCATGGTGGAGGAGGTCAAATCCGGCCGCTCCGTCTGCTGATCAGTGGCCACGGCCTCCGCCCCTTGGTAGGTCATATAGATCCCGCAGGCCACCCCCGCGTCGTTGACCCCGTCCAAGGGCACGTAGGGAGCCGCCAGCATGAGGACCCGCTCAGACAGCCCGTCCGCGTCCCCCTCCTCAGCGATACCCAAGAACTGGAGGTCGATGGTGGACACCGAGGCGTGCCGTCCCCCGCCGGGATTAGTGTAGACGATGCAGGTATTGGTCCGGGAGAAGTCGTAATTCCGGGCAAACAGCCGGTCCCCCTCCGCCGAGGCCGCGGTGAAGGAGGAACAGGAGATGGCGCTCTCGCTGATGGTCATGGGGATCAGGTTCTTGGTGATCTTCCCGGTAATAAAATCAATCAGCTCCTTGTCCGTGGAGGCCCCGCCCCGTGACAGGTACTCGTCGAAGTAGTAGCCCCCGGAGACGGTCATCTGGTACACGTTGCCGTCCTCGTGGGCGTCGTCGGAGGTGTTGAGCTTTTCAATGGAGAGCAGGGTGGAGATTTCATTGTGCCAGAGAGCGAAGATCACCGCCAGAAGCACTGCGGCCAGTGCCAGCAGGATCAGAAGCGCCCTTCGGAACAGGGAGGTCTTTTTTTCCATAGTATACCATCCTTTCTTGGTGGGGGGAATATTGTTTACAATGTGAACTATTGGAGTATACTACGGTGTGAGGAAAAATGCAAGGGGGAGTTTTTGTGGTGGACAGCGGAAGGGAGTTTTTTGACAGCGCGGGCGCTGTCGATGCCCTTTTTTCACGCCGCGTCGGCGCGGGACAAGACGGGGGTTTCGCCCCCGGGCGACTGGGGCTGGGGACAAAAGTCCCCAGCCCCAGCAGATTTTGGCAAAATGCCAAAATCTGTCGCTGCGGCGGGTGATTGAACGTGAAGGTAAAACCTACGGTTTTCCTTCACACATCCTTTCCCTTTTCGCTTTCTTAGAGGCGTATCAGCAAAAGGCTGCTTCGGTAGACTGGTGCTTAGTTTTACTGCGCAGCTTCGGACGTGGCGGCGGTGGCTCTCGCACAGCAGAAGGTATCTTGAGAGTATACCCCCGTCTTTAGCCTTGTGATAAACCGCCGTTGCCGCTCTGCCTCCCTCACCACGACTTGCCCCCGGAACTTGGAGGTCGAATCGCTGGCCCGGTGCCGCAAATGCCGCCGTGCTTCCCGGTGATGTTTCGGTATACCATGCGTAGGGGCGCACATTGTGCGCCTGCTCTATCGACGCCCGCCGCACTGGGGAAAGACAGGCGCGCGGTACCCGCAAGGGGTACGCCGCATCCGTAGGCGGCAGAGCCGCCAACGGCTGCGCTGTGTGCGTCCCTACACCTGTTTTCTCGAACCATGTCCGATGACATAACCCCGTAGGGGCCGGTGTCCTCACCGGCCTGTCCCCCGATACCCACCGCACTCCCGATAGCCCACCCGTAGGGCGCGACGACCCCGGCGCGCCGTCCCCCGGCGGCCGAAATCCCTACGACAGGACCTGCCCCTCCAGCGCCCGCTTCGCCCAATGGGCGTCCTTCAAAAACGGCCTGCCGACACCGATTAGATCCGCCTTCCCAGCGGCCAGCAGGGCCTCCGCCTCTTCGCCGGAGGTGATGCCGCCGGTGAGAATCACCGGCACTTCTGTCCGGCGGCGGATGGCGGCGGTGATTTCACCGTAGTACCCCGGCTCCCGGCGGCCGGGACGGATATAGCCGCTTATGCCGCCGGAGATGTCCAAAAGATCAAGCCCTTCAGCCGCCAGCTGCGCCGCGGCCTCCACGCCCTCCGCCTCCATGAGGCCGCCCTCCAAGTCGTCGCAGGCCCCTAAACGCAGCGCCAGAGGGTATGCTGTCCCCACAGCCTGCCGCACCGCTTGGATCACCTCCCGGTGGAGGCGGAGGCGGTGCGCCAAGGCGCCGCCGTACTCGTCCCCTCTCCGGTTGGTCAGCGGGGACAAAAACTGGCTGAGCAGGTAGCCGTGGGCGGCGTGGACCTCCACCCCGTCAAAACCCGCCGCCTTGGCCCGCAGCGCCGCTGCGGCGAAGGCCCCCGTCACCGCGGTGATCTCCGCCTTGGTCATCTCGCTGGGCACAGGGCCCTCTTTCCGCCGGGGATTTGCCACCGCGCTGGCACTGAGCCGGTCCTCCCCGTCGGAGAAGCTGCCGGCGTAGTTGATCTGGGCGAAAACCGGCGTACCGCTCCCGTGGATGGCCTCCACCAGCCGGTTAAGCCCCTCCACTGTCTCCTCCCCGGCGATGGACAGCTGCCGGGCCTTGGCCTGTCCCCGGGGCAGGATATAGGCGTGCTCCAGCACCACCAGCCCCAGAGCGCCGTCCTCCGTCCGCTCCCGGTAGAAGCCGATAAGGGCATCTGTGACCAGCCCCTCCTCCGTGGCCTTCGCCGAGGCCATAGGCGCCATTATCAGCCGGCTCGGCAGGGTAAGGCCATTGATTTGCAGCGGCATTCTGCGCAGCGACATAGGGGAATCCTCCTTGTAGTTGGATTTTTCGATATTGTAACATGGATGGCCAACAGGCGCAAGGCTGAGGGGAGGGACAGACAGGAGACATTGAGGGCGCGAGGATTAGGAATTGGGGGATTTTGTTTTGGACTCCCTTGGCAGCTCTTCGCGGGGAGTGATCGGGTCGAAGTGCTGGCAGGCAGGCGCGTCAGACATCCGCTTGCGCAGACGCGGCTTGGTGCAGTGTCCATATAATATTTTGTGGTAATCCCCGCAGGAGTACACATAGTGCTGTCGATAGTGCAGACAATCAGAGCAGGTCCTTGTGGTTGTCATGGTGTCACCTCCTTAGTTTTAATATGCACTATATATGTACTATATACAACCCACTTGTTTCAGATTTTTAGAAATGTTATAGTACCCATATAGGGGGTATGAAGTATGGGTGAATCTGTTTTGGTGAATCGTGACCGGTTTGTATCCTCTTTGGATAAAAAATTGGTTGATCCATTCAAAGAGCTTTCAAAAAAGACAAGAGTCCCTAAATCGCGCCTGCTGGACGAGGCGATAGAGGATTTATTGAAGAAATATGAAAAGAAGGGCGGCTGAAAGAGCCGTCCTTCTTCGTTTTGGTACATGTTTATGAATCAATTTTACCGAACCATCCCGACAAACAGGGGACGGCGCGCCGAGGTCGTCGCGCCCTACAGGGTTGGATTACCGGACATAGTTCGTGAAAACAGGTATACCGACATCACCGGGAAGCACGGCGGCATTTGCGGCACCGGGCCAGCGATTCGACCTCCAAGTTTCGGGGGCAAGTCGTGGCGAGGGAGGCAGAGCGGCAGCGGCGGTTTATCACAAGGCTAAAGACGGGGGTACATTCTCAGGATACCATCCACTAAGCAAGAACAACCGCCGCCACGTCCGAAGCTGCGCACCAAACCCTCGCACCAGTCTACCGAAGCAGCGTCGCGTCCTGGGGTTCTTAGGGGGGAGTGAATCAGGGCTGTGCCCCCCTGCGGGGGGCTAAAGCCCGCCTGAGCGGACACCTAAGCAGCCTTTTGCTGACTTTTGGGCTGCGCCAAAAGTCAGTCGCCCGGGGGCGAACCCCCCCGTCTTGTCCCGCGCCGAACGCGGCGCGCAAAAAGGCATTGGCAGTGCGCCGCACTACCTATCAAAACTCCGCATTCCCCACCGTCCTCGGATGGGGCAATGTATCCCGGATATTGTTAATCCCAGTCAAATACATAACCATCCGCTCAAAGCCCATACCATAGCCCGCGTGGCGGCACGCACCATACCGCCGCAGGTCCAGATACCACCAGTAGTCCTCTGGAGCCATCCCCAGCTCCTTGATCCTTGTCTCCAGTAGCTCCAAACGCTCCTCACGCTGGGAGCCGCCGATGATCTCTCCGATGCCGGGCACCAAGCAGTCGGCGGCGGCTACGGTTTTGCCGTCGTCGTTGAGGCGCATGTAGAAGGCCTTGATCTCCTTGGGGTAGTCGGTGACAAACACCGGGCGCTGGTACACCTGCTCGGTGAGATATCTCTCGTGCTCGGTCTGGAGGTCACAGCCCCACTCCGCCTTGTAGTCGAACTTGTCGTTGTTCTTCTTGAGGATCTCCACCGCCTCGGTGTAGCTCACGCGGGCGAAGTCGGAGGAGGCCACGTGTTCCAAGCGCTCCCTCAGCCCTTTGTCCACGAAGGAGTTGAAGAAGCTGATCTCGTCGGGGCACCGCTCCAGCACGGTCTTGATAATATACTTGATCATATCCTCGGCCACATCCATGTAGCCCTTCAGATCACAAAAGGCCATCTCCGGCTCAATCATCCAGAACTCGGCGGCGTGACGCTGGGTGTTGGAGTTCTCCGCCCGGAAGGTGGGACCGAAGGTGTACACATCGCCAAAAGCCATGGCGAAGTTCTCCGCGTTGAGCTGGCCGGAGACGGTGAGGCTGGTCTGCTTGCCGAAGAAGTCCTTGGAGTAGTCGATCTGACCGTCTGCCGTCCGGGGCAGATTCTGCAAATCCAGCGTTGTCACTTGGAACATCTCGCCGGCGCCCTCACAATCGGAGCCAGTGATAATGGGGGTGTGGACGTAGACAAAGCCCCGGTCCTGGAAGAAGCAGTGGATGGCGTGGGCGGCCACGGAGCGCACCCGGAAGGCGGCGGAGAACAGGTTCGTCCGGGGCCGCAGGTGCTGGATGGAACGCAGATACTCCACGCTGTGGCGCTTCTTTTGCAGGGGATAGTCGGGGGTGGAGGGGCCCTCCACGGCAATGGCGCTGGCCTTGATCTCCAAGGGCTGCTTGGCCTCCGGGGTGAGCACCACGGTACCGGTGACAAGGAGGGCAGCGCCCACATTCTGGCCGGCGATCTCCTTATAATTTTCAAGGGTGTTGGCGTCCATGACCACTTGGAGGTTTTTGAAGCAGGAGCCGTCGTTGAGCTCGATAAAGCCGAAGGTCTTCATATCCCGGATGGTACGGGCCCAGCCGCAGACCAAGACCTCCCGCCCGCCCAGCTGTTCACTGTCGGCAAAAATGGCAGCGATTTTTGTTCTTTCCATGTTGTTAACCACCTGTATAGTATAATTTTTTGGAAGTTTTTGTGATTGTGTTATTATATCGCTATTGTCTGCGTTTTACAAGGGGGTTGTAAAAGAAAAGCCAAGCAGCCCAAGGACCGGCAAGGCGTGTCTACCCAATGTCTACCCAGAGCAACCCCTTGCGGCGCAAGGGGTTGCGGGGGTGAGGGGGTGGTGATTTGGGACGGTTTTTGGGGAAATGTCTACCCGGTTGTCTACCTAACGTGATTTTTTGGCTTGATAATCAACTGATACCAACATATTTTCGTTATCTTTCCTCCCAAACCTAAGGGGGGATAATACTCCCCTTACAGAATCACTTTTTGCTTGTCGAAAGTCTAAAAAGTGGGCTGTAAGTGGAAAAAATCGAACTTTATCGCAAATTTCAAAAGGAGGAAAATCTACCATGAGAAACCTCAAAAAGGTTCTCGCGCTGGTCTTGGCTCTGGCCCTCTCCCTGAGCCTTCTGACCATCGCAACTGCGGCCGATTTCAGCGATGACGCTGACATCGACTACAGCGAGGCTGTGGATGTCATGGTCGCTGCCGGTATCATCGACGGCGTCGGCAACAACAGCTTTGACCCCAACGGCACCCTCACC
>JAAWSV010000095.1 GCA_022801715.1 Oscillospiraceae bacterium
CCAAGGGCTACAAAGGCGACCCGGTCAAGCAGGTGGTCATTGAGGAACTGGAGCGGGTCGGGTTTGAGGTGGATGTATGCCCCAGTTATCACGACCTGGCTTTTTCTACAGCGGCTGGGGGATGAAGCCCTGGGGGGTGAGCTGCATGGTCTCTTGAAAGCCGCAGGCGATGGCCAGCTCCCGGGCCTCCTGGAAGCCGTAGAGGAGGTGCTCCGCCTGGTGGCAGTCGCTGGTGATCAGGATTCGCCCCCCCAGGGCACGGAGCTCCCGGAGGAGGGCGGGGTCGGGGTAGGGCTGGGTGCGATAGCCCCGGGCCATGGCCCCGGTGTTGACCTCAAAGAGCAGGTCCCGGCGGGCCAAGGTGTGCAGGGCCTCCAGGGCGGCGGCGCGGCATCGGGGGTGTTGGGCGGGAAAGAGGCGGCCGCCCTCGTTGAACTTGGCGATCAGGTCGAAGTGGCCCACGATCTGGCAGGCGGTCCGCTCCGCGGCGGCGGTCACGGCGGCGTAGTAGTCCTCCACAAGGGCGGGGAGGCCGCCGTCGTACTGCTCCGCGCCCTGGAGAAGCTCCTCCGGGGTGTCGTCCACGCAGAAGCGTCGGCCGTTTTTCACCACGTAGTGGACAGAGCTGATCAGGTAGTCGTAGGGCTCCGCCGGAGGGGGGGAGAGGCTGTCCTGCTCCAGGCCGAGGCAGATGTCCAGCCGGCCGGCGTGGGCGTCGCGGAGGCGCAGCACCTCGGCGCGGTAGGCGGCGGTATCCTCGGGGGACATGGTGGTGTCGTCCCCGGCCACGTGGGAGTGTCCGGAGAAGCCGAGGGCGGTGAGCCCCGCCGCCAGGGCGGCGCGGACCAGCTCTCCGGGGGTGCTCCGGCCGTCGCAGAAGGTGGTGTGGGTGTGTAGGTTTTGCAGATGCTTCATGGCGGTGTACCTGCTGTCTGTAGAATAGGCGGGCGGCGGTTGCGGCGTAAAAAATTGAAATCGTTTTTCCGGGGATCGCGGCCTCGGAAAAACACTCTGTGGGGTCCCGGTGGGCTTGGTCCTTTTGGGGGGAAGCGGCGACGCCGATTCTTGGAAAAAAGTGGCCGCGTTCATTAGATCGTCGTTTGAAATCCCAAGGATTTCAAACGACGACCTTAGTTTTGACGACCTTGGTTTTCTATTTTTTCTTCTTCGGAAATATATCCATGTTCATATAAATATGAATTTTTATCATATTCAGAAAAATCCGATAAATCAATGGATTCTGTTACAGGAATAGTTTTTCCACAATCGGTCATTCCCTCGAAGATGAGCTGCTCTGAAGCGGCGGGCATATGGATTGCTGTCAAAGGAGATACAAGTTTTCCTTGAGCAAATATCGCTTTTCCGTCAGGATTAAAATACGTGATTTGACTGTTAACCTCGTTTGTACCTGAAACTATTTTTGCACTGCTATCCCCTTTGGATGGGCGTTGTGTTGCGGCATAGGCCCGAATCTCAATGTTTGATCTTTGGACCATTCATCTGACTGAATGGTTCCAGTAAAGCTATTATTGGCATGTACAGGCATACATAGCATTAAAAGCGACAGGCACGCTATCAATAGAGCGGATACTCTTTTACGAGTACGATTCTTTTTTGTCTCCCTTTCTATCTGATCGTTTAAAATAAATACCCGTAAGGACTACAATACAGCTGCCATATAGAATGGATAAATTCCGGCGGCGTTTGATGGCATTTTCGTATCGTAACAGGGCGTTTTCATATTCAAGGTCATCGCTGGCAAAACACTCGGCATAATACTGATCGCTATAATCTGGGTCAGAGTGTTCCAACAACAAGGCATCAATATTTTCCATGCCGGATACAGATTCAAATGGATCCGTATAATATGCCGTGAAACCGTTGCAAAACGACTTCCACACATCTATATCAATAGCTTCGTTTATGATTGGAATGATATGGGCCTCCGATGCAACGCAAACAGCTGTATTGGTAAGTTCTATTGGGGTCCCTGTTTCATCATGTACTGTATCAGCAGACCCTTCATTTACAAGGGCATAAATAAAACATGTATCCACGGTATAAAGAGCAGATACCATTTCCCTTATAAAATTGGGGAGTGATTTTATGAGAAAGGTCTGTTCGGTATCGCTGGTATAATACTCATGCAGATCACACAATACGATTCCTCGAAGAAGAAGGTATCGTCCTTCCACAATAGAGACATCTACTACTTGCACCTGTGACAATGTACTATAGATACCGGAGCCATTACCGGCGTCATCAAGTGGGTTGTCGATTCTCTCTAAACTGACAGGAAGTTTAAAAGAGGACGTACCGTAAATAGGCTCATCAATTTCCTCTGTCCACTGATCGACAAGCAGCACAATAAAGAGGGCGATCAGTACCATCATCAGTTTCCGCATCCGTCTTACCTCACAGATGTATGACATAGGAGCTGCCATCGGCGTCTGCTATAAAGCTGGCATCAACATTCGCAGGGGCGGCAAGGAAATCTTCGGGAATCAGATCGGTACTCGGAACCAAATCCCCCAAACTCATTTGAAATCCGCGGATTTTAAATGGATTATGTCATTTTTTCCTGCTTTATCTTGTGGTCAATCACGTGGCGGGAGGCCAGCTCTCTGCGGATGTCCTCCACAGAGATATCTAACTCTGCCATCAGTACCATTACGTGGTACATCAGGTCGGCGATCTCGTAGATGGTCTCCGCCCGGTCTCCGGACTTGCCGGCGATGATGACCTCGGTGCACTCCTCCCCTACCTTTTTGAGGATCTTGTCCACGCCCTTCTCGAAGAGATAGGTGGTGTAGGACCCCTCGGGGCGCTCCGCCTTCCGGCCCTGGAGGAGGGCGTAGAGGCCCTCCGCGGAGAAGGCCTCCCCGGCGCCCTCGGCGATATAGAGGGGGTTGTGGAAGCAGGAGTTCTCCCCCAGGTGGCAGGCGGGGCCCTCCTTATCCACCATCACCACCAGGGCGTCCCGGTCGCAGTCGGCCACGATGGAGCGGATATGCTGGACGTTGCCGCTGGTCTCCCCCTTCCGCCACAGCGCCTGCCGGGAGCGGGAGAAGAAGCAGGTGCGCCCCTCGGACAGGCTGATGGTCAGGCTCTCCCGGTTCATATAGGCCAGGGTCAATACGTCCCTGGTGGACGCGTCCACCACGATGGCGGGGATCAGGCCGTGGTGGTTGTACTTCAGGTCGTTGATGGTCAGCATACCTTTTCCTTCTTTCATGAAATCAAGCGAAACCTCTTGAATCCTGTGAATCATTCCAGGGACGGTTCACAGGCGCACGTTGATGCCCGCCTGGCGCAGGGTGCGCTTCAGGTCGGGGATGGGGACCTCGCCGAAGTGGAAGATGGAGGCGGCGAGGCCCGCGTCCACCTTGGGGAGGGTCTGGAAGAGCCGGACGAAGTCCTCCGGGCAGCCGGCGCCGCCGGAGGCGATAACCGGCACGTTTACCGCGTCGCAGACGGCGGCGAGGAGCTCCAAGTCGAAGCCGCCCTTGACGCCGTCGGTGTCGATGCTGTTGAGGACAATCTCCCCCGCGCCGGCGGCTACGCCCCGGCGGACCCAGTCGATGGCGTCCAAGCCCGTGTCCTCCCGGCCCCCCTTGGCAAAGACGCGGAACTGGCCGGCAAGGCGCTTGGCGTCCACGCTGAGGACCACGCACTGGCTGCCATACCGCTTGGCGGCGGCGCCGATGAGGGAGGGGTCCCGGAGGGCCCCGGAGTTGACGCTGACCTTGTCCGCGCCGCAGCCCAAGACCCGGCCGAAGTCCTCCAAGGTGTTGATGCCGCCCCCCACGGTGAGGGGGATGAAGATGGTGGAGGCCACCTCCGTGAGGATATCGGTGAAGAGGGCGCGGCCCTCGGCGGAGGCGGTGATGTCGTAGAACACCAGCTCGTCGGCGCCGGAGCGGCTGTAGAACTCCGCCAGCTTCACCGGGGAGCTGACGTCGGCGAGGCCGAGGAAGTTGACCCCCTTCACCACCCGGCCGTCCTTGACGTCCAGGCAGGGGATAATCCGTTTCGTGATCACTGCGGCCCACCGTCCTTTACTGCCTGGGCCAGGTCTATGGCCCCGGTGTAGTACGCCTTGCCGATGATGGCGGCGTGGAGGCCCATGTCCCGGAGGCGGCAGATCTCCCCGTTGCAGGAGATGCCGCCGGAGGCGGTGAGGCGGCAGGATACCGCCCGCTGGAGGGCCGCGAGGTGTTGGTAGGCGGGGCCGGTGAGGGTCCCGTCGGTGTCAATGTCGGTGAAGATCAGGTGCTCCGCGCCCAGGTCCTCCATCCGGCGGGCGAAGTCGATGAAGGGAAGGCCCGAGTCCTCCACCCAGCCGGCGGTGCGGACGCGTCCGTCCTTGGCATCGATGCCCACGGCAATCCGGTCGCTGCCGAAAGCGCGGACGGCCTCCCGGACCAGCTCCGGGCGGCTGACGGCGGCGGAGCCGATGACGGCCCGGTGGACCCCCAGGGCGAACACCTCCTCTATGTCCCGGAGGGTGCGCAGGCCGCCGCCCAGTTCGATCCGGAGGCCGGTTTGGGCCACGGCGCGGACGATGTCGCCGTTCCGGCGCCGGCCATCCCTGGCGCCGTCCAGGTCCACCATGTGGACGTGCCTAACGCCGGCGGCGGCGAAGGAGCGGGCGGTGTCGAGGGGGTCCTCCGCCACCTGGTGGACGGTAGCGAAGTCGCCCTGGCGGAGGCGGACCACCTGGCCGTTTTTCAGGTCGATTGCGGGAAATATCAGCATAAGAATACCCTCATTCCTAATGGTATCATGGGTCAGAGTTCGCAGAAATTGCGAAGGATGGTGAGGCCCAGGTCACCGCTCTTTTCCGGGTGGAATTGGACGCCGCAGATGTTGTCCCGGGCGATGGCGGCGGTGAGCTCGGCGCCGTATTCGGTGGTGGCGACGGTGTCGCTCTCGCAGCCGGCGGCGTAGTAGGAGTGGACGAAGTAGACGCAGTCGCCGGGGTGGAGGCCGCGGAACAGGGGATGGAGGGAGCGTCGGGGCGGGAAGTTCAGGGCGTTCCAGCCGATGTGGGGCACCTTATAGCTGGGGGGGATGGCCGGGGCGATGGGGGTGACGCTGCCGGTGATGAGGCCCAAGCCTTGGTGGGTGCCGTACTCGAAGCTCCGCTGGAGGAGGAGCTGCATCCCAAGGCAGATGCCTAACAGGGGTTTGCCGGACTGGGCCTCCTCCAGCAGGACCTGGTCCAGGCCGCTCTGGCGGAGGCGGGCGGCGGCGTCGCCGAAGGCCCCCACGCCGGGGAGGATCAGGCGGTCGGCGGCGCGGAGGCGTGAGGGGTCGCCGGTGACGAGGGCCTCCTCGCCGATGGCGGCAAGGGAGCTGCGCAGGGAGAACAGGTTTCCCACGCCGTAGTCCACAATCGCTACCATCACAGCACCCCCTTGGTGGAGGGGATCTCCCCGGCGGCGCGGCTGTCCATGGCGGCGGCGGCGGAGAGGGTCCGGGACAGGCTCTTGAAGAGCCCCTCGATGATGTGGTGGCTGTTTTTGCCGGCGAGCTGGCGCACGTGGAGGGTGATGTCCGCCCGGCGGGTCAGGGCCAGCAGGAACTCCTCGGTGAGCTGGGTGTCAAAGGCGCCCACCTTCTCGGTGGGGATGTCCAGCTCGCAGCAGAGCATCCCCCGGCCGGAGATGTCCACGGCGGTGAGAATCAGGGCCTCGTCCATGGGGAGGAGGGTGGAGGCGTAGCGGGTGATGCCCCGCTTGTCCCCCAGGGCCTCCGCAAAGGCGTCGCCCAGGCAGATGGCGATGTCCTCCACGGTGTGGTGGTCGTCGATGTGGGTGTCCCCTTGGCACGTCACGGCGAGGTCGAAGCGGCCGTGGCGGGCGAAAAGGGTCAGCATGTGGTCTAAAAAGCCGCAGCCGGTGGCGATGTCGCTTTTGCCCGTGCCCTCTATGGTCAGAGACAGGGTGATGTCGGTCTCGGCGGTCCGGCGGCGGATTCTGGCGGTGCGCATGGGCGTCACTCCCCTCTCAAAATTTCGGCGGTCCTCTCGATGAAGGCGTCCATCTGCTCCCGGGAGCCGATGGTGACGCGCAGATAGTCGGCAATGGCCGGCTTGGTCCAGTGGCGCACCAGCACGCCCTTGGCCCGCAGCTTCTCATAGAGCGTCCCGCCGGGGATGGCCGGGCAGCGGGTGAAGATGAAGTTGGCCAGGCTGGGAACGGTCTTAAAGCCCAGTCGCTCCAGCGCCGCCACGGTGTACATTTGCCTGTATTTCCTTCTCTAACCATATTCCTCTGTACTGCATCCGATCACTGACTGCTGCAAGATACCTCCATGCTGCACTCCATCACCACCTGC
>JAAWSV010000018.1 GCA_022801715.1 Oscillospiraceae bacterium
GGCGGTGGCTGAAATGCTGGTAGAGCGCAAGAAAACGGTTGACGAGCTGAAAGAACTGCTGGGGGATGAATACAGGGATTATGACCTCGTATTCGCCAGCACCCAGGGGACACCCACCGAAGCGAACTTTATCAACCGGGCTTTTGGCAAGCTCATTACGGACAACGATCTTCCCAAGGTAGTCTTTCACAGTCTCCGGCACACCAGCACAACCTATAAGCTCAAACTCAGCGGAGGCGATATTAAAGCCGTTCAGGGTGACACCGGCCACGCACAGGCCACGATGGTCACGGAACGGTATGCCCACATCTTGGACGATGACCGCCGTGTAAACGCCGCCAAGTTCCAGAAAGAGTTTTATGGGGGCGGTGGCACAGTGGAAACCACAGAGGCGGTTGAGGCCCCCAGGGAACCACAGGCCCCGGCATCCGACCCGCTTCAAAGCCTTGACGCAGCGGCCAAACAGCAGTTGCTTCTCAAACTTCTTGCGGAATCCCCCGACATGGCGGCGCTGTTGACAGCCCTCGCCGGGAGAAGCGCATAAATACGAACGGACAGGAATGACATCCATTCCTGTCCGTTTTACCATATATCTATGCCATTCTCTCCACGGCAAAATTTTTGAACAAATACTGATTGACATTTTTTATGCTCTTGCATATAATAGTGATGTGGGTGTATCTCAGCCCTAAATGAGAAACTTATTGTGCGGGCTTCTCTTGGCCCTTATGCAAGAAAGTTAAAAGTGAGCGTTTCGCCGCTCAAAGTGCGAGCTTAACAGCGGGGGCAAGGAGATTTGCCCCTGCTGTTTTTACGAAGGAGCTAAAATGGATAATATCAAACTTTATGAGATAAGCCCTGCTTACATAAAATACCTGATTCCTCATGCGCCCCATCTATTTCAAAATAAGCAGGCGGGGCAACACAATGAGCGGAAATACATTGGTGTTGTATTGACCGTAAATGGGATGGACTATTTTGCTCCTTTGTCCTCGTTCAAGGAAAAACACCATAGGATGCAGGAAGGGCTTGATTTTATCAAGATAAAAAGATATGCTGTTATCAACCTCAATAATATGTTTCCTGTCCCTGCTGGACAATATAGCTATGTAGACATTTCTAAACAACGTGATCCCAAATATAAAGCCTTGCTATTGGCTGAATATCGCTACATAAAATCAATCCAGGAACGCATCCACAAAAATGCCAAAACCGTTTATCAACTAAAAATCAACGGGCCTGCATCTCCGCTGACAAAGCGGTGCAACGATTTCTTAAAACTGGAGGCCCTGTGTAAGCAATATCGTTAACAGAAACCGGCGAAGCGGAAAATCTTACACGATGATTACAACATACAAATGACGCAGACAATGGAAAGAGAGGTGTCGGTCATGTGCAATCTGAGCAAGGGCATTGAGGAAAAGGGAGTTGCAAAAGGTATTTTGTCCTCTATCAAAAATCTTATGGAAACAATGGGCCTCACCATTGAGCAAGCTATGACGGCGTTGAAAGTCCCGGAGGGCGAACGTCAGAAATATATGAATTTGCTGGAACGGCAGTAATGTCCAAAATACTGTTGCAGTATTGCAAAGGTGAGAAGTTTTGAACGCTGAACCGCCAAGCGGTTTTTCGCCCCCTTGCTAATCGCTTGCTAATTGCGGCCCTGAAAAATGGCCGTGATTAGCAAGAAACCGTGGCAAATCGTGGGCAATGAAATTTGAAAAAAGTGAGTGTTTGCAATGGTTTGCGGGGGTTTGTGAGTAACCGCCGCAACCACACGGCGGCTACTCCAAGCTGTCAAACTCATCCTGTCCCCGGCTGCAAGAGACGCCTAACTGGTGCAGGAGCTGGTTCGCCGTGCCCTCCCCGCTGCGGGGGGCGGCTGTCATCCGCCCATTCTCATAGAGCACCCCGGCTTGGGAGCCATAGCCGCCGGCGTAGTCAGTCTCGATGTAGGCCAGCCGGCTTTGGCGGGAGCTCTCCTGCAAGAACTGGTGGATGGCCTCTGTAAGATAGGTCAGTTCGCCGGAGATCTCCCGGTCCGGCACACCCCGCAGCCCGGTGATGCGGTCAAAAAGCTGGTCGGTGAGATAGACCATGACAAAGTCCTGGGGCAGCTCCACCGCCTGACAGCACCACCTCTCTGTAATCTGCCGCATATCCTCCCTCTTGCCGATGATGACCTCGATCTGATGTCCCATAATGCCCTCCCCTCCCCGCTCCTCTGCCGAGAATAGAGGCATAAAAAGGCCGTACCTGACAGGTACGGCCTTTTTTGCCTTACGGCAGGTAATTCAGCGGGTTTTGCCGTTCGCCGTTATAGCGGACCTCGAAGTGGCAATGGGTGCCGGTGACACGACCGGTGGCGCCCATCTCCGCAATATGCTGGCCCTTGTGGACCTTCTGGCCCACGCTGACCAAGAGGCTGCTGTTGTGCCCATAGTAGGTCTCATACCCGTTCTGATGGTCGATGACCACCAAGTAGCCGTATGCGCCGGACCAGCCGGCGGTCTTGACGATGCCGCCGTCCGCGGCCACGATATCCGTGCCGTAGCCGTTGTAGATGTCCAGGCCGCCGTGGAAGCTGCGGCCGCCGAAGATGTTGCGCCAGCCGTAGTAGGAGGAGATATTGCCGTTGGTGGGCCAGCGGAAGGAGCCGGTGGGCGCCCAGCTGGGCCGCGGGGCGGTACCACGGCGGTAGACAGCGGCCTCAGGCTCGCTGATCACTGTCTGCTCCGTGATCTCACGCTTGGTCTCCTCGCTGTTGACATAGGTCACCAAGGCGGTGGTGTCCGCGATGCCGTAGACGCCCTTCTTCACCACGGAGGTGTCGCCCTCCCACATGCTGGCGTCGTCGATATACTCGATCTCGAAGGGGATCTCCGCCTCGTAGTACTCCCACTGGGTCACCTGAATGGTCAGGTAGGGCACCGCGTTGCTGATGGTCAGTTCGTCGCCGATCTGCAGGCGATTGATGTCAAAGCCGGGGTTCAGGGCCTCCAGATCCTTGGAGGAGATGTTATAATCCTGCGCGATCTGGCTCCAGGTTTCGCCGGCCTCCACCACGTGGGTGACCTCGCCCTCCTTGGTCTCGTTGATCTTCAGCACGATATCGCCCAAGTTGCAGATGCTCTCGTTGGGGAGGTAACCCTCCACGATCTCCACCGGCTCCAAGAAGTCGATGACCTGCGTATTCTCGTTGAGATAGGGAGCCTTCACCTGCTCCAAAAGGGCCTCCAGCGCCTCCCGGCTGCGGGTGGAGCCGATGAGCTCGCCGTCCACATAGAGGGAGTAGCCGTAGGTCACTAAATCCAGCTGGTCATTAAGGGTGGTCTCGATGGCGGTCTCGTCCACCACCTCGCGCCGGGGCACGATGCCTGTGGAGTAGGACACCTTGGACATATCCAAGGTAAAGGAGTCGCCTAAGACATCGGAGAGCTCATCCTCCACCACACTGATGGCGGTGGCGGCGGCGGCCTCGGTGGGCACGGTGCCCAGTTCATTGCCGTCATAGGTCACTGTGGTGCCCAAAGTAAAGACGGAGACGAACACCGCGGCGGCGGCAATCAGGATGCTGGCGGTGAGGAACATGGCGGCGGGGAGGCGCATCCGCTCCCGCCGGTTGAGCAGTTGGGCGTAGAACTGGGTCCAGCGGGCCCCCATCCACCAGAAAAAGCGGGACACACAGGCCCCCAAGAAGGGCAGCAGGGCCCGGGACAGAATGCGCAGCTGGGGCAGGAGCCGGTTGGACTCCGGGAAGGCGTTGCGGCGGCGGCGCGGCGTCCGCCGGGACTCTTTCTCTCTCTGATTTTTTTTCATCTATCAAAACCTCGCAGAAATGATCTTTAAGGGCAGCGGGAGGGCGGAGCCTCCCCGCGGCGTTATGTTACAATTTGGTTACAAATCACATTGTACACGCTTTACCAGAAAACGTCAACCCCAAGATGTGGTGGTATACATAATAAATTAAGAATTAAGTTGGGAACGCACTCTCCCGCCGCCTTTGGCGGCTGGACTGCGTTCTGGTCTTGAATCGTGAATTTTGGCATTGAAGAATCCGGCGGGATACGGTATACTGGTGGCAGTGAGCCGCGCGGGGGATGAGCCCCGGTGTGCAGATTCCGAAAATAATGCCGATTGGCAAGGAGGACATGTGTCATGTTTACAGCACTGTTAAACAATCTGAAGGCCCAGCGCCGCACCATCGTGTTCACGGAGGGACCTGACGCCCGGATTCAGGAGGCCGCTGCCCGGCTCCTCAAGGAGGATCTGATGGGTGTGATTCTGGTGGGCAAGGTGGACGAGGTGAAGGCCGCGGCGGAGAAGAACGGCTTTGACATCGCCGGTGCGGAGATCCTTGATCCGGCTACCTACGCGGGCATGGACGAGATGGTGGAGAAGATGGTGGAGCTGCGCAAGGGCAAGATGAGCGCAGAGGACTGCCGCGCGAACCTCCAGAAGGGCAACTACTTCGGCACCATGCTGGTGAAAATGGGCAAGGCCGACGCCCTCTTGGGCGGCGCTACCTACTCCACCGCCGACACGGTCCGCCCCGCCCTTCAGCTCATCAAGACAAAGCCCGGCGCCCATCTGGTGTCCTCCTGCTTCATCCTCACCCGGGACACCGGCGACGAGGCTTTGAAGAAGCTGTGCATGGGCGACTGCGCCATCAACCTCTCCTATGAGGACAGCGTGGACAAGGAGGGCAATGTTACCGTATCCGCCGCCCAGAAGCTGGCGGAGGTGGCGGTGGAGAGCGCCAAGACCGCCAAGTTCTTTGGCATCGAACCCAAGGTGGCCATGCTGAGCTTCTCCACCAAGGGTTCCGGCAAGGGCGCCACCGTGGGCCTCAGCGCCGAGGCCACCAAGGTGGCCCAGGAGCTGGCCCCGGAGTTCGCCATCGACGGCGAGATGCAGTTTGACGCCGCAGTGAGCCCCACCGTGGGCCAGCTGAAGTTCCCCGGCAGCAAGGTGGCGGGGTACGCCAACACCTTTGTTTTCCCCTGTATTGAGGCGGGAAATATCGGCTACAAGATCGCCCAGCGTTTAGGCGGGTACGAGGCCTACGGCCCCATTCTGCAGGGCCTGAACGCGCCCATCAACGATCTTAGCCGCGGGTGCAACGCGGAGGAGGTCTATAAGATGGCGATCATCACCGCCGGGATGGCGTAAGGGCCGGCCGCTTGAGGGCGGCAGCGAAACTCGCCCGATTGGGTTCGAAAGGCGTTACCGGTTTTTAGTGCTACATAAAATGTTCCGCCCCATTCTGGCGGCGGTAAAAAGCCCCCCAACGCTGTTGCGCTGGGGGGCTGACTATTCTCTATCCCTCGCTGGGCGAGCCGCCGCCGCGGCGCCTTCTGGGGCGGTGACGGCGGTGCTGGGCGCCGCCCTCCGATTTCCGCTCCGTGGAGGACTCCGCCGCCTTGGGCGGACGGCCCTCTCCGCCCTTGCGGGGGGCTCCGCCGCCCCGGGCCTTCCGGTCCGCGGCGGCTTTCTTCTCCGCTGTCAGATCCCCGCTGGCCTTGACGCTGATCCGCTCCACCTTGACCACCTCGCCCTCGGCGCGGCTTGGACGGCCCTCGCGGCTCTCGCGGCCCTCCTGACGGGGGGGACGCTGGCCCTCGTGGCGCTGACTGCCCCGGCGGCGGCGCTGGCGCTGACGGCCTTGACGCTTGGGTTCCTCCTCGCTCTCGGCGGCGTCTAAGCCCGCAAGGGGGCGGGGGGCGTAGTCAAAGACAAAACGCTCCTCCTCCGCGGGCTGCTCCTCGGGGCGAAGGAGACGGGCGGGGCGCTCCTTGGGAATCTCGATGCCCTCCCGGCTGCCCTTGCCGTTGCGCAGAACCACCACCTCGGCGTTCTTGTAGCTCTTGGGGCTCTCCGGGGACTCGTCCAAACGGACCTTCATCTCCTGGCGCAGCAGGTCCACGGCGGTGACATTGCCGGGGCCATCGGGGGTCAGGACGAAGGAGTCGTTCTTGGGCATCCGCTTCACCGCGTCCTCATAGGCGTTCTGTTCGTACTTGAGACAGCACATCAGCCGTCCGCAGGTGCCGGAGATCTTGGTGGGGTTGAGGCTGAGATTCTGTGTCTTGGCCATCTTGATGGAGACGGGCAGAAATTCCTCTAAAAACTGGCTGCAGCACAGGGGCCGGCCGCAGATGCCGAGGCCGCCGATCATCTTGGCCTCGTCCCGGACGCCCACCTGCCTGAGCTCGATGCGGGAGCGGAATACCCCTGCCAGATCCTTCACCAGCTCCCGGAAGTCCACACGGCCCTCGGCGGTGAAGAAAAAGATGATCTTACTGCCCTCAAAGTTGCTCTCCACACGGATCAGCTTCATCTCCAACCCGTGGGCGGCGATCTTCTTCTCGCAGATGCCGAAGGCCTCCTTCTCCCGCTGGCGGTTGCGCTGATTGATCCGCTCGTCGCCCTCGGTGGCCAGCCGGACCACGGCGCGGAGGGGCTGGATCACGCTCTGGTCCGGCACTTGGTGGTTGCCTTCGCAGCAGGTGACGAACTCCGTCCCCGCGGCGGTTTCCACGATCACATGCTCCCCCGCCGCAATTTGCAGGCCCTTGGGGTCAAAGTAGTAGGATTTGCATCCGCCGCGAAAGCGGACGCTGATCACTTCAGTCAAGTTGTAGTTCCTCCTTTATGGGGCGCCGCAGGCGTCCCCTTCTTATCAAAGCGGTGTATACCGGGCAGGTGTGAGGCGGACGCTACCGCCTGTACCCGCCGGAGCGTCCCTCCTGACGGAGCAGCGCCCCCAAGGCCGCGCTCATGGCCCCGGCGGTGTGGCCCACATTCAGGTTGAAGCGCAGCTGCCGGGCCTGCTCCCCCAAGAGGTCCGCCGCGGCGCTGAGAGCGGGGCGGCTGAGGCCTTGGGACAGGGCCCGAACCTCCTCCCCCGCCGGCTCAGCGGCGCAGCCGGAGGCCAGAAGCAGGGCCTGGGCCACCCGCTGCCGGGCCTGCTCCAAAATGGTCTGCAAATCTTCCCGGGAGCACCGGGCGGTTTCTAAGGCGGTGAAGAAAGCGGCGAGGCCAAGGCGGTCCCGGCCGGCCAAAAGGCGGCACAGCTCCCCGGTCCGGGGGTCCTCCGCCGCGGCTGACCCCGCGTCGCCGCCTACGCGCCACTGGGCACAGCGGGAGCGCAGGGTGGGCAGCAGCACCCCGGCGCTCTTGGCGCAGAAGAGGAAGGCCGCGTGCTCCGGCCCCTCCTCCACCACCTTTAGGAGCACATTCTGGGCGCCCTGATCCAAGAGGGCGCAGTCGGGGAAGATAAAGACCTTCCGCCGCCCCTCATTGGGCAGGATATAGGCGTCGGCGCGGAGGGTGCGGAGGACCTCCACGGAGATCATCTTGTGCTCAGGGTCCACCGCCGTCACCACGTCCGGATGGATGCCGGCAAGGACCTTGCGGCAGGGGCCGCAGTGTCCGCAGGGGGCTTGGGCGCGGTTTTCGCACTCCAGAACCGCCGCCGCGGTTTGGGCCGCCGCCGTCAGATCGCCGCCGCCGGTGAGGATCAGGGCGCTGCCCCCGGCGTCCCGCCGCAGGGCCTCCAGCAGTTCTGTGGGTAGGTTTGTCTCCATGCTCCGCCCTCTCTGTCCGCAGATTCCGCCATCGGGCGGGTCCTGGTCATAAAAGAACCAAAATTATTTTTATTGTACCACAGTTTGCCCCGGAATTGCAACCAATACCGGGGAAGAATTTTTTAATCGGCAGATTCCCGCTTTTCTCCCCTGCAGACGAGGAAAAAAATGCAAAAATTCTCCTCTTCCCGGCTTGCGCTATCAGGAAAAATCCGCTATAATAAAAACCTAATGTGCCATCAGATGACAAGGGGCGAGGTGCCTGCCGGCGGTCCGAATGGGTGCTGGACTTCGTGCTCAGGCTTGGCGGGTGTCAGCCCGCCTGTGTTCTGCGGCCTCGCCAGCCCCCTTTTTTGCTCGCCGACAGGTTCGCTTTTCGGGAGCGAAAACGGAGGCTGACAAGGCGGACGAGGCAGTGGGGACAGCGCACCCCTTGCGGATACAACGCCGACGGCGTTTGTTTTCGCCCCGAAACACCACATTGCCCCTTATCATCTGATGGGATACTTCGCGGAAAGACGATACGATTCAAATACTTTACAGGAGGAAGACAGCGTGAGCAAAAAGTACGTGTATCTGTTCAGTGAGGGCAACGCCAACATGCGTGAGCTCTTGGGCGGCAAGGGCGCCAATCTGGCGGAGATGACCAATATCGGCCTGCCCGTGCCCCAGGGCTTCACCATCACCACCGAGGCCTGCACCCAGTACTACGAGGATGGCCAGAAGATCAATGATGACATTCAGGCGGAGATCATGACCTATGTCACCAAGATGGAGGAGATCACCGGCAAGAAGTTTGGCGATAAGGAGAACCCCCTGCTGGTCAGCGTCCGCTCCGGCGCCCGGGCCTCCATGCCCGGCATGATGGACACCATTTTGAACTTAGGGCTCAACGAGGACGTGGTGGAGGTTATGGCCCGGAAGTCCGGCAACCCCCGCTGGGCTTGGGACTGCTATCGCCGCTTCATCCAGATGTACTCCGACGTGGTTATGGAGGTGGGCAAGAAGTACTTTGAGCAGCTCATCGACCAGATGAAGGAGAAGAAGGGCGTCACGCAGGATGTGGAGCTCACCGCCGACGATCTCAAGGAGCTGGCGGGCCAGTTCAAGGCGGAGTACAAGGCCAAGATCGGCCAGGACTTCCCCACCGATCCCAAGGAGCAGCTGATGGGCGCCATCAAGGCCGTGTTCCGCTCTTGGGACAACCCCCGCGCCAACGTGTATCGCCGTGACAACGACATTCCCTACTCCTGGGGCACCGCCGTCAACGTGCAGTCCATGGCCTTCGGCAACATGGGCGACGACTGCGGCACCGGCGTGGCCTTCACCCGTAACCCCGCCACCGGCGAGAAGAAGCTCTTCGGCGAGTTTTTGACCAACGCCCAGGGTGAGGACGTGGTGGCCGGCGTCCGGACCCCCATGCCCATCAGCGAGATGGCCGACAAGTTCCCCGAGGCCTTCGCCCAGTTCGAGGGCGTCTGCAAGACCTTGGAGGATCACTACCGCGACATGCAGGACATGGAGTTCACCGTGGAGGCCGGCAAGCTCTACATGCTCCAGACCCGCAACGGCAAGCGTACCCCCGCCGCCGCGCTGAAGATCGCCTGCGATCTGGTGGACGAGGGCATGATCGACGAGAAGCAGGCTGTGGCCATGATCGAGCCCCGCTCTTTAGATACCCTGCTCCATCCCCAGTTTGACGCCACCGCCATCAAGCAGGCCCAGCTCATCGGCTCCGCTCTGGGCGCCTCCCCCGGCGCCGCCAGCGGCAAGATCGTCTTCTCCGCCGAGGATGCCAAGGAGTGGGCCGAGCGCGGCGAGAAGGTGGTTCTGGTCCGTCTGGAGACCTCTCCGGAGGATATCGAGGGCATGAAGGCCGCTCAGGGCATTCTCACCGTCCGCGGCGGTATGACCTCCCACGCCGCCGTTGTGGCCCGCGGCATGGGCAAGTGCTGCGTCTCCGGCTGCGGCGACATCAAGATGGACGAGGAGGCCAAGAAGTTTGACCTCGCCGGCAAGACCTACAAGGAGGGCGACTGGATCTCCTTGGACGGCTCCACCGGCAAGATCTACGACGGCGCCGTCCCCACCACCGATGCCGTCATCGGCGGCGAGTTCGGCCGCGTGATGGGCTGGGCGGACAAGTACCGCCGTCTCCAGGTCCGTACCAATGCCGACACGCCCCACGATGCCGCCCAGGCCCGGAAGTTCGGCGCCCAGGGCATCGGCCTCTGCCGCACCGAGCACATGTTCTTCGATGAGGACCGCATCCCCGCCATCCGCGAGATGATCTGCGCGGACACCTTGGAGCAGCGTGAGAAGGCTCTCAGCAAGCTGGAGCCCATGCAGCAGTCCGACTTCGAGGGCATCTATGAGGCCATGGAGGGCTGCCCCGTCACCATCCGCTTCTTGGATCCCCCGCTGCACGAGTTCGTCCCCACTGAGGAGGCTGACATTGCCAAGCTGGCGGGAGATATGGGCAAGAGTGTGCAGGACATCAAGAACATCATCGCCTCCCTCCACGAGTTCAACCCCATGATGGGCCACCGCGGCTGCCGTCTGGCTGTCACCTACCCGGAGATTGCTGCCATGCAGACCAAGGCCGTCATCAAGGCCGCTTTGAACGTGCAGAAGCGCCACGCCGACTGGACCATCGTCCCCGAGATCATGATTCCTCTGGTGGGCGAGGTGAAGGAGCTGAAGTACGTCAAGAGTGTGGTGGTGGAGACCGCCGACAAGATCATCACCGAGGCCGGCTCCTCCATGAAGTATAAGGTGGGCACCATGATCGAGATCCCCCGCGCCGCCCTCACCGCCGATCAGATCGCCAAGGAGGCGGACTTCTTCTCCTTCGGCACCAACGATCTGACCCAGATGACCTTTGGTTTCAGCCGCGACGACGCCGGCAAGTTCTTGGGCGCCTACTATGACCGGAAGATCTACGAGAGCGATCCCTTTGCCAAGCTGGATCAGACCGGCGTGGGCAAGCTGGTGGCTATGGCCGCCCAGCTGGGCCGGGAGGCCAACCAGGACATCCACTTAGGTATCTGCGGTGAGCACGGCGGCGATCCCTCCAGCGTGGAGTTCTGCCACAAGGTGGGTCTGGACTACGTCTCCTGCTCCCCCTTCCGCGTGCCCATTGCCCGTCTGGCCGCCGCGCAGGCTGCCATCAAGGAGAGCAAGTAAGCACCCGGTTTCGGCCATACGTTAAACTCAATAGAGGCCCCGCCGCTTATAGCGGCGGGGTTCTTTTTTTCCAAAAGGTTCAAAAGGTATCCCTATCAAAGTCATATGTTGCAGTTCCCGGCAATCTATGATATCCTGTTTCTATCAATTCATAAAGAAAGGAACCCGAATCCTATGACACCTTCCAACGTCTACTACACCACCCTCCGGGCCCGCCCCGGCGACAGCCTGCTGAATAAGCTGGAGCGCCTTTTGGACAAGGCCGGCATGGGGGAGATCGACTTCACCAACAAGTACGTGGCCATCAAGATCCACTTCGGTGAGCCGGGGAACCTGTCCTACCTGCGGCCCAACTACGCCAAGGTGGTGGCGGACTTCATCCGCGCCCGGGGCGGCAAGCCCTTCCTCACCGACTGCAACACCCTCTACGTGGGGGGCCGGAAGAACGCCTTGGACCACTTGGAGAGCGCCTATGTCAACGGCTACTCCCCCACCACCACCGGCTGCCACCTGCTTATTGCCGACGGCCTCAAGGGCACCGACGAGGCCTATGTCCCGGTGGAGGGCGGCGCATACATCAAGGAGGCCAAGATCGGCCGGGCGGTGATGGACGCGGACATCGTCATCTCCCTGAACCACTTCAAGGGGCATGAGTGCACAGGCTTCGGCGGTGCGCTGAAGAACTTAGGCATGGGCTGCGGCTCCCGGGCGGGGAAGATGGAGATGCACAGCGCCGGCAAGCCCTTCACCAATCGGGACCTCTGCATCGGCTGCGGTGCCTGCCAGCGGATCTGTGCCCACGACGCCCCCACCATGACCGACGGGAAGATCTCCATCGACCACACCAAGTGCGTGGGCTGCGGCCGGTGTATCGGACTGTGCCCGGTGGATGCCATCCAGCCCGCCGAGGACGAGGCCAACGACATTCTCAACTGCAAGATTGCCGAGTATGCCAAGGCAGTGGTCCATGGCCGGCCCGGCTTCCACATCAACCTGGTGATGGATGTCTCCCCCTACTGTGACTGCCACGGGGAGAACGACGTGCCCATGGTGCCGAACGTTGGCATGTTCGCCTCCTTCGACCCGGTGGCCATCGACGTGGCCTGCGCCGACGCGGTGAACGCCATGCCCGTGTACATCGGCAGCGCCCTCTACGAGGCGCAGGGGGAGGGCCACTGCCACGAGGACCACTTTGGCGCCCAGCACCCGGAGACCAACTGGAAGAGCTGCGTGGAGCACGCCGAAAAGATCGGTATTGGCCAGCAGGCGTACACCCTGATCGAGGTAAAATAGGATGCCCGGCAGTACCGCTGACTATTTGCAGGATCTGATCACCCGGATGGGGACCGCGGAGCAGACGGCGGACAGCCGGGACAGTGTGAGCTGGAAGGCCTACCGGGAGGCGGAAACCATAGACGACCCGGCCCTCCTCCCCCTCTTGGAGGCGATCATTGCCGCCCACCCGAAGCCCAGGGAGCGGCAGATCCGCTGCGACGCCTATTTTGTCTACGGGAAAATCCTGAAAAACCACTTCACCGAGGAGGGCTGCGCCTATTTGATCAGCCGCCTCAGGTTGGAGAAGAACAAGTATGCCCTCTATCCCCTGTTAGACCGCCTCCGCGACCTGCCCATCCCGGCGGAGATGGACATTGCCTCCGTCCTCCAGTGTGCCCGCCACGAGCAGTGGACTGTTCGCCACAGCGCCATCCGGGCCTTGGGGGCCTGCCCCACGGAGGAGAGCCGGGAGGCCCTGCGCTGGTATCTCTGCCAAGAGGACGAGAAAGCGTACCGGCAGGAGATCATCTATGCCCAAGCCTCCTTAGGGCGGATCGGCACGCCGGAGGACATCCCGCTGATAGAGCCGCGCCTCCGTAGCCGCAGCCGGGATGTAAAGCTCAGCGCAGAGATTGCCATCGAGCGCATCCGCGCCCGCGCCGCCGGAGAACCGGACCCGTGGGAACCCTCCCGCTGATAAGCGCACAATAAAGCAGGAGCCAGTCCTTTTGGACTGGCTCCTGTGTTGGTTTTGTGTGCATCGGCAAAAGCGGTGTTATTCTTTTACTGCCGCTTCACTGAGCGTATGGGCCAGAGACTTGGTGCTCTCATACAAAGCACTGTAGACCTTCTGATAGGTTTCATAGACCTTGTGCTTCTCCATATCCGGCTCATAGGTCCGGCCGGGCTTAATGAAGCTGGTCAGGCTGGCATAGCTCTCAAATCCCGGATGCTTCACCGCCAGCGCCGCCATCATGGCGTCGCCGAAGCAGGCCCCCACGGTCTCCAGCGGGGTGTCCACCGGCTTGCCTAAAATGTCGGCAATAATCTGCATCCACACCGGGTTCTGGGTGCCGCCGCCTACGGCGATGATCCGGTCCAGATGTACCTCCGGGTGGCTCTCCATCAGGGCAATCTGCTGGGCGATGGAGTAGCCCACGGACTCCAGGGCGCTGCGGTACAGGTGGGCGCGGGTGTGGGCCAAGGTCAGGCCAAAGACCACGCCCCGGGCCTTGGGATCGTTCACCGGCGTCCGCTCCCCGGCGAAGTAGGGCAGCGTAACCAGCCCCTCGCTGCCGGCGGGGATGGCCTCCACGCCCTCCATCATGGTCTGGTAGGCGTCAGGACCGCCCTCCTGCTCCAAAGATAGGGCCTCGGGAAAGATGTTGTCCCGGTACCACTTGGTGAGGCTGCCGGCGGCGTTGGTGCCGGCGGAGATGTCGCAGAGGCCGGGGACAATGAACTCCTCCCGCCAGAGACGCTCGTCGTCCACCAAGGTCTCCGTGCCGAGGATCATGTACACAGAGGAGCCTAATTGCAGCATCATCTGTCCCGGCTTCACCACGCCGGAGCTGATCGCCTCCGCCCCGGAGTCATCGGTGCCGGTGATCACCGGCGTGCCCTCGGCAAGGCCGGTCTCCGCGGCGGCCTTGGCGGTGACGGTTCCGGCGATGTCCGCCGCCTCCTTCACTGTGGCCAGCTGGTCGGGCCGGCAGATGGGCTCGCAGTATTTGGGCACCGGCTGCCAGGTCTTGGGATCGTACAGGGGGTTGAAGCTGGCGAGACCCAGGAAGCGGTCCACCACATACTCCCCGGTGAGCTTGGCGGTGATATAGCTGGAGCCGGTGAGGAACTTGTGGGCCTTGGCGTAGACCTCCGGCTCCTTATTTTTAATCCATAAAATTTTGGGCATCACGTCGCTGGAGCAGAGAGGCCGGCCGTACCAAGCCAAGATCTGCTCCTCGCCGTACATCTCCGTGAGCTGGGCCATCTCGTCGGTGGCCCGGGCGTCGATGCCGTAGAGGATGGCCTTGCGCAGGGGGTTGCAGTCCTCGTCCACAGGCAGGCAGTCCGCCCCCAGGGCGCTGGCGCCTACGGCCTTGATGTCCTTGGGGTCCACCCCGGACTTCTCGATGAGGGCCTTGCTGATGGTGCAAAAGTCCCCCCACCAGTCCTTCTCCGCGTCGTGCTCGTAGTGATTGGGCTTGGGGTTGGTCATGGCGTGGGTGGTGGCGTGGAGGGCGACGACCTTGCCGGTCTCGTCCATCAGTACGCCCTTGCTGGAGTTGGTACCGGTGTCGATACCCATAAAGTAAGCTTTTCCCATGGTGTCTCTCCTCTTTTCTGTCGTTCCATCTGATGCGCCTTGGCGCGGCTCTCAAGCGCCCCAAGGGGGACCTGAGAGCACTATTATAGCAGAAATTTCTCCACAATTTCAACCACCGCGTCGTGGTCATTGTCCCGCTGGGTCACATAGTTGGCGGCGGTCTTCACCTCCGGCAGGGCGTTGGCCACGGCCACACCGATGCCGGCGTTCTGGATCATCTCGATATCGTTGTTGTAATCCCCGGCGGCGATGATCCGCTCCCGTGGAACCCCCAGCCGCTCCGAGAGGCACTTCAGCCCGCCCCACTTGCTGATTCCCAAGGTCATGAGATCCACACATTGGTCCTCGGCGGGGGTGCAGCTCATGGGCAGACGAAGGGCCTCCACCGCCGCGCACACAGGGCCAAGGTCCTCGGTGGCCATGAACCCCTCCACCTGCTCCCAAGGGGTCTCCTCCAGCGTGCGGTAGAGCTCCGGGGCAATGCCCAAGTGCTCCACGTACTCGGTAAGCCCCTCGCTCCAGCGGTTGACAACCCAGCGATCCCCGCTGATCACATGGAGCTGGTAGCCGTGGGCGAGGCAGTGCTCAATCAGCGCCTTGGAGGCCGCGGGGTCGATGCACTGGTTAAAGAGTACCTCCCGGTCCGCGGCGCGAAGCAGCTTGCCGCCGTTGTTGAGCAGCAGGTAGTCGGCATAGGTACTCTCCCCCCAGAAGGGGTACATGTCGATGTCCCGCCGGCCGGTGGCAAAGCAGATGGTGTGTCCGGCGGCCCGGGCGGCGGTAAGGGCCTCTCGGGTCCGCTGGCTCAGGTGCCGCGTCCGGTCACAGGCGGTATAGTCCAAATCCAAGGCCAAAAGATAGGGCAGCATGGCGCCTCCTTTCAGACGCTTACAGCGCCGCTCTGACTTTGTACACGACCTCCATCAGCGCCTTTACCCGGTCCACCTTCACCCGGACGTTCTGAAGCTTCTCATTCTCCAGTTTGCCGTTCTCCTTAAAGGTGGTGCCCACCACGGCGGCATCGCTGACGGAGAGTTTGTGCGCGATGGTGTCCGGACGGCAGCCGGTGTTGCAGAGTACCACCACCTCCGGGTTCTTCTTCTTCACCGCGGCCATCAGCTCTTCATCCACGTCCTGACCGGCGGCGCTGGCGCTGATGCACAGGCCATCCGGGTGGGCCTTAAAGATGGTGGAGCTGGCGATGTCCGCCAGCGGCCGGGTATCCAAATTCCGGTCGGACTCGGGGTTGATGAAGTAGAGCATCTTGAGCTCGTCCAAATGCAGGGCGGCCTTCCGGCGGAGAAGGGTGGAGAAGTCGTTGTCATAGAGTCCGCCGTCTCCCACATAGACGCCGCAGAAGGTACCCCGGACGAACTTGGCGTCCACCGCCGCCGCCAGCTCCAGCGTGGCCGCGCCGTCGGAGATGCAGTCCACGCCGTAGGGCACGGTGAGCTCACTTTTCAGCTCCCCGATCACCCGAGCCATGGCGGCGGGGGTGACGAAGCTCATGTGCCGCTGGTAGGGCAGGCTGAACTCATTGGAGAAGAGAACGCCATCCACACCGCCCTCCTGCAGCGCCCGCAGGTCCTCCCGGGCGTGGGCGGCCACGGTCTCCATACAGTCGCCGTAGCGGTAGCGCGGATCACCGGGCAGGGGGTCCAGATGGAGCATGGCGATAATGGGCTTTTTGACCTTAAACATTTCTTCGGTCCAGAGCATTGCAGTAGAACTCCTTTCTTTCAATGAGGAATTAGGAGTTAGGAATGATTTGAGATAGGAGCTGAGGAGCCGCCCTTGGCGGCGATTTAATTTTTGTGCAGAGCACAGATGTGCCTATCTATAAAGCGCAAGAGTTCTCACGCCAAAAGCACAATAAAATCGTCCAGCGCAGCCGGACCCCTTCATTCCTAACTCCTAATTCCCAATTCAAACCGCGCCGCTGCCGCAGCGACCTGCGTCGCTGCGGCAGCCGAAGGCGGGAGCGGATCAATAGTCGAACTGACGGTAGTAGCGGCGGATGGACAGGGGGTGGCGGAGGAAAAGCTCCATATAGGCGTCCACCCGGTTGTTGACGCCGTGCATCACCAGATGGGAGATGGAGCCGCGGTTTTCCTCGCTGATGCCCTTGAGCTCCAGCTCCTTGGTGTCGATGACGGTGTAGTTGGCGCAGACCTTGGGCAGGAACTTTGCCACGCGTTCGGCCAAGGGGCGCTGCTCGTCCTCACCCATGAACAGCGTCACCGGGGTGTCCGCCACGATGATCTCCTGCATACCGTGGAAGAACTCCTGGCAGCTGATGGACTTGGTGCGGATCCACATCTGCTCCTCCCAGTAGCACATGGCATAGGAGTAGGTGGCGCCATACTGGTTGCCGGAGCCGATGAAGTAGTGGGGCAGGTCGGGATGGTCGGCCAAGAAGGCAACCTTGTTTTTGGCGTACTCATAGGCCCAAGCGTCGGCCTCCTTCTCCACGTCCACCAGAACCTGCGCCAGATGGGCCTCCATCTCCTTGTTGTACGCCTCGTACTGGGGGAACTCCCCGTTCTTGTACATCAGGTAGTTGGCCACCATGTAGAACTTCAGCTGCTCATTCTTGGGGTACATGATCAGGTAGTCCTGCTTGTCGGGGGCGGTGAGGGTGGTACCCGGCGTGTCGATGAAGGCAAAGACCTTGGCGCCGATCTCATGGACCCGGTCCACCAGCTGCACCATCTCCTTGGTGTTGCCGGAGACGGAGGAGTAGATCACCACGCTCTTGTCGGTGAAGCGCTTGTTGCCGGTGGTGAGGAACTCGGCGGCGTTCTCCACGAACACAGGCAGCTTGGATCTGCCCCGCATGTAGACCTCCACCTGCATGCTGGAGGCGTAGGTGCCGCCGATGCCGATGAAATAGATGCCGTCAAAGCCGTTGTCCCAGATCTGGTCGATAACCTTCTCAATCTGGGGACGCAGGGCCAGAGCGCCGTTGACGCTGTCAATAGCCTCTTTCTCGTTGAAGTCCTTCAGGAAGGGGCCCTCAGTCTCCTTCCACGCCTTTGCTTCAAAGCTCATAACAATACACTCCTTTTCATAATTTTGGGAATGATACGCTCTTTTATCAGCTTGGGAAATTTTGCCGACCCTTGTAGGGGCGCACGCCGTGCGCCCGTCCTGCCCAAATCCACCGCGTTCTCCGGTGAGCGGTCGCACACTGTGCGCCCCTGCGGGAATCCCCCGCTCCGCTCAGTAGATGGGCGTTGTCGCCATGTCCAGCCCGCAGAAGAACTGGAAGGCCAGCTGTACCGCCTTGTCCCAGTAGGGCCATTCGTGGTCGCCGGGACCCTCGATATAGGTGTGGCCGTAGCCCGCCGCCTCCGCCGCCTGACGGAAGGTCTGGTTGGCCCCGTAGAGGAAGTCCTCGGTGCCGCAGAGCTGGATCAGCCGGGGACGGTCCGGGTCCTTTGCCTGTTCCCGCACCAGCGCGATCACGTCGTCCTCCTCCCCGCAGACACCGCTGGGATGGAGGGCGCGAACCTCCTCCGGAAGGAAGTCCGGCCACTCCCCGCGGAGGATCATCTGGAGAAATCCGGGGTAGTCCAGTACGCCGGAGAGCGCCGCCGCGCCGCCGAAACGATCCGGGCAGCGGAGAGCCGCTTTCACGGCCCCGTAGCCCCCCATGCTGTCTCCGGCGACAAAGGTGTTCTCCCGGCTCTGATTTAGGCGGAACCAGGTGCCGCAGATGGCCGGCAGCTCCTCTGAGACATAGGTGAAGTATTTCGCCCCCTCGGGCTTGTCACAGTAGAAGCTGCGCTGGACCTCGGGCATGATGATGATAAAGTTGTACTTTTTGGCGTAATACTCGATCTTGGAGAACCGCGTCCACTCCACACAGCTTCCGGAGAGGCCGTGGAGCAGATAGAGCACCCGCGGCGTGCCGGAGATCACCGGGGTCACGTCGTTGGAGACCTCGGGAAAGATCACTTGGACGCCGGTGGTCATCTTCAGACTGTCGGAGTAAAAATCGCCGCGAAACAGACCCATAAAAATCCTCCCTTTTTCCCGCCGGACCGCTACTTCTTAAAGTGGACGCTGAAATTGCACTTGTCCCCCCGGGCATAGTTCCGGTTGAACTCCACCACACGGCCTTGGTCATCGTAGGTGGTGGCCTCAAAGAGCATCACCGGCGTCTCCGGCTCGATCTCCAGCATCCGCGCATCACTGAGGTCCAGCTGCACCAGATCCAGTGTCTGTCTGGCCCGCTCCAAGCGGATGTTGTAGAAGTCGTAGACCTCGTACACGGAGAAGATGGACAGGTCGATTCCCTCGATCTTGGGCACCAAGTACCGGGGGATGTAGATCTCCTCCAGAGAGATGGGCTCGCTGTTGGCGTAGCACAGGCGCTTGATGTAGTAGATGTCGTCCTCCGGCTGGATGCCGAACATCAGGCTGTAGTTCTCCCCCGCCGGACGCATGGCGCGGCTGACCACCTTGATGGATGGCTTGAGCCGCTTGTCCAGCATGGTCTGCGTGAACCCTTGGAGCTCGTCTAAGTCCCGCTCCATCTTCCGGCAGAGGACATAGACCCCCTTCCCCGGCACCCGCCGGAGGAGGCCCTCCTGCACTAAAATGTCGATGGCGTTGCGCACAGTCTGCCGGGTGATGCCGTAGCTCTCCGCCAGCTCGCACTCTGAGGGGAGGGCCGTGAGAGGCGGGTACTCCCCCTCCTCGATCTTGCTGCGCACCAGCTCCCGCATTTGTAGATACAGCGGCGCTTGATAGCTCATACCAGCCATGGCGTTCCCCCCTTTCGTGCGATTAGGAATGAGGAATGAGAAATTTTTCCCCTCCTCAAGCGGTTGGGTATGGTGCGGTAAACTGTCTGGGGAGTGGGGGCTTACCAGGCGCCGAAGTATTTCAGCGTCTCGGTGGCGTTGGCGGCGCCCTTCTCCATGGCCTGGTCAATGGTGAGGCCGTCGGTGATGCCCAGCAGGAAGCCGGCGATATAGCTGTCACCGGCGCCCATGGTGTCCACCACCTTGTCGCAGGGGACGATGCCGAACTTGTGGAACTCCTTGCCGTCGTAGCAGAGGCTGCCGTGCTCGCCCAACATGGCGATGACCAGCTTGGGACCGCGGCTGTGGTAGCCCTTCATCTGGTCCCGCAGAGCTGCCGTGTCCCCCGCCTCGCTGGAGAAGAACAGGTAGTCGCTGTGGGGCATGGCCACTTGGCTGGCCTCGTCCTCGGGACGGTCGGCGCAGTCGAAGGCGGTCTTGATCCCCCGCCGCTGGAGCTCGGGGAACTGGCCCTCCACCTTGCCCCACAGGTCGCAGACCACCACATCGTGGGTGCAGATGAAGTCCATATCCGCCTCGGAGAGGCGGTAGCTCTCCAGCACGCCCTCATCGTAGTCGCCAAAGACGCGCTCGCCGTCTAAGAGCTCCACCTGGGAGACGGCGGTCTTGCCGCTCTCGGTGTGGAGGTGGGAGATGTCCACGCCCTTGGCGGCGATGGCCTCGCACATGATCGCGCCGAACTCGTCGTCGCCCACGGGGCCGGTGTAGGAGGACTGGCCCCCCAGACGGACGGTGTAGACGGCCATGTTCACCGGCCCGCCGCCGGGGTAGGCCTTGCCGCCCTCGATGTTGCTGTAAAAGTCAATGCAGTTGCTGCCCACTGCTGCAAGTTTCATCGTGAATAGCTCCTTTCGCCGGGGCGCGGTCCCTGCCGCCGCCCCGCTGTTTTGCCCGGTACAGCTGCCGCGTACACCTATTGACTGTACCGGCGCAGCACCGTGGAGAAGCGGACCTTGTCCGCCCGGACCACCGATTTGCAGTATTCCACCAAGCGGTCCTCCGCGTCCCGGGTGGTGCCGCTGAGATAGAAGAGGTAGTCCCCCTCCGCCACATCCAGATACTTGGCCTCGTCCTCGGTGGCGTAGGTGATGCCCACAGACTCCTGTCCGTGGTCGGGATAGACACCGTAGTACCCCAGCACCCGATAGAGCGACTCATCGATAAAGTCGTACTCCTCGATGCCGCGGCAGAATTCATAGTTGATGTAGCTGCACTCCACCATGTAGGGAGCTCCGTCCATGATCCGCAGCCGCCGGAGGTAGAACACCTTGTGCCCCAAGGGCACCTCCATCTTCTTGGAGAGGTACTTGTTGCACTCGATCACCTGCACATCCAGCACCACATTCCTGAGCAGATGCCCCGCCCCCCGCACCGACTCGGTGGTGGACTTGGCATCCTGAAGGTGCCGCTCCAGCCTCGGCGGGGCCACATAGGTCCCGGAACCCTTCAGACTGTAGAGCTTCCCCTCGGCGGTAAGGCGCTTGATGGCGCTGCGCAGCGTGGTCCGGTTCAGGTTCCACATCTCGCACATCTCCCGTTCCGCGGGCAGCTTATCCTGCGGCGACAGCTTATGCCGCCGGATATAGCACTCGATCTTTTCCACCGCCTCATCCCGCGGCCGAATCTGCTTCTGCTGCTCCATACGCCTCACCTCCTTGGCTGAATTAGGAGTTAGAAATTAGGAATTGTGGTGTCGCCTCCGGCGACAGATTTGAACTTTTGGAATGGGAAGTGTATAGAAAAGACGAGTACCTATGTTTCAGGAGAGAGAGCAGGCTCCCTCCTTCTGTCGGTACAATTCAAATCGTCCAGCTTTGCCGGACACATCCATTCCTAACCCTGCAAAAAGCGGCCGGGGCTGCTGGCTGCGTTGGCGCGGCCAGCAGCCCCGGTTGGTTTTGCTATCCTACTGTGTGGGAGAGAATCAGCCGTTGGCCTTCTTGTTCTTCCGATCCCAGAAGTAGAAGGCGGGCAGGCCGGTGCCTAAGGCCAGCAGAGCGCAGACAAGGCCGGCAATGGGGGCGTAGATGAACTGCCCCCAGATCAGGGTAGCCGTCATGAACATGGCGATGCAGGGCATGATCAGGCCGCCGGGGATGCGGTAGGTGGGCTTATAGTGGGCCTTCTTGCGCAGGACGAAGATGGTGCCGAAGGTGAGGAAGTTCTTCACCAGAGCCACCAAGGTGAAGTAGCCCAGCAGATCCGCCAGACTGGTGGCGAAAATCAGCACGATGGCCACGGCGCACTGCACCACGATGGAGAACGCCGGGGTCTGGTACTTGGGATGGACCTGGCCGAAGGCCTTGAAGAACAGATTGTCCTTGGCCATGGCGTACTCGATACGGGGCTGGTACATAATGCAGCTGGAGAGGGAGCCGATAACCACGATGATAGCCATGATAGCCACCACGGTCTGGGCGGCGCCGCCGATGACGGGGATCTTGGAGGCCATCAGGGCGATGGGCGCGTCGGAGGCGGCCAGCTCATCGATGGTCAGAAGGCTGGAGGCCACGATGGTCAGACCCGCATAGAGGGCCAGCACCACAATAGCGGTAAGGACCAGACCGCGGGGCATGTTCTTCTCGGGCTCCTTGATCTCGCCGGACATATAGCAGGCGGCGGCCATGCCGTCATAGGACCAGGTGGTGGCGGAGACGCCGGCCACCAGAGCCGCGAAGCCGCCCACGCTGGCGCCGGTCAGAGGTGTGGAGGACATGAAGATCTCACCGTTGATGAAGAACAGACCCACGCCGATGATCAGCACGAAGGGCAGAATCTTAAAGGCGGTGATGATGGTCTGGAAGGCGCCGCCGCCCTCCACGGAGCGCAGGTGCATGAACATGAAGAAGATGACAGCCACCACAGCGATGCACCGGAGCACGAAGGGGCTGGCGTGCAGGAAGACGCCTAAGTAGTTGGCCACGGCCAGCGCCATGATGGAGATAGACGGAGGGTCGGTGGCCCAGAAGCTGATCCAGCCGCAGAGGAAGGCCAAGGGGCGGGAACCGGCTTCACGGAAGTAGACGTACTGTCCGCCGTCCTCGGGGAAGGCGGAGGCCAGCTCTGCATAGCAGAAGTTGGCGGGGATCTGAAGCAGACCGCCGATGACGAAGGCCAGCACCAGAAACAGGCAGCTGCCGGCGGCATTGGCCACCTCGGACAGCGAGGAGAAGATACCGGAACCCACGGTGGTGCCCACGCCCAGGGCGATGACCGCGCCGAGTCCCAGTTTGCGCCCTAACTCTTGGTTAGTCGCAGGGGTTTTCTCGTTAGACATAGCTTTGCTCCTTTCACGTTTGCGGCAGACCGGCTGTGCAGGCCGCCCCGCCCTCTCTCTTTGACACACACAGTGCCGCTTTGCTGGGAAATGCCTCTGTGGTTCCCCTGCCGTTTCCGACAGGACTATTATCCCGGCGAAAGACCGCCGTTATAATACTGCTTCCAAATTAAGGATTAGGAATTAGAAATGGAGGTGCCGCCTGCGGCGGCAAATTTGGAATTGGTCCGCTGCGCGGCCTCCAAACTCTCAACTCTCAAAAATTCCTTATTCCTAAATTGCCCTTACTCCCCCTCCACAATCACTAAAATGTTGCGGGAGGCGGGGCCGTCGTATTCGCAGAAGTATACGTCCTGCGCGCCGCCCCGGTTGATTTTGCCGTCTTGGATCAAAAAGTGGCAGTGACTGCCGGTTACCAGAGCCTTCAGATGCCCGGTGGGATTGCCGGCGGTGGAGCCGTAGTCCCGGAGCATCCGGGCGTGGCTGTAGGGCCGGTCCTCCGGGGCGAAGAGGCTCAGGGCCACGGCGATGTCGCTCTCCAGACACTCCAGCGCCTCATTCACCGTGACGCCGGTGGTGGTGTGCTTGGTCAGCACTGTCACCATGCCGTTTTTTACGCCGCTCTCCGCCACGATGGCCTCCACCTGCGGCGTGATCACGTCAAACTCGTTATAGACCTTGGTCAGAATATGGATGGTCTTGACATACTGCATCTTGTTCCCCCTCCCCTCAGTCCAGCCCGCCGAGGAACTCCACGGCGTTGAGCCCCTTCACCAGCTCCAGCGTGCTGTCCCGGAGGCCGATTTTTGTGATGGCGTCGGCCATGCGGATCTGCTCGAACCGGGGGTTGTTGGACCCAAACATCACCTGGTGCCGGAGGCTCCGGTCGATCCAAGTCACGGGGATATCCTTGGTAAAGGTCTGGGTGTAGAACTCATAGGCGTTGTCAAAGTACAGCGCGCCGGTGTCGGCGTAAACATTGGGGTACTTCACCATCAGCATAGCCGCCTCCCGCACCCAGGGCCAAGCGAAGTGGCCCAAACAGATACGGAGCTTGGGATGTTTTTCCGCCACCTCCTCAAAGGCGGTGGGCTGACAGAACCGGGTAAAGGTATCCGGTTCCCAAGAGAGGCCGGCGTGGAACAAAATGGGCTTGTCATATCGCTCACAGACCTGATAGATGGCCTCCAGCCGCTCCTCACCGGGCATAAAGTGCTGCCGCCCGGGATGGAGCTTCAGGCCCTTCAGCTTCAGCCGCGTAAAGGCCTCCTCCAGCCGATCCGGCGCCTCCTTGTCAGAGGGGTCCACACTGGCAAAGCCGATAAACCGATCCGGCGCCAGATCCACCAGCGTGCGGATCTCTTCGTTGCTCACCAGCGCACAGCCCACAGTGGAGGTGTAGTCCTCCGGCAGCAAGCACAGCTTGTCAAGACCGGCACAGCGCATCTGATTGAAGATGTGTTCCAGCGCCGCGGTCCCATTCTTATGAATATCCAGCTCCGTATGCCGCAGCTCCTCCCGACGCTCGTCGGCATTGATGGGCTCGTAGAAGGCGGGATGAACGTGAATGTCGATGAACATAGTTAAGGACCTCACTTCTATGGGTTAGGAGTTATGAGTGGTGCCGTCTGCGGCGGCGGATTTGGAATTAAGCCGCTGCGAGGCCTCCAGACACTCCACTCCTCCCTCTCCACTCTCAAAAATTCCTAATTACTGAAAGTCCACCGCTGCCATCATTGCGCGGGTGTTGTCGATGGCGCGCTTGGCGTAAAACCGGGGCTCGTTGATGTAGCCGGTGACCAGCTCCAAGGTGGCGGTGCGGGCGTAGCCGATACGCTTGAGCTCATACATCATCTCCTGGAGGGGCATGGCGCCCTCGCCGGGGACAATGTGGCTGTCGGTGCCCTGCTCGCCGTCGATAATGTGCATGTGGTCCATCTTGCCGCCCATCTTGTCGAAGTAGGCCATGATGCTCTCGTGCTGGACGAAGGGGGGCACCACGTCGCACATGCCCACCACGTAGGGGTTATCCACCCGGCGGAACAGCTCCACCAAGTCGTTGGCCCGGGTGAAGAAGTTGGACTCGTAGGGGGTCAGCGCCTCCACCGTCAGCTTCACGCCCACCTTGGCCGCGTGGTCGCCCAGCTCCCGGATGGTCTTTTCAAGCCGGGTCCACAGCTCCTCATAGGTGGCCAGATATCCGCCGTTGGCGGGGCTGGTGAGGACGAACTCCGCCCCCATCTCCTTGGCCATGTCGAGGGACAGCTTTAAGTAGTTCACCGCGTCCTCTCTCTGGGACTCGGAGCCGATCATGTAGTTGTAGGGATAGCCGTTGTGCTCCGGGGTGTAGCCGATGACGGGCATCTCATACTTGTCGATGAGGTGCTTGACCTCGTTGATGTCCCCGGCCTTCAGATCCGGGGCGTAGGCGTGGGGACGGCCCCCCCACAGCTCGATGTAGTCATAGCCGTACTCCTTGGCGTCAGCGAAGCAGTGCTCCAAGGGGTTGCGCTGATAGCCGGAGGTAAACATACCAAGTTTCATGGATCGTCTCTCCCTTTCAAAAATTCTCTTTCAAAAACCGGTCCCAAGAACCAGCTCTTACTTCTCCTCGATCACCCAAGGCTCAAAGACCTGTACCACCTGCGCGGCCACCTCGGCGCCCTTCTCCATGGAGGCCTTGACGCCGAGCCCGTTCAGCACGCCATAGAGGAAGCCGGAGATAAAGCTGTCGCCGGCGCCCACAGTGTTGACCACACGCTCCGCCGGGCAGATGCCGCAGGTGATGAACTCCTTCCCGTCGTAGGCGAGACTTCCCTTGTCGCCGAAGGTAGCCACGGCCACCTTCATCCCCCGGTCCACCTTGTCCTTGAGGAAGCCCTCGATAAAGGCGTCCCGCTCCTTATGATAGGAGTAGAACCCGTAGTCCACAAAGGGCAGGGTGCTCTCCACCAAGGGGTGGTCCAGACGGTCGGCGTAGTCGAAGCTCACCAGCACGCCGGGGTTTTTCTCCTTGATCTTGGGCAGGGTGCTCTCCGCCATGCCCCAGAGGGCGGTGTGGACCAGCTCATGGCCGGCGGCGAAGGCGATGTCCTCCTCGTCAAAGACAATGTGCTCCATGACGCCCTCGATGTAGTCCCCGTGGACCCGATCATTGCCGTTCATGGACATGTAGGTGATGGCCGTGGGGCCGTCGCCCACCTTCAGATGGCTGATGTCCATGCCCTCGTCCTTCAGACTGCGGACCATCCACTCCCCGGCCTCGTCGCTGCCGGTGGTGCTGATGATGGCCGTGGGGACCCCCAGCTTCTGGAGGTTCACCCCGGTGTCCACACAGTTCCCCGTGGGATAGCGCCGGTTGACCTCCTGCCCGTCAATGGTAACATAGAAGTCGATGCAGTTGTCGCCGATCATTGCTGCTCTCATATCGCTTTACACTCCTCCGTCTGTTATAGACAAGTGGCGAGACTTTTCAGACCACATTTTGAAGTATACGGAATTTAGTGACCTTCCGTCAAGCCGAAAATCAGACGAAAAACCGGAGGCTCTTTTAGCGAATTTTCCTCCATTGGTACAATTGATCGGATTATTGCTATACCAATTTAGGGGTTGCTTTTTGTGCTCTCTGCCGAATAAACCGCCGAAACCCCTGCAACCAGTGTAGTCCTTCCACAAACATCTGATTTAATTTGTATGTGAGTAGATTAACAGTCAGACCAATTTCTGCCCGCCTCTGGAAAAGAAAAATGGAGCCCTTTGGTATAGGGGGCAGGCAAAAAACCAGACCTGTTTCAACAGTTTAGATAAAAAAGCAGACCAAAACTTAGCCGTTCAGCTGAAAAGCCCCCGTGACCCTTGCGGGAAAAAAGGGGGCGTGCTATAGTGGTAGCAATAGATTTCCGGCCCTGATGTGCAGCGGGACCGGCGGTCTGCCTCTGTGGTTCTCCTTCCCCGGAAATTTTCAGAAGCTGTCCACACAGCCTCTGCGGGGGCCCTCGCCCCCCATCAGCGCGGCGCCGTCACGGCCCCGCCGGATAAGGAGTGTAACATACCTATGTCAACTATTGCAGAGCTTGTATTGCAGTCCAACTGCGTCTTTACCGCCGCCGGGGAGGCTCCCTTTGCCGGCTATGTGGCCATTGCGGAGGGCAAAATCACCGCCGTAGGCAAGGGAGAGTGCCCCGCCGAGTACAAGGGCGCCTCCACCAAGGTCTACGACTTGGGGGACCGCACCGTGTCCCCGGGCTTCTCCGATGTCCACTGCTTCTTCACCGGCTACTCCGTGGGCTTCGTGGGGGCGGACCTTGCCGCCGCCGAGAGCTGTAAGGATCTGGTGGCCTTGGCCAAGGAGCAGGAGAAGCGGACCCGCGACGGCCACCCCGTTCTGGGCCACGGCTGGAATGCGGAGACCATCCACCCCGAGGGCACCGCCCTCTTGGACGAGGCCTTCGGCGATCGTCCGGTGGTCCTCTTTGCCGAGGGCCGGGAGACCTGCTGGATGAACCAAGCGGCTCAAAAGGCATACCAATTCACCCCGGAGACCTGCTGGCCGGAGAGCTACGTCCGCCTGCTGCCGGAGATTATCGGCGACCGCTCCTTCAGCGAGCCGGAGTTCCGCAAGTACATGCAGATGATGAACAGCCACGGTGTCACCTCCGTCAAGGAGATGGGTTTTGACACCTTCTGCGGCTTCACCGACGTCTTGGCCGACTTGGAGAAGGCCGGCGAGCTGAGCCTCCGGGTCCACTTCATGAGCCAGCCCGTGGGTGAGCCCATGAATCTCAGCTACGGCAAAGCCATGCGGGAGAAGTTCCAAGGCGAATTCGTCCGCTTCTCCGGCTACAACCAGATGACCGACGGCTCCATCAGCCAGCTCTGCGGCGACTTAAAGAAGCCCTACCTCTGCGCGGACACCACCTGCGCCCAGGACATCAACTGGCAACTCTTGGGGGACGACGCCCGGGCCGCCGACGCCGAGGGCTTCCGCTTCTCCCTCCACGCCCAGGGCGACGCCGCCATCGGCAAGGTCCTTGACATCTACGAGACCTGTAAGCGGGACGAGAATGGCCGTATGGTAAACCGCCACAGCATCACGGACCTGGAGTTCAGCGATCCCGCCGACTTGGAGCGGATGGGCCGGATGGGCGTCATCGCCGAGGTGTACCCCCAGATCCAGTCCATCGCCGACCGGGCGGGCAAGCTGGCCATGATCGAGGAGAAGATCGGCATGGACCGGGGCCGGTACTACTGGAACCGCCGGAAGATGGCGGACAGCGGCGTGACCCTCTCCTGCGGCACGGACCTGCCCATGCTGATTGACGATATCCCCGAGTCCGTCTACTGTGCGGTAGGCGGCTACTTCCCCGAGGGCGGCGAGCCCTTCAACCCCCAGAACATGCTCACCGTGGAGGAGCTTCTCACCGCTTGGACCCGCGGCGGCGCCTATAACTTGGGCTGTGAGGCGGACCTTGGCACCTTGGAGCCCGGCAAGAAGGCGGACATCGCGGTCCTCTCCGGCAACCTCTTCACCGTCCCCGTCCAGGATGCCCGCAGTTTGAAGGTAGACCTGACCCTCTTGGGGGGGAAGGAAGTTTACAGCGCACTCTGATTGCCCGCCAAACAGACCGGGCCCGGAGGGAGAGTACGTCCATCCGGGCCCAGTTTTTCTTAATTGGGAATTTTTGGGAGATTCCGCCGTTCCTAATTCCTCATTTCCGAAAGGAGAACTGCTATGTCCAACCTCACCATGCAGGATATCGCCGTTATGAGCGTGTCCTTTGTACAGCATACCTTTCCCTTTTACTTAAATTCCATGGCCAAGTGCGGCCTGAAGAATATTGACATGTGGGGCGGCGCGCCCCATTACTGCCGTCTGGATTACGCCACCTCCGGCGCTGCGGCGGCTAAGATTCGGGAGCTTCGCTCCCAGATGGCCGATCAGGGGATGCAGGTGGTGATCTATACCCCTGAGACCTTGGGCTATCCGATGAGCTACTCCGCCCCCGATCCCGCCCTTCGGGACCGGACGGTGGACTATATGAAGTACGCCATGGAGGACGCCTTGGCCTTTGGGACCAATCGGGTGTTCCTCAACACCGGCTGTCATCCCCGGGATCTCCCCCGGGAGGAGGGCTGGAAGCGTACTGCCGACAGCTATCGCCGCCTCTGCGATGTGGCGGAGAAGTGGGGAATTCAGCTGGTTTTGGAGCAGCTTCAGCCCTATGAGAGCAATCTGGTGCTGAATTTGGCGGATATCAAGCGGATGCTCCGGGAGGTGGACTCCCCCGCCCTCTGCTGCTGTGTGGACCTGGTGGCCATGGAGGTGGCCGGGGACACGCTGGAGGACTTCTGTAAGGATTTGGGCGACAAGCTCCAGTGGGTCCACTACTCCGACAGCCACCACTTGATCTTGGGCGACGGTGACTATGGCCGGGAGAAGCTGGAGGGCTGGGTCCGCACGCTGGAGAAGTACCAGTATCAGAATTGTATTGATTTGGAGATCAATGACTCCATCTATTGGGAGGACCCCCATACCTCTGTCCAGCGGTCGGCGGCGTATTTGAGAGAATTTTTGCCGGAGCGGTAAGCACGGGTCTCCCGCGCGCGGGGCGGCGCTTTGCGTGAAAAAGGCGGTGTATTCCCACCTTCCCCACATCATGAATTTACCCCTGGAGGGCCCTATGACAAACACCAGTCGGAAAAAACCTACCATTTTACAGAGCCTCAGGGACAGGGAGCTGATGGCCACCATCTTCACCTTGGCCTGGCCCACTGTGACGGAGCAGGCCCTTCAGACCATCGTGCAGTATGCCGACACCGCCCAGGTGGGGCGGATCGGCTACAGCGCCTCGGCGGCGGTGGGGCTCAGCTCCACTACCCTTTGGCTGGTGCGCTCGCCTCTGTGGGCCTTGGCCATGGGGGTGCTGGCCTGCGTGTCCCAGGCCTTGGGGGCCAAGGACACCGGGCGGGTGAAGCGGGTGGCCAGTCAGTCGGTGCTGCTGACCTTGATCTCCGGGACGCTTTTGACGGTGCTGACCTTGGCGGTGGCCCCCTTCCTCCCCGGCTGGCTGGGGGCGGAGGAGGCCATCCGCCCCGCCGCGGGGACCTATTTCGCCATCGTCTGCGCCCCTACGCTCTTTGTGGCCTCCAGCATCATCTTCGCGGCGGTGCTCCGGGCTACCGGGGACAGCAAGACCCCTATGCGGATCAATATTTTGATGAATGTGATCAACGTCCTCCTGAACTTCCTCCTCATCAACCGGCCTTGGACGCTGCGGATAGGGTCCTTGGCCATCCCCGTCTGGGGGGCGGGCTGGGGGGTCACCGGCGCGGCCATCGCCACCGCCGCCGCCTATGTGGTGGGCGGTACGCTGATGTTCTTGGCGGTTCTGCAAAGCCCGGAGCTGGGACTCCGGGGGGCGAAGCTCCAGGTGGACCCGCCGATTATGCGCCGGTGCCTCACCATCAGCGGGCCGATTACCGCACAACGGGTGTTCAATGAGCTGGGTCATGTGGTGTTTACCGGCCTTATTACGCACAATCTCTCCACTTTGGCCATTGCGACCCATACCATTGCTATGACGGCGGAGCAGGCGTTTTATGTGCCGGGGTTCGGGATGCAGGCGGCGGCGGCTACTCTGGCGGGCTACTCCATCGGCGCCAAGGATGAGGAGAAGCTGGGGCAGTACTCCGAGGCCATTATGGCCATCGCGGTGTTCCTGATGGGCACGATGAGCGTGTTCCTCTTCCTGTTTCCCCGGATGTTTATGGGGCTCTTTACCCCGGATCAGGAGGTGATCCTCCTCGGGGCGGATGTGCTGCGGATTGTGGCCGTTTCTGAGCCGTTTTTTGCCGTTTTGATCATTTTAGAGGGGGTTTTCAACGGCGTGGGGGACACCAAGGCGCCCTTCGTGATCAATATGTGCACCATGTGGGGCGTGCGGATCGTGTTTACCTACCTGTGCGTGGTGGTGTTCCATCTGGGCCTTACGGCGGTCTGGTGGTGCATGGTGGCGGACAATATGGGCCGTTTTTTGGCCATGCTGATCCGCTATCGGGGCAGGAGCTGGAAGCGGGAGCTGTATATGGAGCAGAGCTGATTGGGTAACTTTTAGGGGCCGTTGGAGACAAAATCGGGGAAAACGTGGAAAAAATAACGTGTGAATTTCAATGAAAAAGGCGGTTTTTCTTGCGAAAAACCGCCTTTTTGCACCCTTGAATTGCATCGGTTTGTGCAACACTCCGCCCTCCATTGGCCTCCGCAGGGGGCCGAAAGCAGGATTTTTCCTTGGCTGACAGTTTTCTTAGGAGGGTGGAATTATTTGGAATTTTTGGGGCTGAGTTATGCACATGCGCTTGTGCTGTTGATGCGGGGAAGAAAATGGGAGATGATGGGGGCGCTGTCTGACTGTGGGAGAGGGAGGAAAGGAGGGTGCAGAGATTATATTGACAATTGTCGATCCGTTTCTGTTCGCGGGCGGCGGGGAGGGGGGTCAACGGCGGCGGCGGCGGTCGTAGAGGCGGGCCAGGCCGCCCTCGCTGGTCTCCCGGAAGCGGTGGTTGAGGCTGAGGCCGGTCTCCTTCATGGCCTTGCAGACCATGTCGTAGCTGATGTTCCGGGAGCCGGTGAGGAAGTAGCTGAGGTTGCAGGCGTTCATGGCCCGCATGGCCGCCACGGCGTTTCGCTCGATGCAGGGGATCTGCACCAGACCGCAGACCGGGTCGCAGGTGAGGCCCAAGTGGTGCTCCATGGCCACCTCCGCCGCGTACTCCACCTGGTCCAAATTCTGGCCGTAGAGCTCCGCCAGGGCGGCGGCGGCCATGGAGCAGGCGGTGCCGATCTCCGCCTGACAGCCGCACTCCGCCCCGGAGATGGAGGCGTTGGTCTTGGTGAGGTTCCCGATGATCCCGGCGGCGGCCAGGCCCCGGCAGATCTGCTCATCGGTGAAATTCCGTGTCACCTGCGCGTAGCGCAGCACCGCGGGGACCACGCCGCAGGCCCCGCAGGTGGGGGCGGTGACAATGGTGCCGTGGCCCGCGTTCTGCTCCGCCACCGCGTAGGCGAAGGCGGCAATCTGCTGGAACTCCCGTAGGGCGGGGATGTCCTCCTCCGGGGTCTGCTCGTAGAGATACTTGGCCTTCCGCTGGACGTTGAGCCCGCCGGGGAGGGGGCCGGAGGCGGCGAGGCCCTCCTCGATGCTCCGCTTCATGGTCTGCCAGACCTCCATGAGGAAGTCCCAGATCTCCGGGCCCTCGCTGAGTTCCACGTAGTCGCTGAGGGTCTGGATATAGCGCCACTTGCAGAAGTCGGCAATCTCGGCGAAGGAGTGCTCAATATAGACGTCCTCCTCCTCCGCCGGGGGCTGGCCGGGGACGCGGATGTCCCCGCCGCCCACGGACTCCACCCGCTGCCGGCCGGTCTCCTCCCCCTCCCGGAGGGCGATGAGGTCCAGGGTGTTGGGGTGGGCGGAGGCGGGGAGGGGCTCGTCGGAGAACTGGATCTCGGCGGGGCGGGGGGCGAAGGTCTCCCGCAGGACCTGGTCGGTGCCGTGGCCCACGCCGGTTTTGCTCAGGGAGCCGTAGAGGATGACGCGGAAGGCGTCGGCCTCCGGGTGGGCGGCGAGGAAGGAGCGGGCGGCCCGCTCCGGGCCCATGGTGTGGGAGGAGGAGGGGCCTTTGCCCTTCTTGTAGATTTTTTTGATGGAGTGCATGGAGGGGGCCTCCTGTTGGTGTTCTGTGTGGGGGGGGTGTGCCGCCGCGGTCCCCGCGGCGGGGGAGTACTGCGGGCGCAGTATGGGGCCTTATTTCCCGCCGCGGCGCGGCGGGGACGAGGGGACGGGGGTTTCGCCCCCGGGCGACTGGGCCTGGGGACCCTGTCCCCAGACCCAGCAGATTTTGGCATCTTGCCAAAATCTGTCGCTGCGGCGGGCTGATGGAACGCGAAGGAAAACCATACGGTTTTCCTTCACACATCCTTTCCCTTTCCCGCGCGAGAAAAGTAGGCAAAAGCGCGCTTAGGGGGGCGGGCCGGCGGACTTTAGCCCCGCCGCAGGCGTGGCACAGTCCTTACGCCCGTCCCCCTAAGAACCCCAAGGACGCGGCTTCCTTGCTGGTCTGGCGGGTTTGGTGGGACTGGTGCTTTGGACGCGGCGGCGGTGGCTCTCGCTTAGCAGAAGGTGTCTTGAGAGCGTATCCCCGTCTTTGGATTTGCTGTGGGCGGCCGCTGCCGCTCTGCCTGCCTCGCTTCGACTTGCCTCCGGGACTTGTGGGGTGTTGCGTTGGTCGGTGTGCGGTAAAGGCCGCCGGGGTTGGTGGTGGTATATTGTTTGTAGGGGCGGCCTGTGGCCGCCCGTTCTGTCGACGCTCACCGCATTGGGGGAGGACGGGCCGATGGGGACATCGGCCCCTACGGGGGGCGTTCCGGGGGACGGGGGACGGCGCGCCGGGTCGTCGCGCCCTACGGGTGGGATTGACGGGCTGTCCCGGTATCGATAGGGCGGGCGCACGGTGTGCGCCCCTACGGGTGGTTTATCGAAGTATTTCGGAGGATGGGGGGCGGCGCGCCGGGCCTCGGCGGCGGTTCGGTAAGGCGTTTGTTTGCGTGGGGGCGTGGGGCGGCTGGTTGTTTTGGTATGTTTCCTCCGGGGGCGGGGGTTATTCCTCGGCTCTCCAGGGGATATCTAAGGCGTGGTAGCCGTTTTCGGACCAGAGGAGGAGGGTTTGGGCGGTGTCGTTTTCACCGGTGAAGTGGATCTCCGCGTACCGCTTCTCCCCGTCCTCGTCGGGGAGGGCGTAGTAGAAGAAGGCGTCAGTGTGGGGGGAGACGGCGTTGGGCGGGCCAAAGCGGGAGAGGAAGGCGGCCTGGGCTGTCTCGGTCTCTAAGAAGGCTATGATGTCCTCCAAGGTTGGGGGCTGGGGGGTGGGGGTGTAGATGAAGGCGCTGCCGCCGATGCGGCAGGTCTCGTAGTCCCCCTCCGCCTCGGTGAGGACGTGGAGGCCCTGGGGGAGGTCCTTCCATGTGCGGTTGAAGGACTCGCTGCATCGGACCTTCTCGGTGACGAAGACCACCTTCTGGAGGCCTGCGTTCTCCGGGTGCTCTTCGTCGATGCTGGTATAGCGGATGCAGCAGTAGTAATGTTCACCGCCGGCGGTGACCGGGTACCAGTTGGAGGCGCTCCGAAAGGCGGAGCCGCCCCGGCGGGTGGAGACGCTGGGGGGCGCGTCGGTGCGCCAAGTCTCCGTGGGGCCGGGATAGAGGGTGAGGAGGGCCTCGATGCTCTCGGGCAGGCGGGGGTCCGCGGAGAGGACGCTGGGGGCGAAAAGGGACTGGAGGGCCTCCGGATCACGGGCGTCCAGGGCGGCGAAGAAGTCCTCGGCCATGTCGTCTATGCCTGGGCGGTTCCAGCCGGCGCAGCCGGTGAGGAGGGACAGCGTCAGGGCAGCGGCGAGGAGGAGCACGGCGGCGGGGCGGGCCATGTCAGACCGTTACCTCGTAGCCCCGCTGGCGCAGGACGTGGCGGGCGGTGTCGGCGTTGGTGGCGAACCACGCGCCGTTGTCCTTCATGTAGGCGATCAGGTCGCTGAGGGCGTTCAGGCGGCTGGCGCGGCCGATGAACTGGGGGTGGAGGACGAAGTTCAGCATCCTCCCCTCCTCCGCCAGGGCGTCAAACTCGTCCCGCCAGACCTGGCAGAAGTCCCGAGCGCTGCGCAGGAAGGCGGCGGACTGGTAGTCCCGGTCCACGTACATGTCGTAGACGGTGTCGTCGAAGATGGAGTCCTTGGGCAGCTCCACCAGGGGGACCTCCCTGCCGTCGAGGCGGTGGAGGTAGGGGCCGTCGCTGTTGCGGTAGTTGGAGCTGTAGATATAGCCGTGGTTTAGGAGGAGGGGGAGGCTGTAGTCAAAGAGGCCGCCGTCGGGGCCCCGGTGGCCCACAAGGCGCTGGCCGGTGAGATCGAGGATGAGTTCCTCGGCCCGGAGCATGTCCCGGTGCTCCACCTCCCGGTGGACGCTGGTCTCGTGGATGTAGCCGTGGTAGCCGATCTCGTGGCCGCAGCGGCCAATCTCCCGGACTACCTCCGGGTATCGCTCCGCGGTGATGCCGGGGACGAAGAAGGTGGCGGGGATGCCGTGCTTGTCCAGCAGATTCAGAATGCGGGGCATCCCCTGGATGGGGCCGTAGCTGCCCCGGGGGGCGTTCAGGGTGTCAATGGGGGTGTGGTTGGCCTCCCAGAGGGACTCGCCGTCCAGGTCGAAGGCCATCATTACCGCGATACGTCCGCTGTTGGGCCAGTTCATCGTGCATCCCCCTCTCCTGTCAGGCCGTTTTGGGCTATAACGTAGTCCGCCGCCGTCTCGCAGGAGGCGAACCACGCGCCGTTTTCTCTCATGTAGACAATCAGCTCCTCCAGCATCTTACAGCGGCTGGCGCGGCCAATGAGGGCCGGGTGGAGCTTTAGGCAGAGGAACTTGTCCCCCTCCGCCCGGCGGCCGTCGAACTCGTCCTGCCAGATCTCCCGAACCGCGGCGTTGTTGTAGGACGCCTTGTGGTGGGGGGGCACGAAGGTGAAGAAATAGTAGGGCAGATCCTCTAACATGGGGTCGGTGGAGAACTCCACCAAGGGCTGCTTCTTCCCTTGGCGCTCATAGCAGTAGGCCCAGTCGCAGCACTTGGCCGGGTTGATGGCGGAGCTGTACTTGTAGCGGCGCTCCAGGAGCAGGTCCACGGTGTGGCTCTGCTGGAAGCCGCCGGGGAGGCGGCAGCCCACAGGCTTTTTCCCGGTGATCGCGGCGATAGCCGCCTCCGCACGCTCCATGTCCTGGCGGGCCTCCTCCAGGGAGAGGAGGGCGCCGTGGCTGTCGTGGGCGTCGCCGTGGGCGGCGATCTCGTGGCCGGCGGCGGCGATGGCCTTCACCTGGTCCGGGCAGCGCCGGCAGATGACGCCGGGGACGAAGAAGGTGGCGGGGACGCTCTGCCGCGCCAGCATGTTCAAGAGGCGGGGCAGGCCCTCGTCCGGGCCGTAGAGACCCCGGGAGCGGTCGGCAAAGGGGAGGTCCTCCCGACCGAAGTAGGCGGCCTGGAGGCGGTCCGCGTCAAAGTCGAAGGTCAGGAGGACGGCAATCTGCCGGCCCTCCGGCCATCGGATGCCCTCGCCGGTGGGGAGTGTGGTTTGCATGGGCAAACCCCCTTTCGTTGAGTGTGGAGTTAGAAGTGGCGGTGTCCCGCGGAGCGGGAGGGCTTGGCTGGGTGGGATGGTATGGCGGGGCGCGTGGAAGCCCTCAGCCGCCGGACTTTGTCCGGCGCCAGCTCCCTTTGGCAAGGGAGCCTTTGGCTTGCCGATCTGCTGTCAATGCTGTCTGTAGGGTGCGATGGCCTCGGCGGGGTGGTTATAGTTGGTCATTGCGCATGTATTCCGCTATGATGCTGTTGGTCTCCTGAAAGCGGGGGGTGGCGCGCTCTGCGAGGGACTCGGCCTCCTGCTGGACGCTGTCCAAGACCTCGTCCAAGTCGAAGGTCAGGGGGCGGCGGTGCTCCATCAGGAGCTTGCCGGCGGCGATGACCGTGTCCACCTCGTGGCCCCGGCCGGCGTAGACCAGGTTGGCCGCGATGTTGCGCATGGGGGAGGTGATCACCGGGCTGAGGCTGGGCTGGCGGAGGTCGATGAGGATTAGGTCCGCCGCCTTGCCCGGCTCAATGGAGCCGGTGACGTCCCCTAAACCGATGGCCCGGGCGCCCTCGATGGTGGCCATGCGCAGGACCTTCCAGGCGGGGAATACCAAGGGGGTGCCGTACTTGCACTTGTTCAGCACCGCCGCCAGCTTCATCTCGTTGAACATGTTGTGGTTGTTATTCCCCGGGGACTGGTCGCTGCCAAGGCCCACCAGGCCGCCGTGGTTTAGGAAGATCTTGGCCGGGGGGACCTCCCCGTCGATGACGCCGATGGAGGAGGGGCAGAAGATCATGCTGGCCCCCCGCCTGGCCGTCAGGGCCACCTCCTCCTCTGTGGCGCTGGAGAGGTGAACGGCGATGAGGTTTTCGTCGATGACGCCCAGGGAGTCCAGGTAGGCCACCGGGCGCATGTGGTGGCGGAGCTGGATCTGCTCGTCCTCCCGGCTGCCCTGGGAGAAGTGCATGTGGACCCGGGTGCCCACCTCCTTGGCCATGCGGCAGACACGCACCATCAGCTCCCGGCTGACAAAGTCCGCCCCCTGGGGGCCGAAGAGGACGCGGATGCGCCCGTTGTCGTAGTTGTGGAAGCGGTCGAAAAGATTCAGACAGGCGTCCAGGGACTCCTGGCCCAAGCCGGGGAAGAAGCGGTAGAGCTCTCCGGGACCGTAGGACCCCATGTCCACCTCCCGGATTCGGGGGCTCAGGTTGGCCCGGAGGCCAAAGGCCGCGGCGGTCTCCGCCGAGCCGATCAGGTCCGGCCCGTCGTCCCCCACGGTGGTGGTACCGCTCATCAGGGCCTCCGCCATGGCCAGACGGCTGCCGGCCAGACGGGCGGCGGGGGTGCCGGCGGCCTCAAAGGGGGCCACGCCGCCCCACATCCAGTTGGTGATATCCTGCGCCACCCCCCGGTAGACCGCGTGGCGGGTGTGCATATGGCAGTCCACAAAGCCGGGGAGAAGGACATGGTGGTGTCCCTCCACCGTCCGCTCGGCGGTGTAGGCACCCTCCAGCGCCTCCCGCGGACCCGCGGCCACAATTTTTCCTCTGTCCACCGCCACGCTTTCCCCGCACCGGTAGCCTAAGCCCTCCCCGGCCATGGTGTACATATGGGGGGCGTGGACCAGCAGATCGACCTTCATAAGGGGCTCCTCCTTTTTCTCGGCGGTCCTCTTTCGCCGCCTGCGATGTGGCCCTATTGTAACAAGCGGCAAGTTTCCTGTCAAGGAGAATAGAAATTTGGGGAAAGTGCATAAATAGTCAGGGGGAAGCTGGAGCGAGAAGTGAAGGTGTCCGGCGCACCAGACGATTTTTATCCATCATAAGGGGCGGGAAACTTTACAGGTTTCCCGCCCCTAAGCCCCCGGCAGGGGTTCGCGTCCGCAGACGCGAAATAAAATGAAATCATTTTTTCCGGAAACCGCGTTTTCGGAAAAAATACTTCTCAGCCGACAAGCGTGCGAACCCTTCGCCCCCGGCGGAGGGTGAGTGCGACGCAGGCGGCTGCAAGCCTGTTCGCTTGAAATCCGCAGATTTCAAGCGAGTAGATTTTAAGTGAGCGTGAAATACGTACAGACGTGGTCGATGAAGAATTTTGTGATGCTGGAGAGGCGGGCGTTTTTGGCGGTGGCGATGCCTACGCTGCGGTACTGGGGGTTGTCGAAGGGCTTCCAGACCACCCGGTAGCGGCCGTTGTCCGCCATCAGGGAGTGCATGATGCTGATGCCAAGGCCGCTCTCCACCATGGCTAAGGTGGTGTGATCGCTGCTCACCTCAAAGCGGAGCTTGGGACGGTAGGGCAGGGAATCTAAAAAGCGGCGGATCTCGTAGTCGTCCTCCTCCTTGATCATGATGTAGGGCGCCCCCTCCAGCGCCTCGATGGGGAAGGTCTCCGCGTTCGCCTGGGGGTGGTTCTCCGGCAGCACCGCCACCAGCATGTCCCGGCGGAGGAAGCGGGTGTTTAAGTCGTTGACGGTGGGCAGGCTCACAAAGCCGCAGTCCACCTTGCCCCGGAGGATCCACTCCTCGATGTCCGAGTAGATCTCGCTGTTGATCAGCTCGAACTCGATATTGGGGTAGAGCCCCTGGAAGGAGGTGAGCATCTTGGGAATCCACTGGTCGGCAATGCTGGTGAAGGTGCCCACCCGGATGAGGCCGATGTGGAGGCCGTGCATCTCGTTTACCGTGTATTTTAACTGGGCGCAGTCGGCACTGATGGAGCGGAGGATGGGCAGAAGCTGCTGCCCGGCGGAGCTAATTGTGATCCCCGAGCGGCTGCGCCGCAGCAGCTCCATGTCCCACTCGCTCTCTAAATCCGCAATCATTCGGCTGACGGCGGACTGGGTGTACCCCATCTGGTCCGCCGCCCGGCTGATGCTCCCCAGTTCAATGGCCTTCAGCAGTGCCTCGCACTTTTGCAGGTTCATGGAAAGCCTCCATTCTGAAATGGCCGGCAGGGCCGGCAGATCCATTCCAAATTTGAATAGATAATATGAGAAAGATTCTCTTGTGTAATGGCTGAGGCTATTGTATTATAAATGATAGAAAAGTGCAAGCCATTTTTCTGAATCTTTGTGAAAGTTAACGACAAAGTCAGAGCAATCCCGCCCGCGGTATGCGGGGAGCACGTCTCGGTACAGCAAAGAGGAAGAGGAAGCACGGGACATCCCCCGGCCCTTGGGCGCGGGGAGACAGAAATGGAGGAGATTACTTATGGAAAACGTAAAGGTCATCATCTGGGGTTTAGGCGCGATGGGCGGCGGCATGGCTGACATGCTGCTCAAGAAGCAGGGCGTGGACATTGTGGGCGTGGCTGGCCGGAACAAGAAGATCGGCACCAGCATGTACGACTACATCAAGACCCCCCGGGGCGACCGTCCCGACGTCATCATCGGGGCTCCCGAGGACGTGATCAAGCCCGGCGCCGCCGATGTGGTGCTGCTGTGCACCGACTCCTTTACCAAGGAGGCCTTCCCCCGGATGAAGTTCATTCTGGAGCAGGGGATCAACGTCATCACCTCCGCCGAGGAGATGGCCTATCCCAAGGCCCAGGAGCCTGAGCTGGCCGAGGAGCTGGACAAGATCGCCAAGGCCAACGGCGTGTCCATCCTGGGCACCGGCATCAACCCCGGCCTCATCATGGATCTGCTGGTGCTGATCTGGACCGGCTGCCAGGAGAGCGTGGACCACATCGTCTCCCGCCGCGTCAACAGCCTCTCCCCCTTCGGCCCCGCCGTCATGGATGAGCAGGGCATCGGCATCAGCAAGGAGGAGTTCTATCTCCGCAAGGAGGGCAAGGGTGAGCGTCACCTGTCCGGCCACGTGGGCTTCGCCGAGAGCGTGGGCATGATCGCCGAGGGCATCGGCTGGGAGCTGGACGACTTCAAGCAGGACATGGAGCCCATCGTCACCGACGTGGACCGCAAGAGCCCCTACGGCTTCGCCGCCGCGGGCAGCGTGGCCGGCGTGGCCATGAAGGCCTGGGGCTACAAGAATGGCGAGTGCGTCATCGAGATGGACCATCCCCAGCAGATCGAGCCTGAGCAGGTGGGCGTCCAGACCGGCGACTATGTGATCATCAACGGCACCCCCAACGTGAACATGGTCAACTCCCCGGAGATTGACGGCGGCATCGGCACCATCGCCATGTGCGTGAACATGATCCCCCAGATCATCAACGCCGAGCCGGGCCTCCACACCATGCTAACCCTCCCCGTGCCCCGGGCCATCATGGGCGACATGCGCAAGCGCATCAATCCCGAGCGCAAGATCGTCAAGTAATTTCGTTTGAAATCTGCGGATTTCAAACGAGAGGAGAATAAGGTTTTCATTTGAAAGCTGAGGATTTCAAATGAGGATTTTAATGACGGAGGCTTTTTTCCGGGAAGCACCCCTTGGGGCGATTCCCGGAAAAAAGGACCGGGCCCAGCGGGGCCCGTAAGGTGTTTTTCCGAAAACGCGGTTTTCGGAAAAACGATTTGAATTGGTTTGCGCCGGCGGCGCAAACTCCTGCGGAGGGCTTTTTCTTTTCCTTTGGAAGGAAAAGAATCAAAAGGAACTGCTTTGCTGCTCTTGGTCCGCAGGTACGTGACCAATGCAGAGGAGTGGGGGAGGTTCCCCTCACTCCTTCTGCGCTGAGAAGAGAATGAGGAGGATCGGGATGAGGGAAGATCTCCACTCCCCGCTCTCGTGAATGGGCGAGCGGGCCGGGGAAATAATGCCTCGCTCCTCGCTTGGCGCAGCACTATAAATTTCAGAAAGGGTCGAAATTGCCATGGCTGTTAAAAACGACTGGGTGCGCATCCACCGCAATGTGCTGGAGCCGGAGGACCGCACCGGTAAGCTGCCGGAGGATACCAAGAAGGTGCCCCTTGAGATGTGGGTGAAGGGGCGGCTTCAGGACGAGAAGGCCGAGATCGGCGACGAGGTCACGGTGATGACCTGCGTGGGCCGTCTGGAGCACGGGAAGATGATCGAGGTCAATCCCTGCTATGATCTGGGGTACGGTGAATTTGTGCCGGAGATCCTCCAGATGGAGGAGTCTCTCAGAACAGCTCTCTTTGGAGGTGACGGGAAATGATTGTGGACAGAAGCTATCAGGCCGTCACCGGCCGTATGGCCCAGATTATCGAGAAGGCCATGGGTGTGGACTACAGCCGCTATGAGCGCGAGGGCATCGTCTTTGACTATGAGGCCCTGATGAACGACACCGGCTACTCCCTGGAGGACCACATCCGCATTCAGCAGACCTATAACGTGGGCTCCACCCCCGTCTTTGAGCTGCACAACCTCACCGCGCTGGCCCGGAAGTACGCGGCCCCCGGCAAGGGCGCCCGGATCTTCGTCAAGGACGAGGCCTCCAACCCCGCCGGCTCCTTCAAGGAGCGCCGGGCCTGCACCAGCGTGTACCACGCCAAGAAGCTGGGCTATAAGGGCGTCATCGCCGCCACCAGCGGCAACTACGGCGCCGCCGTGGCCTCCCAGGCCGCCATGCAGGGCCTCAAGTGCATCATCGTGCAGGAGTGCTACGACTCCAAGGCCAGCGGCCAGCCGGAGATCATCGAGAAGGCCCGTAAGTGCGAGGCCTTAGGGGCCGAGGTGCTCCAGCTCAGCGTGGGCCCGGAGCTGTTCTATGAGGTCCTCATGATGCTGGAGGACACCGGCTACTTCAATGCCTCCCTGTACTCCGCCTTTGGCGTGGGCGGCGTGGAGACCCTGGGCTGGGAGCTGGGCCATCAGTTCAAGGACCGCTTTGGCCGCAACCCCGACGTGGTGGTCTGCGCCAACGCCGGCGGCGGCAACCTCACCGGTACCGCCCGGGGCCTGAAGAAGGCCGGCTGCGACGCCCAGATCATCGCCGCCAGCGTGGACCTGAAGGGTCTGAGCATGGCCAGCGACACCCAGTTCAACCGCAAGAGCTTCACCACCGCCCACACCGGCTTCGGCGTGCCCTACGCCACCGATCCCGACCACTCCGACGTGCCCCGGTCCGCCGCCCGTCCCCTGCGCTACATGGACCGCTATGTCACCGTGAAGCAGGGCGAGGTGTTCTACATCACCGAGGCGCTGGCCGCCCTGGAGGGCATGGAGAAGGGCCCCGCCGGCAACACCAGCCTGGCCGCCGCCTTCTCCCTGGCCCAGGAGCTGGATCAGGATCAGATCATCGTGGCCCAGGAGACCGAGTACACCGGCGCCGGCAAGCACATCCAGCCCCAGCTGGCCTTCGCCCGGAAGAACGGCATCGAGCTGAAGTTCGGCGATCCCCGCACCGAGGTCCCCGGCGAGAACATCGTCTTCCCCGCCGACCCCGGCCAGCTGAAGGCCCAGGAATCCGATCTGGACCGGATGCGCAGCTCTTTGATCCGCCGTCAGGCCAGCCACGCTACCGCTCCCCTCACCGACGCGGACATCGCCTATCTGGTGGAGGAGACCAGAAGCTCTCCCACCTTCGTGAAGAAGGTCCTGGAGGAGCTGGGCAAGTAAGCACGCGCCTGATTCCCCTATGATCGGGCGGATTCCCCCAAAAATGACATGTTTCTTAGGAAATAGACAGTGAGGTAATTGAGAAGATGAAGAGAAACGACGACTTTTCTGTGCGCCACCAGAAATTGGCCGGCATGAGCGATGAGGAGCTGAAGGCCTATTTCTGGAAGCTGGCCCAGCAGGTGGTGGACCCCCTGCTGGAGTACGGCCGCACCCACACCACCCCCTCCATCGAGCGCTCTGTCCTGCTGCGCATGGGCTTCTCCTCCCTGGAGGCCAAGCCCATGGTGGATTTCGCCATCGCCAACAACATGATCGGCCACGGCGTGGGCAACATCGTCTACCGCCTCTCCAAGAGCGAGAAGATCTCCATCCGGGAGGCCGGCGTGGCCCTCAGCGAGGGCAAGGACTGGGACAAGGCCGCTGCGCTGTTTGAGGGAGGTGCGAACTGATGGCTGAGTACAAGCTGAATATGGACCAGAGGATCGACGTGGAGGAGATCCTCAAGGATTTGGACAAATACCGTCCCCGCCGCCGGGGCTGGGAGTGGCGCAAGCCCGCTACCGAGCTGAAGGCCGGCCCCTTTACCTATCGGGATATCGCCGAGCCCATGGCCGGGGAGAGCGTGGGCCTGATGACCGCCCACTACTTTGAGAACATTGATCCCCAGCCCCTGCCCTCCATCACCACGGAGATCGCCTCCGGCCGGTTTGAGGACGACATCCGCCGTATGCGCATGGTGGCTCACCACGGCGCGGACCACATCATGGTCATCCGCACCGCCGGTCAGTCCCACTTTGACGGCCTCATCGAGGGTACCCCCCAGGGCATCGGCGGCGTGCCCATCACCCGCAAGCAGGTCAGAGCCCAGCGGAAGGCCTTGGATATGATCGAGGACGAGGTGGGCCGGCCCATCAACTACCACTCCTACGTCTCCGGCGTGGCCGGGCCCGAGGTGGCGGTGATGTTCGCCGAGGAGGGCGTCAACGGCGCCCACCAGGACCCCCAATACAATGTGATCTACCGCAACATCAACATGATCCGCTCCTTCGTGGACGCCTGTGAGTCCAAGAAGGTGATGGCCTGGAGCGGCATGGTGCAGATCGACGGCGCCCACAACGCCAACGCCACCGCCCGGGAGGCTTGGAAGGTCATGCCGGAGCTGATGGTGCAGCACGCCATCAACGCCATCTTCTCCGCCAGCGTGGGCATCGAGAAGAAGAATATCTGCCTGTCCACGGTGCCTCCCTCCGCCACCCCCGCCCCCTGCGTGTTCATGGATCTGCCCTACGCGGTGGCCCTCCGTGACCTCTTCACCGAGTACCGGATGCGGGCCCAGATGAACACCAAGTATATTGAGTCCTCCACCCGTGACGCCACGGTGACACACGTGCTGAACATGCTGATCTCCAAGCTGACCAGCGCGGACATCCAGTCCACCATCACCCCCGACGAGGGGCGCAATGTGCCTTGGCACATCTACAATGTGGAGGCCTGCGACACCGCCAAGCAGACGCTGCTGGGTCTGGACGGCCTGATGGACATGGTGGAGCTGAAGAAGGACGGCCCCCTGCCGGAGAAGGTCCGGGAGCTGAAGGAGCGGGCTGTGCTCTTCATGGAGGAGATCCTGGAGGTAGGCGGCTACTTCAACGCCGTGGAGCAGGGCTTCTTTGTGGACTCCGGCTTCTACCCCGAGCGGGGCGGCGACGGCATCTGCCGCGAGATCACCGGCGGCGTGGGCGCGGGCACCGTGTTTAAGCGCGAGAGCGACTACATGGCCCCTGTCACCGCCCACTACGGCTACAACAACGTGGCCCAGTACGATGAGAGCGCCGTGAACGATCCCGCCAAGCTCATCGGCGGCTGCACCTTCGAGTGCCCGGAGAAGATTGTCTATATCGACGAGCTGGACGAGGAGGACAATGTCAACGCCCGTATGGCGGAGACCTCCCAGTTCCGGGGCAAGGACTGCCACATGGTCCGTCCTGAGATGGAATGGCTGGCAGACGGCACGGTGCTGATCAACATGTTCTTCCCCACCTCCAAGCGGGTGGCCGAGGCCGCGGCCTTAGAGGTGGCCAAGAGAATGGGTCTGGCCGACGCGGAGGTCATCAGCCGGGAGATCATGCAGCAGTCCGAGGGCACCCGTGTGGAGCTGAAGGGCCGCTTCCTGGAGGAGATCGACATCAACGAGCTGGACATCCCCGAGGAGCCGGATGTGATGACCGACGACGAGATCCGCGCCGACATCGAGCGCAAGCCCATGGTGGTGGTCTGCGGCACCGTGGGTGACGACGAGCACTCTGTGGGTCTCCGCGAGATCATCGACATCAAGCACGGCGGCATCGAGAAGTACGGCATGAAGGTCCACTATTTAGGCACCTCCGTGCCCGTGGAGAAGCTGGTGAACGCGGCCATCGAGCTGGACGCCGACGTGATCATGGCCTCCACCATCATCAGCCACGACGACATCCACTACAAGAACATCGCGGCCATCGACCAGCTGGCCAAGGAGATGGGCGTCCGGGAGAAGCTGATCTTCATCGCCGGCGGCACCCAGGTGACGCCTGAGCTGGCTGTGGCCAACGGCGCCGACGCCGGCTTCGGACGCGGCAGCAAGGGTATCCATGACGCCACCTTTATGGTGAAGCGGCGTCGGGAACTGGAGGCTGCCGGGAAGTGGCCTAAGTAAGATAGTTTTATTGAGTGGGGCTGCCCCGCCGCCTCCGGCGGCGGGGGGACCTGCGGGCGCAGGTCGAGGGCCTTTTTATCGCGCGGTTCCCGCGCGGGGTGCCCGCCGCGATGCGGCGGGGACGAGGGGACGGGGGGGTTCGCCCCCGGGGCGACTGGGTCTGGGGACCCTGTCCCCAGACCCAGCAGATTTTGGGAAAGTGCCAAAATCTGTCGCTGTGCCCGAGCCGCATAGCGGCGAGGAAATGCCCTTGGGGTGCGGCGGGTTGATGGAACGCGAAGGAAAACCATACGGT
>JAAWSV010000096.1 GCA_022801715.1 Oscillospiraceae bacterium
CCCAAGTACGACACCACCCGGAAATGGGTCAAAGTCCCCTCCAAGGAATTGAGCGACTTCCTTGTAGAAGCGTTCAAGGACAGGCTGGGCAAGGACTGACAGACAGCAAAAAGCCCTTACCGACGCTGCCATCGGTAAGGGCTTTCTAATATGGTCTTTGTTACCCACAAGCCGCAAAGGAACACGTTTCACCTGCAATCCACCGGGGATACAGAATGATACGGCCTATGGGGAGCGTTATCAAATCGTTATCAAAAGAGAGGCGCAAAACCGCCTATCCGTTGTGCCGCAACGGGTTCAGAGCTTCAAAAACTCATTCCCACTCAATCGTCCCCGTAGGCTTAGGCGTCAAATCATACAGCACCCGATTGACCCCCTTCACCTCACTGGTAATCCTCGCCGTAATATGCTGAAGCAGCGCAAAGGGCACATCCTCCACGGTAGCGGTCATCGCGTCCACCGTATTCACCGCCCGCAGGATCACCGGCCACTCGTCAGCCCGACGGCCCTCCCGGACGCCGACGCTCTTCAGATCAGGAATCGCGGTAAAATACTGCCAAACCTTCCCCTCCAAGCCATTCCTGGCGAACTCCTCCCGCAAAATGGCGTCACTCTCCCGGACAGCCTCCAGCCGGTCCCGTGTGATGGCCCCCAGGCACCGCACCCCCAGGCCCGGACCGGGGAAGGGCTGACGGTAGACCATGGAGTCGGGCAGCCCCAGGGCCGCGCCGCACTGGCGCACCTCGTCCTTAAAGAGCATCTTCAGCGGCTCCACCAGCTCAAAATTCAGGTCCTCCGGCAGACCGCCCACGTTGTGATGGCTCTTCACCGCCTTCACGGTCTTGGTGCCGCTCTCAATGATGTCCGGGTAGATGGTGCCCTGCCCCAGGAAAGCGATGCCCTGGAGCTTCCGCGCCTCCTCCTCAAACACCCGGATGAACTCCGCGCCGATAATCTTCCGCTTCTGCTCCGGGTCGGCCACGCCGGCGAGCTTGTCCAAAAAGCGGTCCACCGCGTCCACATAGACTAAATTGGCCCCCAGCTCCTCCCGGAAGACCTTCACCACCTGCTCCGGCTCCCCCTTGCGCAGGAGGCCGTGGTTCACGTGGACGCAGGTGAGCTGTTTGCCGATGGCCTTGATGAGCAGCGCCGCCACCACCGAGGAGTCCACCCCGCCGCTGAGGGCCAGAAGCACCTGCTTGTCCCCCACCTGGCGGCGGACCAGCTCGATCTGATCGGCGATGAAGTTGTCCATGTTCCAGTTGGCCGCCGCGCCGCAGCGGTCAAAGACGAAGCCGCGCAGGACCCGCTCCCGGTCCTCCCCGCTCTCCGGCAGGGTGTCCTGGCCCTTGTGGTCCAGAGCGAGGATGGGCAGGCCGCTGCTGTACACCGCCGCTGAGGCGTCGATGGCCGCGCCGTCTACCACCCGGTTGGGTCCGCCGTTCAAAATGATGCCCTTCACGTTGGGCAGGGCGCGCAGGGCCTGCTGGGAGAGGTCGTGGGGATGGATCTCCGTGTAGACACCCATGGCGCGGACCTCGCGGGCCAGGCGGGGGTTCTCCTCGCTGCCCAGGTCCAGAATGAGGATCATGTCCTGTTTCATGGCGTAGCCTCCATTTTTGATCAAAGATTTGAGGGTATTTTATCACAGGGCAGGGGGTTCTGCAAGGGGTTTGCCGTCTTTTGCCTCCGCGCCGGGGACAGAACCGACAATCTCCGCTCTTGCTATTTTTCTAAAACTTTGATAAACTAATAAATTGAAAAATTATCAAAAGAACCACTCAGGAGGCACCTATGGCAAAGCAAACCTACGGCAACGACTCCATCAGCGCCTTAAAGGGCGCCGACCGGGTCCGCAAGCGCCCCGGCGTCATCTTCGGCTCCGACGCGCTGGAGGGCTGCGAACACGCCGTTTTCGAGATTTTATCCAACTCCATTGACGAGGCCCGGGAGGGCCATGGCCGTCTTATCACCGTCACCCGCTACTTGGACCACAGTGTGGAGGTGGAGGACCAAGGCCGGGGCTGTCCCGTGGACTGGAACGAGAAGGAGCAGCGGTACAACTGGGAGCTGGTGTTCTGCGAGCTCTACGCCGGCGGCAAGTACGGAAACAGCGAGGGGGAGAACTACGAGTTCTCCCTGGGGCTCAACGGCCTGGGCTCCTGTGCCACCCAGTACGCCTCCCGCTACATGGACGTCACCGTCTGGCGGGACGGGTTTGAGTACACCCTTCGCTTTGAGCGGGGCGAGGTGGTGGGGGAGCTGCAAAAGACCCCCCTGAAGCGCCGGAAGACCGGCACCCGGACCCGCTGGCTGCCGGACCTGGAGGTGTTCACCGACATCGACATCCCCCCCAGCTACTTTACCGACGTGATGAAGCGCCAGGCGGTGGTCAACGCCGGCGTCACCTTCCTCTTCCGCTGTGAGACGGCGCCGGGGACCTTTGAGACCACGGAGTTCCTCTATGAGAACGGCATCCGGGACTATGTCTCCGAGCTGGCCGGGGAGGACAGCCTCACCCTGCCGGTGTACTGGGAGACGGAGCGCCGGGGCCGGGACCGCGCGGACAAGGACGAGTACAAGGTGAAGCTCAGCGTGGCCTGCTGCTTCTCCAACAAAACGGCGGTGATCGAGCACTACCACAACTCCAGCTTTCTGGAGCACGGGGGCAGCCCGGAGAAGGCCGCCAAGTCCGCCTTTGTCTCCGCCATCGACGGCTACCTCCGCCAGGGGAACAAGTACCAGAAGAACGAGAGCAGGATCACCTGGGCCGACGTGGAGGACTGCCTGGTGCTGGTCTCCAGCAACTTCTCCACCCAGACCAGCTATGAGAACCAGACCAAGAAGTCCATCACCAATAAATTTGTGCAGGAGGCCATGACCGAGCTTCTCCGGGAGCGGCTGAATATCTACTTCATCGAGAACCCCGCCGACGCGCTGCGGATTGCCGAGCAGGTGCTGATCAACAAGCGGTCCCGGGAGCACGCGGAGCAGGCCCGTTTAGGGGCCAAGAAGAAGCTGTCGGGGACCATCGACATCGCCAACCGGGTGCAGAAGTTCGTGGACTGCCGCACCCGGGACGCCAGCCGTCGGGAGATCTACATCGTGGAGGGCGACAGCGCCCTGGGCAGCGTGAAGCTCAGCCGGGACGCGGAGTTTCAGGGGATCATGCCCGTCCGGGGCAAGATCTTAAACTGTCTGAAGGCGGACTATGCCAAGATCTTCAAGAGCGAGATCATCACCGACCTGATGAAGGTCCTGGGCTGCGGCGTGGAGGTGCAGAACAAGCACGTGAAGGACCTCGCCACCTTCGACATAGGAAACCTCCGCTGGTCCAAGGTGGTCATCTGCACCGACGCCGACGTGGACGGCTATCAGATCCGGGCCCTGATCCTGACCATGCTCTACCGCCTCTGCCCCACGCTGATTGAGGAGGGGTACGTGTATATCGCCGAGTCCCCGCTGTTTGAGATCAACTGCGGGGAGAAGACCTGGTTTGCCTACTCGGAGAAGGAGAAGGCGGAGATTCTCAAGACCCTGGAGGGAAAGAAGGTAAAGATCGACCGCAGCAAGGGCCTGGGCGAGAACGACCCGGACATGATGTGGCTGACCACCATGAACCCGGAGACCCGGCGGCTGATCAAGGTGATGCCCGAGGACGCGGAGGCCACCGCCGCCATGTTCGACCTGCTCCTGGGGGACAACCTCCAGGGACGGAAGGACCACATCGCCAGCGAGGGCCACCGCTTTCTGGACCTGGCGGACATTTCGTAAAATTAGGAATTAGGAGTTAGGAATTGTCTGCTGCCGGGAGAGACGGTAAAGGGGGGGATTTTCGATGAAAAAACGTCTGTGGACTTTGTTCAGGGACGCCGCTATGATTTCCGCGTTCCTCTGCGCGATTAGCTGTTTCCTGCTGGTTTTTGTGTTCATATGCGGCGTGGTGAAAGCACTCGGCCTTTATCATTTCGGGCTGCTCAATGACGGCGACATCTGGTGACAGTGCTCCCAGCAGGACATATCCGTGTGAGTTACAGGCTCTGCCTGATGCTCAATAAAAAATTGGAAAGGAAGGTATCCCCATGAGAAAGTTACTTGCAGCCTGTTTGGCCATAGTCATGGCCCTGACCCTGACCGTCCCCGCCTTCGCCGCGGGGGAGGCGGATGTGAGCACCATCGGCGGCGCCGACGGTCCCGCCATGATCTCCGTCACCCCCTTTACCCTTCAGCCCCCCGCGCAGGAGCAGATCGACGCCTACCTCACCGCCAGGGGCGGTACCCCCGGCCAGATCAACGTGATGGTGGACGGCAAATGCGTCCCCTTCGACCGGGTGTATCCCGCCCTGATCTCCGGGCGGACCATGGTGCCCCTGCGGGGCGTCCTGGAGTTCCTCGGGGCCAGGGTGGACTATGACGCCGCCACACGCACCGCCACGGTGACCGGCGAGGCGGTCTCCTTCACCCACGTCATCGGCACCGACAAGATCACCCTGGGCGAGGGCGGCGGGGAGCTGACCATGGACGTGGCCTCCGCCATCCAGAACGGCAGCACCCTGGTGCCCCTGCGCTTCTTCTCCCAGACCCTTGGCTACGATGTGTTCTGGGACAAGGACTACCGCACCGCCATTGTGATTGACAAGGCGGGCTTTGTGGCGGATTTTGACAAGAGCTTCACCATTCTCAACGGCTATATGGCCGAGCAGTACAAGGCCTTGGATCTCAGCAAGCCCCTTGGCGGGGATGTGACCTTCTCCGCCGACGTGAAGGTGATCGACAGCATCAACGGCGACCAGACCTATCGGATCTCCGGCGATTTCGATATGGCCATGGACGAGAAGGCCATGAACCTCAGCGGCAAGCTGGAGCTGGGCGACATGATGAAGCTGTGGGACGCGGTGGTGCTGCCCCTCACCGGCGAGGCGGCCCCCGCGGATCTGGCCGGGGTCCTCAGCCCTCTGACCTTTGACATGATCGCCTCCGGCGACCGGCTCTACCTCAAGTCCCCGCTGATCAGCTACATCATGCGGGAATCCGGCTATACCGTCCCCAGCGGCGAGGTCTGGTTTACAGACGAGCTGGAGGGCCTCACTGAGCTGATGGCCCAGTATACGCAGCTGATGGGGCAGATGAAGACCATGACCTTCGGCGGCGCCATCTACGAGGTGTTCTCCATGATGGGCCTGTACAACAGCGTCCTCGGCTATGACGCCTTGACCCAGCTGGCCCAGTTCTATCAGCAGATGATGGGCGACGACACCTGGACCAGGAGCGGTACCACCTACAAGTGGCACTTCGGTGAGAAGGAGTTCGAGAAGCTGATGGAGAACATGTCCGGCGAGAAGGTGTCCCTCGCCGAGGCGGGGATTACGAAGTATACCATCGACATGACCCTCCGGCAGAACGGCGGGATGGACATGTCCATGGAGATGGCCGGAGAGGGGATCAAGCTCACCATGAAGGGCAGCGGCACCGCCAGCAAGTCCAGCTTCACCGGCTCCCTCCAGGTGCAGAACATCTGCGACGTGAGCTTCAAAATAGACACTGCCACAAGGACCGGCGGCCAGACCCTCCAGACGCCCCCTGCCGGGGCCAGTGTCCTCAGCGAAGCGGACCTCCAGAAGGCGGCCTGACGCCATGGACCGGATTGTACTTCACGTGACCTACACCTGTCACCCCGACCAGGGGGAGCAATTTGTCAAAGCCCTCCGGGACAGCGGCCTCCAGGCCGCCGTCCGGGGGGAGGACGGGTGTCTGCAATATGACTATCACATCTCCTGCGAGGAGCGGGACACCGTCGTACTGATCGAGGGCTGGCGGGACGCCGCCGCCCTCTCCGCCCACCAGTCCAAGCCCCATATGAAGGAGATCTTCAAGCTGAAGGATCAATATGTGGCGCACACGTCCGTGGCAAAATATGAGTAACCCATAGCCCCCCGCCGCCCCCCAGAACCTCCGACAACCCACCCGTAGGGGCGCACACCGTGCGCCCGCTCTCCCGACACCAAGATGGCTCATCCCCCCCCACTGAACCATACCAACCGGCTGAGACGCTTCGCGTTCCATCAACCCGCCGCAGCGACAGATTTTGGCGCCTTGCCAAAATCTGCTGGGTCTGGGGACCCTGTCCCCAGACCCAGCCGCCCGGGCTCGCCCCCGTCCTCCCGCCCGGGCTCGCCCCCGTCCTCCCGCCCGGGCTCGCCCCCGTCCTCCCGCCCGGGCTCGCCCCCGTCCTCCCG
>JAAWSV010000097.1 GCA_022801715.1 Oscillospiraceae bacterium
TCGATGGCGGGAGCCGACCAGCGGGTCACGGCCACATCCTTAAAGGACGAGGACTCGACACCCAGCTTGTTGGAGTTCTCACCCATCAGCATGTAGGTGATCAGCTTGGCAGCCTGCTCACGTGTCAGGGTGCCCTTGGGATCGAACTGGTTGTTGCCGACGCCGTCAATGATGCCGGCAGCAACCATGACGTCGATAGCTTCGTCGTAGTTGATGTCAGCGGCATCGCTGAAATCGGCCGCGTGTGCGATGGTGACAAGGCTCAGGGACATCACTAAAGCCAGCACCAGTGCGAGAACCTTCTTGAGGTTTCTCATGGTAGACATTCCTCCTTTTGAATTTTGCGATAAAGTTCGATAATCCGACATTTCAAATGTATTTCGACAGCTTTCGCGGCCAAAAGATACTTCCTAATGGCAGTATTATCGCCCCTTAGGTTTCGGAGGAAAGATAACGAAAATATATTGGTATCAGTTGATTAGCAAGCTAAAAAATCACATCAGGTAGACAACCGGGTAGACATTTCCCCCAAAACCGTCCCAAATCACCACCCCCTCACCCCCGCAGCCCCTTGCACCGCAAGGGGTTGCTCTGGGTAGACATTGGGTAGACACGCCCCTCCTGCACAAATCGCTACACTGGTTCCATACCGTCTCTTGGAATTTTGTCAACAATTGCAGCAAAACATATATTCTCAAAGCTGTCGGGCCGTGATATGATACCACTAAGCGAATCCACCGCACCCGTCGGCGGTCCCGCCGGCGCTCTTTACGCAGCATCGAAACAGGAGGCAGATATGAGCAGACAGGAAGCGGTAGAACAGTACAACCGGGCCCTGCGGCAGGGGCGCAAGTGCTATAAGGACTGCGTGCTCCGGGGGCGCTACCCCTACCCGCAGGTCTTGGACGAGATTCTGAGTGAATCCATGGTGGCCGGCCAAGTGGACTTGGGGGTCATCGAGATCCCCACTGATCGCGTCACCGGCACCAAGACCACCGGGCGGCGTAGCTCCTTCGCGGCGGACTTCATGCCCCTCTTGGACCACGATACCGAGTTTGCCACCAAGTGGATGGACCTGTGCCAGGCCCACCTGGAGGAGGGGGTCCGGGACCCCATCCGCTGCTATGAGTACATGGGGCGCTTCTACGTGCAGGAGGGGAACAAGCGGGTCAGCGTCCTCAAGAGCTACAGCGCCCCCACCATCCCCGCCTACGTGATCCGCATGGTCCCCGTCTGGTCCGAGGAGCCCGCTGTGCAGGCCTACTACGACTTCATGCGCTCCTACCAGATGACCGGGCTCTACCGGGTTGCCTTCAGCCGCACCGGCCGGTTCCCCAAGCTCCAAGCGGCGCTGGGCTACGAGACGGACCACGTGTGGACAGAGGAGGAGCGCCGCCGGTTCGCCGCGGACTTCACCTGCTTTACAGACGCCTTCCGCAAGCTGGGCGGCGAAGAGCTGCGTGTCACCGCGGCGGATGCCCTGTTGGTGTGGCTGAAGGTCTACTCCTATGAGGACCTGCACCACAGCACCCCTGCGGAACTGCTTAAAAGCCTGAGGGCGGTGTGGGCGGATGTGAAGGTGGATCCGGACACCATCGCCGTAAATACCAATCCGGAGGAGCCGGCGGAGTCCGGCCTCCTCACTCGTATTTTGAAGGCGGCCCTGCCCAAGGAGCGGCTGCATGTGGCCTTTATCAGCAACCACCGGGCTGACGACAGCGACTGGGCCAGGGCCCACGATTTGGGCCGGCAGTACCTGGAGGCGGTGATGGGAGAGGAGATTGCCGTCCAGAACTTTCAGGGCGTCCCCTTGGAGGAGGGGGCCGAGGCGGCCATGGAGGCGGCTATTGCCGGCGGCGCACAGGTGATTTTCGCCACCACGCCGCCCCTTATCGGCGCCTGCCGGAAGATTGCCGTCCAGCACCCGGGGGTGCGGATTCTCAACTGCTCTGTCTCCATGCCCTACACCGGCATCCGCACCTATTACAGCCGGATCTATGAGGGGAAGTTCATCACCGGTGCCATCGCCGGGGCCCTCAGCCGGGGGGATGAGATCGGCTATGTGGCCAGCAGTCCCATCTTCGGCGTTCCCGCCAGCATCAACGCCTTCGCCTTGGGAGCGCGGCTCACCAATCCCCGGGCCCGCTTAAGGCTCCGCTGGTCCTGTGTGGAGGAGGACGCCATGGGGGCCTTGGCCAAGGAGGGGGTGTCCCTGATCAGCAACCGGGATGTGCCCGCCCCGGACCGGATCTGTGAGCCGTGGGGCCTCTGTGAGGTGCGGGGGGACAGCTTCCGCTCCCTGGCCTCCCCCTACTGGCACTGGGGGAACTTCTATGTGAAGCTGGTGCGCAGCATATTGAGTGGCGGCTGGGACGCGCTGAACAGTACCAACGGCCCGGCGGTGAACTACTGGTGGGGTATGGCCAGTCAGGCCATCGGCGTGCTCTACGGCGAGGAGCTGCCCGAGGGGGTGCGCCACTTGTCGGAGTACCTGTGCCAAGGGGTGGCCGCCGGCACGATCCTGCCTTTCCACCGCCCCGTCCGGGACCAGTCCGGCCTGGTGCGCAGCAACGGCGAACACTTCTTCTCCCCGGAGGAGATTTTACACATGGACTGGCTCTGCGACTGTGTAGACGGGTCCATCCCCGGCTATGAGGAGCTTCTGCCCATGTCCCGGTCCATTGTCCGGCTCCAGGGGGTCTACCGGGACAACATCCCTCCGGAAAAGGAGGACCCCATTCTGTGAAGGTGCTCTTGATCTCCGACTTGGAGAGTGAATATCTGTGGGACTACTACCAGCCCGGCCATTTAGCGGGTGTGGATCTGATTCTCTCCTGCGGGGATCTGCACTCCCAGTATCTGTCCTTCCTTGTGACTATGGGCGGCGCTCCCCTGCTCTATGTCCACGGCAACCACGACCAGACCTATGACCTCCACCCCCCGGAGGGCTGCGAGTGCATAGAGGACCGCCTGATCACCGTGAAGGGCCTGCGGGTTCTGGGGTTAGGGGGCAGCATCTGGTACAGCGGCGGCCCCCACCAGTATACGGAGGCCCAGATGGCCCGCCGCGTCCGGCGGCTCCGCCGCCAGCTCCGCCGGGAGGGCGGGGTGGATATTGTGGTGACACACGCCCCTGCCCGCGGGTACGGCGACGCGCCGGATCACGCCCACCATGGGTTTTCCTGCTTTTTGGATTTGATGGACAAGTATCAGCCGACGTTTTTTGTGCACGGGCATGTGCACACGAATTACGGGGCCAGAATTCCCCGGATGATCCAGCGGGGGGAGACTACGATTGTCAACGCGTATGAGCGGTATTTGATCGAGATTTGAGGGGATTTAAGCGCGCTGGGAGCTGCAAAACAGCTCCCAGCTTGGTTTTTACGCCCGATTGGCGCCAAAAAGCGCCCTTTTGATCGGGCGCAAAGATGGACTTGTAATTTCCCGCAACCTGTGGTATACTAACTCAAAATCTCTCAATTGAAGAAAGAGAAGAATCCTCCGCAAGCATTCGCGTTGAGGAGTTCGGTCTCGCGCAATGGATGCCCGTGAACCATGTCAGGCGGGGAACCGAGCAGCATTAAGCGGAACACCATGTGCCGCGAGGGTGCCGATTCCGAGGGGATGCTTGCGGAGGGTCCTTCTTTTTTTCGCGTTTTTTGGCGAAAAATCGCTGTTTTTGCCCCATTTTTACCTACGACATTGCATCCGTTTATGCAACAGAGAGGAGACGCTTCCATGTATCAGGCGCTGTACCGCAAATGGCGGCCCAAGTCCTTCGCCGACGTGGTGGGACAGGGCCACATCACCCACACCCTCCAGAGGGAGGTGGCGGAGGGGCGGCTCTCCCACGCCTACCTCTTCACCGGTACCCGGGGCACCGGGAAGACCACCTGCGCCAAAATTTTGGCCAAGGCGGTCAACTGCGACCACCCGGTGGATGGGGATCCCTGCGGGCAGTGCCCCGCCTGTACGGGCATTGACAACGGCAGTCTCCTGGACGTGCTGGAGCTGGACGCCGCCTCCAACAACGGCGTGGATCACGTCCGGGCGCTGCGGGAGGAGGCCATCTACACCCCCGCCCGTGTGCGCTACCGGGTCTATATCATCGACGAGGTCCACATGCTCACCACCGCCGCCTTCAACGCCCTTCTGAAGATCTTAGAGGAGCCGCCGGCCCATCTGATCTTTATTTTGGCCACGACAGAGCTCCACAAGGTCCCCGCCACCATTCTCTCCCGGTGCCAGCGGTTCGCCTTTAAGCGGATTCTCCCCCGGGACATGGCGGAGCGGCTTTTGTATGTGGCCCGTCAGGAGGGGATCGGCCTGACGGAGAGCGGCGCGGAGCAGCTCTCCCGCCTCTCCGACGGGGCTCTGCGGGACGCGCTGAGCCTTTTGGACCAGTGCGCCGCCGCCGGCGGCACCGTGGATGGCGGGCGGATTTTGGAGGTGCTGGGTCTGGCCGGGAATCTCCAGATACAGCAGCTGATGGAGCACATCCTCCGCCGGGACGCCCAGAGCGCCCTGACGCTGTTCCACCAGCTCTACAGCGGCGGCCGGGACGCTGGGGCCGTGGTGGGGGAGTTGTCGGCCCTGTGCCGGGATCTGCTGATCCGCATGACCGCCCCCCAGGGGGGGGACTCCCTGCTCACCGGTGGCTATGAGGACGCCGCCTTGGAGGCCCTGTCCGCCCTCTGCGCCCCCCGGCGTCTGATCTTCCTCACCGCCCAGCTCCAGTCCACCGCGGCGGCACTGCCCCTCAGCGCCAACCGGCGCACGGATGTGGAGCTGTGCCTGCTGCGCATGTGTGACGAGAGCCTCAGCGGCGATCTGACGGCCCTATCCGCCCGTATAGCCCGGCTGGAGGAGGGGCGTCCCGCCCAGCCGGCTCCCGCCGCCCCGGTCCGCCGGGAGGCGGCGCCGCCCCGCAGGGAGGCCGCTCCCCCTCCGGCGGACGAGGTCCCCTGGGAGGAGCCCCCCCTGCCCGAGCCGCCTCCGGAGCTTCCGGCAGAGCGGCAGAGGGCGGACCTGCCCCTTCCGGAGCCGATTTTGGAGGCCCCGGTTCCGGCCGGCGCGCCCAAGGCGGCGGCGACGGACAGCGGCCTGTGGGGGCGGCTGATCGACAGCTACAAGAGCCGTCTGCCGGCCATGTACCGGGCCTTTTTGGACGGAGCCGTGGGAGAGCTCACCGGCGACATACTGACAGTAATCTGCGGCAGCGATTTTACCAAGACGCAGCTGCACAACGTAAAGGTCCAGTCCGTCTTGCAGGAGGTCACCTCCGAGGACCAGGGGCGGCCCATTGCAGTGACTTTCACCGTGGGAGCGCCGCCCAAGGCGGCGGAGAGCGGCGACAAGATTGACGATCTGATCCGGTTTGGCAGTCAATTTGACAATTTTAAGATCACATAAGGAGAAAGAGAGCGATGGCAAAAGGCGGATTCCCCAAGGGGGGCGGCTACGGCGGCGGCGGCATGATGCGCCAGCAGGCCCAGATGCAGCAGAAGATCCTGAAGATGCAGCAGGAGATGGCCAAGGCCCAGGAGACGGTGGAGAGTACGCTGTTCACCGCCACAGTGGGCGGCGGCACGGTGAAGGCCACGGTCAGCGGCAAGAAGGAGCTGAAGGAGATCTTCATTGACCCGGAGGTGCTGAGCCCCGAGGAGGCGGAGACCGTGCAGGACATGGTGGTGTCCGCGGTGAATGAGGCCCTGCGTCAGGCCGAGGCGGCCATGGACAAGAGCGTGGAGGGCGTTACCAGCGGGCTGAATATTCCGGGACTGAAGTTTTGAGCATTAGGAAGGGGGCTGCTTTCGCAGCCCCCTTACAGACTGTCAAAAAAGGCGGCTGGGTGTGCTGGCGGTAAGGAGGATAGTGTGAAAGGAACCCAAGAAGGGTTCCTTTCGCGTCAAATCAACCCGCCGCAGCGACAAATTTCGGCCCGCGGTCGAAATT
>JAAWSV010000019.1 GCA_022801715.1 Oscillospiraceae bacterium
GCGACACCCGGCTCAGGCGGGAAAACTCGCCGATACTCAGCATGACGCACCTCCTTGTTGTTTTGTCCTTCTTCGTTAGAACCGGTTCTATGAAAGAGCATAAGCCTTAACACTATGTCAATGTCAAGAGAAAAATGTCAAGGGGGGGCAGGCCCCCCTTGACATTTCCTTCATTGCTCTATGGCTCATCACAGGTCATCTCCAGCACCGTTGTCCCCGCCGGATCGGTGGTCAGGGTCAGCGTGCCGGTAACGCCCTCGGCGTCGGGGTCGAGGGGCCAAGCGGGATAGTCCCACTGGGTGACCACCAAGCGGTTCTCCTCAATGGAGAGGGTGTAGTCCTTATGACCCCGGTTCTCCAAGGTATAGAGCGCCCCGGCGGCGTAGTCATAGACCAGCACCCGCTCGTCTATCATACCGGAGCCCCAGCTGATGTTGGCGCAGAACTCCGGCTTGCCGTCCCCGTTCAGGTCCTGGAGAAATACGCTCCAGACGGGCATCCCGCTAAAGAGCGCCTCCTCCTCACCGTCCACGATGGCACTGACCTGGCCGGCGGTCCAGCGGAAGGTCACGCCGGGGTAGGCCTCCGGCAGCTCCAGCTCCTCCGCCTTGTCATAGGACATGTCCTCGTAGTCCACAAGGTAGTCCAGCCAGACGGCCGGCCCCGCCGGCTCCTCCGCTTGGGCGGGGTCAGCGCAGCCGGTGAGAGTCAGGAGGGCGGTCAGGACCAAGACCAACAATTTCTGCATCACATAGACCTCCTTTTCTTCTATTCTGCCCCTATAGACGCAAAACAGGAGAAAAAGTTCCCAATTTTTCCATCAGCCGCCACTCTCCTCCGCCGGCCGCAGAGGGATGGTCCAATCGGAGAAATTCCAGAAGATATTGGCCGCAGTAGGCGACGCCCCCGACACGGTGTCCCGGTGGGTCAGGAGGGACACGCTGCCGAAGGCCACAGGGAGGATAGGACACTCCCGGGCAAAGATGGTGCAGAAGCCGGAGACATCGGCCTCCCGGTACCTGGAGGAACGGAAACCATCCAGCACAAAGTCCATGGTCTCGTCGGTGTAACCGCCGTAGTTCAGGGTGCCGCCGGTACCCACCAAGGGGGTGATATCCCAGTCCGCCGTCAGCTTCACCTCACCGTAGTAGAGGTCGAAGTCCCCCGCCTCCAAGGCCGCCATGTACTCCGCCCAAGGCAGGGCGGTGACGATGATCTCTAAATCCCCTTGGGACAGAGCTTGGGCGATGAACTGGGCGATGGCCACCTTCTCGCCCCCCTCCTCGTTCACCAGCAGGCGCAGAGTCTGCCTCCCCTCCACGCCGGCCAGAGCCCCGCGGAGGGCAGCGGCGGACTCCTCAGGGCTGTAGGGCTTCGAGAAGCCATGGGGGTACAGGCTGCTCTGGGGGGCGATGGGAAAATCGGCGGCGCTGCCGTGGCCGGAGAGATAGCCGGAGGCGATGGTCTCCCGGTCGATGGCGGCGCTGAGGGCACAGCGCACCGCGCTGTCGGAGAGCAGGGGGTGGGCCACATTGACACCGATATACTGCATCACCGGTGTGGGGGCGTCCACGCAGTCGAAGCTGCCGGTGAGCACCGCGGTGCTGCCGGCCAAGTCGATGGCGTAGGCGTGGACCTCCCGGGAGGTAAAGAGGTACTGCACGGTATCCGCGTCCTTGGCATCCAAGAGGGGAATCTCCTCCACCGGCAGGGGCTTTCCCTGCCACCAATCCTCATTCCGGCGGAGGCAGACGGCGTCGCCGTCGGTGATGCACAGGTAGGGTCCGGTGCCCGCTGGCACGGCATGGCTCTCCGTACCGGCCTTGACAATGGGGATATCCAAAAGGGCCTCCAGGGCCATATGGGGCCGGTGGAGCTGAATCTGCACCGCGTCAGTCCCTTGGGCAGTCACCGAGCGGACGCCGGAGAGGCGGGCGGCATACCGCTCCGAGGTGAGGCACCGGCGGAGGGTGGCCGCCACATCCGCCGCCGTCAGCTCCGAGCCGTCGGAAAAGTGGACGCCGGGGCGGATGTGAAAGACATAGGTCATGCCCTCGTCCAAAACGTCGTACCGCTCGCAGAGCACCAGCCGGGGCTGAAAGTGCTCGTCCAAGGCAAAGAGGGGCTCGTAGAGCAGTCTCCCGATCTGCTGCTGGACCCCCTCACCGCAGGTCACCGGGTCCAAGGTCTCCCCCCGGTGGAAGGCGAGACAGAAGGCGGAGAGCCGTTTCTCCGTCTCCTCCGGCTCCGGCGTCTGCTCCTCCTCATCGTACCAAGGCAGGTCCTCCTCGTCGGGCAGCTCCTCGCCCCTGCAGCCACTGAGGAGGAGGGAGAGGACAATAAGGAGGCCTATATACACATTTCGCTGGAAATTCTTCTTCATTCTATCACGTTTTCACAATCATTGCCCCTTGGACACCCCGACGCTCTCCCATCCTCCGATGGCTCCAGTAGAGGTCCGGGCGGCAGGCGGTGCACAGAGGGCAGGTGTCAATCTGGTTCTCCGGCACACCGGAGGCGATAAGCTGGAGGCGGTTGAGCCCCTTCAGATCCACATGCCACTTGGCCCCCCGACGCTCCAGGCAGGGCGCGGCGGCCTCCCCCATGGCCTCGGTCATGGCCTGAGGCACATCGTCGTCGGTCTCGAAGCAGCAGGGACCAATGCCGGGACCGATGGCGGCACGGATACGGGCGGGGTCTGCGCCATATTGTGCCGCCATGGCCTCCACTGCTATTTGGACGATGGCTTTAGCGGTACCGCGCCACCCGGCGTGGACCGCGCCCACACACCCGGCCTCCCTGTCGTGGAGGAGGATCACGATGCAGTCGGCGGAGAACACAAAGAGGGGCAGGCCCGGCACATCGGTAATCAGGGCGTCGGCCTCATAGTCCGCCGGACGCAGAAGGCCCTTGCCGGCGTCGGCGGCGGTGACGGCGCGGACCTTGTCACTGTGGACCTGCTTGGACAGGACCGCCCGCTCCTCTGAAGCGCCCAAGGCGGCACAGAACCGGCGGTAGTTCTCCCGGACATTCTCCGCGCTGTCGGCACAGCTCCCCCGCAGGTTCAATGCGGCGAACTCCCCCTCACTGACGCCGCCTAAGCGGCTGGAGAAGCCATGGACCGCCCCCCCGCCCTCCAGGACGGTGGAGGTGTGGTAGAGAAGGCCGTTTTTCTGTTGGGTCAGAAAGGACATTTGGCACCTCCTGAGATGATGTCTTTCTCATCTTGACAAAACATGTGCGGTCAGCGCAGGGACAGGAGGGCTTCTCACAATCGACGGTCTTTCAGCCTCTCTTTATGCGTTCCGCCCGCAGCACTGCTTATATTTCTTCCCGCTGCCGCAGGGGCAGGGCTCGTTGCGGCCGATCTTCTGCACCTTCCGGGGCTGGCGCTTCACGGTGCCGTCGCCACCGAAGCCCTCGGTGATGCCGGAGGCCACGCGCTCCCGCTTGATCTCCGCCTCGCTCTTGATGCGGAAGGAGTAGAGGCGGCGGATGGTCTCCTCCTGAATGGCGTCGATCATCTCCTCAAACATATGCAGGCTCTCCTGCTTATAGGCCACAATGGGGTCCGTCTGGCCGTAGGCCCTCAGGCGGATGCCCTGGCGCAGCTCGGTCATGGCGTCAATGTGGTCCATCCAGAACTCGTCCACCACCCGGAGCATGACAACCCGCTCCACCTCCCGCATGATGGGGGAGGTGACCTCCGCCTCCTTCTTCTCATAGACCTCCATGGCCGCCCTCATCACCGCCTCGGTGAGCTCATCCGCGGTGAGGGCCTTCACCTCGTCCTCGCTGTACTTCACGGCGTACTTGGGGAAGAAGGTCCCCTCAAAGCTGCCCATGAGGGCGCGGTACGCCTCATTATCAATGTGCTTGCCCTCGCCGAAGGTCATCCGGATGTCCCGGCGGATGGTGGAGGTGATCATATTCTCTATGACGCCCTTCACATCCATACCGTCCAGCACCTGCTTGCGCTGGCCATAGATGATCTCGCGCTGCTTGTTCATCACGTCGTCGTACTCCAAGGTACTCTTACGGGCCTGGAAGTTTCTCGACTCCACGCTGGTCTGGGCGTTCTCAATGCTCTTGGTGAGCATCCTGTTCTCAATGGGCACGTCCTCCCCTAAATCGAACCGGTCCATCAGCCCCTGCATCCGCTCCCCGCCGAAGAGGCGCATGAGATCGTCCTCCAGGCTCAGGTAAAACCGGGTCTCCCCCGGGTCCCCCTGACGGCCGGCGCGGCCTCTCAGCTGGTTGTCGATCCGGCGGGAGTCGTGGCGCTCGGTGCCGATGATGAAGAGGCCCCCGGCCTCCCGGACACGCTCCGCCTCCCCGGCGATCTCCTCCTTGTGCTTGGCCATGGACTCGGCAAAGAGGCGGCGGGCCTTTAGGATCTCCGCATTGTCCGTCTCGGCGTAGCCGGTGGCCTCAGCGATCAGCTCATCGGAGAGGCCGGCCTTGCGCAGATCGTTCTTGGCCAGATACTCGGCGTTGCCCCCCAGCATGATGTCAGTACCACGGCCGGCCATGTTGGTGGCCACGGTGACAGCCCCCAGCTTCCCCGCCTGGGCCACGATCTCCGCCTCCCGCTCATGGTTCTTGGCGTTCAAGAGGTTGTGCTTGATCCCCTCCCGCAGCAGCAGCTTGGAGAGGAGCTCGTTCTTCTCAATGGACACGGTGCCCACCAGCACCGGCTGACCCTTCTGGTGACACTCCTTGATCTGCTCGATCACCGCCCGGTACTTGGCCATCTCGGTCTTGTAGACCAAATCCGCGTCATCCTGGCGGGCCAGAGGGCGGTTGGTGGGGATCTCCACAATATCCAAGCGGTAGATGGCCCCGAACTCCTCCTCCTCGGTGAGGGCGGTACCGGTCATGCCAGAGAGCTTGCTGTAGAGGCGGAAGTAGTTCTGGAAGGTGATGGTGGCAAGGGTCTTGCTCTCCCGCTCCACCTTCACGTGCTCCTTGGCCTCGATGGCCTGATGGAGGCCCTCGTTATACCGGCGGCCAAACATGAGGCGGCCGGTAAACTCGTCCACGATGATGACCTGGCCGTCCTTCACCACGTAGTCGGTGTCCCGCTTCATCACGCCGTGGGCCCGGATGGCCTGATTCACATGGTGGGCGATGGTGGCATTCTCCGGGTCAGAGAGGTTCTCCAGCTTGAAGAACTCCTCCGCCTTCTTCACACCCCGGGCGGTGAGGGTGGCGGTGCGGGCCTTCTCGTCCACGATGTAGTCGGCGTCGATGTCCGCGTCCTCCTCCTCCTTCTCGTCGGTCTCCTTTACCACCAGCTTCTTCATCCGGGCCACCAGCATCTCCGCCATGTCGTAGAGCTGGGTGGACTTGTCCCCGGTGCCGGAGATAATCAGGGGGGTCCGGGCCTCGTCAATGAGGATGGAGTCCACCTCGTCCACGATGGCAAAGTGGTGGCCCCGCTGAACCAGCTCCTGAGAATAGAGGGCCATGTTGTCCCGCAGGTAGTCAAAGCCCATCTCGTTGTTGGTGCCATAGGTGATATCCGCGGCGTAGGCGGCCTGCCGCTCCTTCTTGTCTATCCCGTGGATAATGAGGCCCACCGTGAGGCCCATAAAGCGGTGGACCTTGCCCATCCACTCGCTGTCACGCTTGGCGAGGTAATCGTTGACGGTAACAATATGGACCCCCTCGCCGGTGAGGGCGTTGAGGTAGGCGGGGAGGGTAGCCACCAGCGTCTTGCCCTCACCGGTCTTCATCTCAGCAATGCGCCCCTGGTGGAGGACGATACCGCCCACCAGCTGCACCCGGTAGGGCCGGAGACCCAGCACACGGTCCGCGGCCTCCCGCACGGCGGCGAAGGCCTCGGGGAGGATGTCGTCCAAGGTCTCGCCCTTCTGGAGACGCTCCTTGAACTCGGGGGTCTTGGCCTGAAGCTGGGTATCGGTCATGGCCTTGTACTCGTCGGCCATGGCCTCGATCTTGTCCACAATGGGGTTGATCTGCTTCAGCTCCCGCTCGCTGTAGGTTCCGAAAATTTTTGTTAAAATGCCCATATGATAAACTCTCCTCGTATCTTAGGGATGATTTTGCATAGCAATACAGGATAAGTATACCACAAATTTCTTAGAATGCAAACCTTTGCGTCCCATAACCCCCATTGTTTGCAGAATGTTTAAGAATGGGACGCCCTTGCTCCCTCCTCAGTACAGCCAAACAAAAGGCGGGGCAGTCAGACACACCAACTGCCTTGTATAAAACTGTCTTATGAAAAATCAGTCCCTAAAGTACCCATACGCGGCCAAGGCCGCGCCTACAGCTATCACCGCATAGGCCGCATAAGAAATGGGGATTCCGCCGGGAACAAGTGTAGTATTCAGCATGGATGCTATGATCCTCTGCATGAGGTCCTAAATTATGCAGGACGCGACGCCCCCGGCGCACCGTCCCCCATCCCCCGAATCACTCCAACAGACCGCCTGTAGGGGCGCACACTGTGCGCCCGCCCTCCCCCCAATCCAGCGATTGTCGTATGTAGACCACACCGCCCCCGGCGCGAAAGGGAAGAATCCCCCGCCTCCGCCTTGCCCTCCCCCCTCCGCTGTGGTACAATTGAAACAGTAAACTGAACTCCGCGATACAGGAAGGAGGTGTTCGGCATGAGAGTAGCCAAATAGGATACGGACAGCAGTAAAATGCTCCGTATCCAGAGACATACATTTTTGATACGGAGGGCAACAATGGCATACTTTGACTACAACGGAAAACAGGTTTTCTACACGGTCCTCGGCAGCGGCTCCCCCTGCCTCTTTCTCCACGGGAATACGGCCTCCTCGAAAATGTTCGAGCCCATTCTGCCGCTGTACACCGCCGGTATGCAGGTTATTCTGATGGATTTCCTGGGAAATGGACGGTCAGACCGAATCCCCCGCTTCCCAGACGAGCTGTGGATCGACCAAGGCCGCCAGATTGCGGCGCTGTGCGGGGTCCTCGACTGCGGGAAGGTCAATTTAGTAGGGACCAGCGGCGGCGCTTACGCCGCCATCAATGCCGCGCTGGAATACCCGGAGCTCTTCCACCGGGTGGCGGCGGACAGCTTTACCGGGGACACCCTGCCGGAGGGCTTCGCCGCAGCCATCCTATCGGAGCGGGCGGCGGCAAAAAAGGCCCCGCTTGCGCAGGGCTTCTACGAGTGGAACCAAGGCGAGGACTGGGAGAGAGTGGTGGACTTGGACACCGAGGTCCTCGTGAACTATGAGCGGAGGGGCACCCGCCTCTTCTCCCGCCCGCTGGAGACGATCCAAGTCCCCCTGCTGATGACCATCAGCCGTGAGGATGAGATGCTGATGCCGGAAATGGACGCCGTGTGCCGGCGTCTAAGCGGCAGCAATCCCTTGATCCGCTGTAAGCTGTACGACACCGGGGCGCACCCGCTGATCTGCTCCCGCGCCGAGGAGATCGCCGGGGTGATCCGACATTTTTTGACATAGGAGAGCTTCTATGGGTAGGACATCCGGCAGATCCTTAGCCATGCTGACTGCCGCCATGGCCCTCTGGGGAACCATCGGCGTGTTCCGGCGGGCCATCCCCCTGTCCTCGGGACTGGTGGCCTTTTTTCGAGGTGTCATCGGCGCGCTGTTCCTGATTCTCCTGACCAGGGCCCAGGGACGGCGGGTATTTCGCGGCATCGGAGGGCGAAAAGTCTCACTTCTGCTCCTCTCCGGGGCGGTGATGGGGATCAACTGGATTCTGCTCTTTGAGGCCTACCGCTTCACCTCGGTCTCCGTGGCCACACTGTGCTACTACATGGAGCCCACCTTCCTGATCCTCACCTCCCCCCTGTTCCTCCGGGAGCCATTGACGGCGCGAAAGGGCCTCTGCGCCGCCGTCTCCCTCTTGGGGATGGCCTTGGTCTCCGGCATTCTCGACGGCACGCCCCCTCAGACAGGGGAGTGGCGGGGCATCCTGCTGGGCTTAGGGGCGGCGGTGCTCTACACCACGGTGGTGCTGCTGAACAAGGGGACAGCGGGGATGGATCCCTATGAAAAGAGCATCATACAGCTCACCACCGCGGCGGCGATTCTCCTGCCCTACCTGCTGGTGACCGAGGACTTCACCGCGCTGTCCCTCACAGGGGAGGCGGCGGTAATGCTTCTGGTCATCGGCGTACTGCACACCGGGGTGGCCTACGCGCTGTACTTCGGCTCCATGGAGGGTCTTCAGGCCCAGACCATCGCCATCTTCAGCTATATCGACCCAGTCACCGCCCTGCTTCTCTCGGCCCTCATGCTGTCGGAGCGAATGAGCACTCCAGCAATCCTCGGAGCAGTCCTGATCTTGGCCTCCGCTGTTGTCAGCGAGCTGGAACCGATGAAAGGAGGCTGATCTCTTGCCGCATCAACCCTGCGCACGGCTTCTCTCCGGCGGGGAGACCGCCGTCCTTTTTGTACACGGCATCCTCGGAACACCGGACCACTTCAGCCCCTTCCTGTCCCTCGTTCCCCCCGAATACTCGGTAATAAACCTCCTTTTAGAGGGCCACGGCGGCAGTGTGCGGGACTTTTCCGCCGCCTCCATGGACCGGTGGAAGCAGCAGGTCCGCAAAGCCCTTCAAAGACTCCGCACGGACCACAACCGGGTAGTGATTGCCGCCCACTCCATGGGCACGCTCCTTGCCCTGCAGGAGGCCGTCAAAGAGCCCGCAGCGGCGCTGTTTCTCCTGAATATCCCCCTCTCCGTCCGACCCACACCCCAGCTGCTTTCCACGGTGTGGGCGGTCTGCCGCAGCCGTTCTCCCCTCGACGATCAGCGGCTTTTAGCCGCACGGAGCGCCTGCAGCATTCAGCAGGACCCCTGCTTCTGGCGATACTTAGGATGGCTGCCCCGGTATGCAGAGCTGTTTTCAGAAATCGGAAGGACCCGTAAACTCGTGCAGAGCCTGAGCGTCCCCTGCTATGCGTATTTCTCCTTGAAGGATGAGATGGTCTCTCCCAAATCCGCCGGATTTCTCGCGGGAACCCCCTCTATTACGGTTAAAACCTTGGCGGACTCCGGCCACTTCTACTATGCGCCGGAGGACCTGCGGCTGCTCCAAGCGGATTTCTCCCATATACTGCATCCCCTCCCCTAAGCGCAAAAAAGCCCATTGCTGTACATCGTACGCTGTACAGCAATGGGCTCTTTCCTTTGTTGATCCCTCTCCGGTCAGACCAGCTCAATCATGGCGGTCTCCGCGGCGTCGCCGCGGCGGATGCCGGTGCGGGTGATGCGGGTATAGCCGCCGTTGCGCTCTGTGTAGGTGGGGGCGATCTCCTTGAACAGCTTCTTCACCACATCCTCACGGGTGATGAAAGCCATGGCCTGACGGTAGGCCGCCAGATCACCCTTCTTGCCTAAGGTGATCATCTTCTCAGCCATAGGACGGATCTCCTTGGCACGGGTGACGGTGGTCTCCATCTTCCCCTTGTCCAGGAAATCAGTCACCTGCTGACGGAGCATCGCTCTGCGCTGATCGGTAGTCTTACCGAGCTTACGAGTTCCGGGCATTGTTGGTTTCCTCCTTAAAAGGCTATTGTCCTCCTGCCCTGCCGGGCAGTTTACAATCCTGCCGTCCCTGTGCCCTGCGGTGAGCACATACAAATCCCCCCACAAGGGAAATCTTCTGTCACCTTGCGGAAATATCGGACTTGTCAGGCACAGGGAGGCGAAATGAACATTTTGTGATCCTCTCCCCAAAGGGACACGCTCCGTCAAGCTTTTGCCGCGCAAAAGCCAGCGCTGCCGCTGTCCCGCGGGAAAAAGAATTAACTATTCTCCTTGTCCGCCAAGGCCAGACCCATCATAGACAGCTTGTTGATCACTTCCTCCAGGGACTTGCGGCCCAAGTTGCGCACCTTCATCATCTCATCCTCGGTCTTGGAGATCAGATCCTCCACCGTATTGATGTTGGCGCGCTTGAGGCAGTTAAAGCTGCGCACGCTGAGATCCAGTTCCTCGATGGTCAGCTCCAGCACCTTGTCGCGCTGTGTCTCGGCCTTCTCCACCACCGTGGACTTCGAGCCCACCGTCTCACTGAGATCGGTGAACAGCGCGAAGTGGTCACAGAGGATCTTGGCGCCCAAGGACACCGCGTCCCGGGCGGAGATGGTGGAGTCGGTCCACACCTCAAGGGTCAGCTTATCGAAGTCGGTCATATTCCCCACTCGGGTATTCTCCACCGTGTAGTTCACCTTATAGACAGGCGTGTAGATGGAGTCCACGGGAATCACACCGATCACGGTCTGACTGCTCTTGTTGCGATCGGCGCTCACATAGCCGCGGCCGTGGCTGAGGGTGATCTCCATGTTCAGAGACGCCCCCGCCCCCAGAGTGGCAATGTGCAGATCGGGGTTTAAGACCTCCACCTCTCCGTCGCTCTTGATGTCGCCGGCGGTGACGTCGCAGGGACCTACCGCCTCAATAAACACCGTCTTGACGCCGTCGCTGTGGAGCTTGGTGATCAGTCCCTTGATGTTCAGTACGATCTCCGTCACATCCTCCTTCACGCCGGGGATGGTGGTAAATTCGTGCTGCACACCGGCGATCTTGATGCTGGTGGCGGCGGTGCCGGGCAGAGAGGAGAGCATGATCCGGCGCAGGGCATTGCCCAGCGTCGTACCGTAGCCGCGCTCCAAAGGCTCAATGACATACTTGCCGTAGGAGTCGTCACTGGGGGTCTCAATACACTCGATCTGGGGCTTTTCAATTTCAATCATGCAGTTACCCTCCTTCTTTCGGTAAGCAATTTACTTACACTAAATTCCACTTGTCTGCGCAGTGAGGGTATATCGACCCTATTACTTGGAGTACAGCTCAACGATGAGGTGCTCCTCGATGGGCAGATCAATATCCTCGCGGGCGGGAACTGCAACAACCTTGGCAACCTTGTTCGCCTGATCGAACTCAAGCCACTTGGGAACCACGCGGGAGGCGTTGGCCTCCAGGGAGCCCTTGAACTTCTCTAAGCTGCGGGAGCCCTCCTTCAGCTCGATGACCTCGCCGGTCTTCACCTGGTAGGAGGGGATGTTCACCTTCTTGCCGTTGACAGTGAAGTGGCCATGGCGGACCAGCTGACGGGCCTCGGCCCGGCTCATGGCGAAGCCAAGGCGGTACACCACGTTGTCCAAACGGGACTCCAGGATGGCCAGCAGGTTCTCACCGGCCTGGCCCTTGCGCTTCTCGGCCAGCTCGAAGTAGTGGGCGAACTGGCTCTCGGAGACGCCGTAGTACCGGCGGGCCTTCTGCTTCTCGCGCAGCTGCACGCCGTACTCAGAGAGCTTCTTATTCCGTGCGTTGCCATGCTGGCCAGGCGCGTAGGCCCGGCGCTCAATGGCGCACTTGTCCGTATAGCAGCGATCGCCCTTCAGGAAGAGCTTCTGGCCCTCTCTGCGGCAGAGGCGGCAGACTGCTCCGGTATATCTTGCCATAATGCTTTATACCTCCTATGATTCTATTAAACGCGGCGGCGCTTGGGGGGGCGGCAGCCATTGTGGGGGATGGGGGTGACATCCTTGATCATGGTCACCTCCAGGCCCACGGCCTGCAGTGCGCGGATGGCGGCCTCACGGCCCTGGCCGGGGCCCTTCACAAAGACCTCCACGGTCTTGAGTCCGTGCTCCATGGCGGCCCGGGCAGCCACCTCGGCGGCAGTCTGGGCGGCGAAGGGAGTGGACTTCTTGCTGCCGCGGAACCCCTGACCACCGGAGGAGGCCCAGGAGATCGCGTTGCCCTGTGTATCGGTAACAGTTACCATGGTGTTATTGAAGGAAGAACGGATATGGACCTGGCCCTTTTCGATGTTCTTCTTTTCGCGGCGGCGGCGGATAACCTTCTTGCCAGTCTTAGGTGCAGCCATTTTCTTTCTCCCTCCTTACTTCTTCTTGTTGGCAATGGTCTTCTTGGGACCCTTGCGGGTGCGGGCGTTGGTCTTGCTGCGCTGGCCGCGGACAGGCAGACCCCGGCGGTGACGGATGCCGCGGTAGCAGCCGATCTCCGTCAGACGCTTGATGTCTAAAGCCACGGAGCGGCGCAGATCGCCCTCCACCATATAGCCGTGGTCGATGGCCTCACGGAGCTTGGTCTCCTCGGCCTCGGTGAGGTCCTTCACGCGGGTGTCGGGGTTGATCCCCGTCTGCGCCAAGATGTCCTTGGCGCTCTTTCTGCCAATACCGTAGATGTAAGTCAAACCGATCTCGATTCGCTTATCCTTGGGCAGGTCAATACCGGCAATTCTTGCCATAGCTTACAGCACCTCCAATTTCACTTAGCCCTGTCTCTGCTTGTGCTTGGGATTCTCGCAGATGACCATAACGCGGCCCTTGCGACGGATGATCTTGCACTTTTCACACATGGGCTTGACGGACGGTCTTACTTTCATAGCTTTACCTCCTACTTACTGCGCCAAGTAATCCGGCCGCGGGTCAGGTCATAGGGGCTCATCTCCACTGTGACCTTATCACCGGGCAGAATTCTGATGAAATTCATTCTGAGTTTTCCAGAAATGAACGCCAAAATGGTGTGTCCATTTCCAATGTCCACCTTGAATGTGGTGTTGGGCAGCGCCTCAATGACGACGCCCTCGACTTCGATCATATCGGATTTTGCCAAGTGTTATCCCTCCTGGTCTGGATTACCCCCCTCACCCAACTGGGTCAGGGTCCTGCGGAGTTCACTGTTGGTGATCTTCTCTCCGCCTTTGATCTTTTCGGCCACACGGGTATGCTGCACCTCCACACGCTCGGCGTGTCTGCGCTTTTTGCGCTTGGGTGCCTCCATCTTCCGCAGCTTGCCGTCTGCCAGCAGAAGGAACTCCCCCTCTGTCTCCAAGACAAAGAAGAGCTTTCCCTGATCTCTGCCGGCGATGGATCGTACAACATCTGATCTGGCAATGTCCATGGGCAAGTCACTCTCCGGGCTCTGGAAGGGTGAGCAGTTCCGGCTCCCCGTCCGTAATCAGGATGGTATTCTCATAGTGGGCGGAGAGGCTGCCGTCGGCGGTCTTTACCGTCCAGCCGTCGGGCAGGACATAGCTGCCCGCCCCGCCGGCGTTCACCATAGGCTCCACCGCAATGGTCATCCCGCGGAGGAGTCTGGGCCGCTGGCGGCTCTCCACATAGTTGGGCACCTCCGGGTCCTCGTGCATCGCCCGGCCCACCCCGTGGCCCACATACTCGCGGACCACGGAGAAGCCGTTTTGCTCCACATAGGTCTGTACCGCACGGGAGATATCCGGTACACGGTACCCCTCCCGCGCGAACCTGAGGCCCTCAAAGAAGCTCTGCCGGGTGACGGCGATAAGCCTTTGAGCCTCGGAGGAGATCCTTCCGCAGGGGAAGGTAGCCGCGCAGTCGCCGTGGAAACCGTCCTTGAAGGCCCCCACGTCGATGGAGACGATGTCCCCCTCCCGCAGCACCCGCTTCCCCGGGATACCGTGTATGATCTCGTCGTTGACGCTGACACACACGCTGGCGGGATAGCCGTGGTAGTGCAGGAAGGAGGGGGTCGCCCCCTGTGACTTGATGAAGCGGAACACTGCTTTGTCGATTTCTTGGGTTGTTACGCCGGGGGTCACCATTTCCCCTGCCAAGGCACGGGCTGCCGCGGTAATTTTTCCCGCCCGGCGCATCAGTTCGATCTCCTGCTGGGACTTTAACGTGATCATTGTTCCATCCCCAGTACAGTGAGAATCGCGTCGTTGGTGGCCTCCTTGCTGCCGGAGACCGCCACGCGCTTGAGAAGGCCCCGCTCCTCATAGAAGCCGATCAGAGGGGCCGTCTCCTTATGATAGACCTTGAGACGCTCACGGACTGTCTCCGGCGTATCATCCTTCCGCTGGATCAGCTTGCCGCCGCAGTGGTCGCAGATCCCCTCCACCTTGGGGGGAACTGCCTCCACATTGTAGCTGGAGCCGCAGGCCTCGCAGACCCGGCGGCCCGACATGCGGCGAAGGATCTCCTCCTCGCTGATCTCGATGGCAACCACTGCATCAATCTGAATCCCGGCCTTCTCAATGGCCTCCGCCTGTCCGATGGTGCGGGGGACGCCGTCCAAGATGGCGCCCTTGGCACAGTCCGGCTGGCTGAGCCGCTCACCAATGATGCCGATGATCACTTCATCGGGCACCAGCCGGCCGGCGTCCATATAGGACTTGGCTTTGAGCCCGGTAGCTGTGCCGTCGCGGATGGCGGCACGCAGGATATTCCCTGTGGAGATGCTGGGAATCCCCAGCTTCTCACACAGGATCTCCGCCTGAGTGCCCTTTCCGGCACCAGGGGCGCCCAATAAAATCAGATTCATACGTTCCTCCTTATTCAAGGAAACCCTTGTACTGACGCATGAGCATCTGGCTCTCCAGCGCCTGCACAGTCTCCAGCGCCACGCCTACCACGATGATCACCGACGTACCGCCGATGGCCAGCGCGCTGGTGGGCAGGAACTTGCCGGCGATCAGAGGCACAATGGCCACGATGCCCAAGTAGATGGCGCCAAAGAGGGTGATCTTCGAGAGGACCTTGGCAATGAAGTCGCTGGTGGGCTTGCCCGGACGGAAGCCGGGGATGAACCCGCCGTTCTTCTTCAGGTTGTTGGAGATCTCGATGGGGTTGAACTGGATGGTGGAGTAGAAATAGCTGAAGCCGATGATCATCAGGAAGTACACCACCATATAGAGGATCGACTTGGAGTCGAAGAAGCTGTAGATGCTGTAGGCCGTGGTCTCCTTCTCGGGGATGCCGACGAAGGTCCAGATGGTCACAGGCAGCGAGGCGATGGACTGGGCGAAGATGATGGGCAGCACGCCGGACATATTCACCTTCATGGGAAGGTGCGTAGACTGGCCGCCGTACATCTTCCGGCCCACCTGACGCTTGGCGTACTGCACGGGGATGCGCCGCTCGGCATCGCTGACAAAGACGATCAGCACGATCAGCAGCAGCACGCCCAAGAGGATCAGGGGAATCACCCAAGGCGCCATGGCCCGGCTCAGGTACTGATCCGCCATATCAGCGATACGATCCGCCTTTTGGGCGGGGTACTGGGCAGTGAAACTGCTGATCAAGCCCTCCCGGGTAATGAGGCCGTCCTTCACGCCGGACCAGATGGTCACGCCCTCCATCATGCCGCTGATGGCGCTGGGAATGCGGGAGATGATACCGGCAAAGAGGATCATGGAGATGCCGTTGCCCACACCGAACTCGTTGACCTGCTCACCCAGCCACATCAGGAAGGAGGAGCCGGCCACGAAGGACACGATGATCACCAAGGCGGGCCAGATCCCCGTGCTCTCCAGCAGGTAGTTGGTTTTCAGGATGCTGTAGTAGCCCCAAGCCTGCAAAAGAGCGATAGCCACGGTGGAGTAGCGGGTGATGGCCTGAATCTTCTTCTTGCCCTCCTCGCCGCCCTCCCGCTGCATCCGCTCCAAGGCCGGGATGGCCACGGTGAGCAGCTGGATGATGATGGAGCTGTTGATATAGGGCTGGATGCCCAAGGCAAACAGTGTGGCCATGGACAGCGCGCCGCCGGTCATCATGTTGAGAAGGCCAAGGAAGGTGCTTCCCATGCTCTCAAAGGTGGCCTCCAGCTGCCTGCCGTCAATAAAGGGCACGGGGATGGCGCTGCCGATGCGATAAATGAGCAGGATGAGCAAAGTAAACGTGATCTTCTTCCGCAGCTCGGGAATGCCCCATGCCTTGCGTACTGTTTGGATCATATTACTTCACCTCCGCCTTTCCACCCGCTGCCTCGATGGCCTCTTTGGCAGACTGGGAGAAGGCAGAAGCCTCGACAGTGAGTTTTTTGGTGATCTTACCGTTGCCTAAGACCTTGTAGCCGTAGGGGCACTTGCTCAGGATGCCCTTCTCAAGCAGCGCCGCCGCGGTGACGGTGTCGCCGTCGTTAAAGGCATTCAGCGCGCTGAGGTTGATGATCTCCAGGGGCTTGGCGAAGATGTTGTTGAAGCCGCGCTTGGGGACCCGGCGGGCCAAGGGCATCTGGCCGCCTTCAAAGCCGACACGGATACCGCCGCCGCTGCGGGCCTTCTGACCCTTGTGGCCGCGGCCAGCGGTCTTGCCGTTGCCGGTACCGGCGCCGCGGCCCTTGCGCTTCCCAACATGGGTGGAGCCGGCGGCGGGGGACAGTTCATGCAGATTCATTTTCCGGTACCTCCTTACTTGCTCTCTTCAACGCTGAGCAGGTAGCCGATCTTGGCGATCTTGCCCCGCGTCTGTGCATTGTCGGGCTGCACGGTGATATCACCGATCTTCCGCAGACCCAGAGAATTGGCAGTGGCGATGTGCTTTTCCAATCTGCCGCTGAGGCTCTTGACGAGCTTGATGTTCAGATTTGCCATGTCACACACCCTCCTTAACCAACGATCTCTTCCACGCTCTTGCCGCGGATACGGGCGACCTCCTCGGGCCCTCTCAGGGACTTGAGCCCCTGGAAGGTGGCGGCCACCACGTTCTGCGCGTTGTTGGAGCGCAGGCACTTGGCGCGGATGTCCTTCACACCGGTGGCCTCCATCACGGCACGGACGGGACCGCCGGCGATGATGCCGGTACCGGGGGCGGCGGGCTTCATAATGACGCGGCCCGCGCCGAACTCCCCAATCACCTCATGGGGAATGGTGGTGCCGGACAGCGTCACAGTCACCATGTTCTTCTTGGCATCCTCGATGCCCTTGCGGATGGCCTCGGGCACCTCGGCGGCCTTGCCAAGGCCGAAGCCGACCTTGCCCTTGCCGTCGCCCACCACCATCAGAGCGGCGAACTTGAAAATCCGGCCGCCCTTCACGGTCTTGCTGACGCGGTTTAACGATACGAGCTTCTCAGTGAACTCGCTGGGTTCTCTCTCAAATCTGGGCATATCCTATTCCTCCTCCCTCAGAATTTCAGGCCGCCCTCGCGGGCGCCATCGGCCAGCTCGGCCACACGGCCGTGGTACAGGTAACCGCCGCGGTCAAAGACGACCACCTCGATCCCCTTCTGCTTGGCCTCTTCGGCAACCATCTGACCGACCTTGCGGGCGGCCTCCTTGTTGCCTCCGTTGGGGAGCTTCAGAGAGGAAGCGGAGCAGAGCGTCACGCCCGCCACATCGTCGATGATCTGGGCATAGATGTTCTTCTCGCTGCGGAACACGTTCAGCCGGGGGCACTCGGCGGTGCCGGAGATCTTGGCGCGGACGCGCTTATGTCTCTTCAAACGCTGAGCGTTGGTATCAGGTCTTTTAATCATATCAGCACGCCTCCTTACTTCTTGGCACCGGTCTTACCAACCTTGCGGCGGATGACCTCGTCCACATACTTGATGCCCTTGCCCTTATAGGGCTCCGGGGGACGCTTCTCACGGACCTCGGCGGCAAACTGGCCCACAGCCTGCTTGTCGCAGCCGGAGATGATCACCTTGTTGGCCGAGGGCACCTCAATGGAGATGCCGTCGATCTCGGAGACGATCACCTGGTGGGAGTAACCTAAGTTCATCACCAGGTTCTTGCCCTCCTTGGCGGCGCGGTAGCCCACGCCGTTGATCTCCAGCTCCTTCTTAAAGGTCTCGTGAACGCCGGTCACCATGTTCTGAAGCAGGGTCCGGGTGAGACCATGGAGGCTCTTATGCTCCTTGGAATCAGAGGGGCGCTTGACGTGGAGTTCGGCGCCGTCGCGCTCAATCACCATAGCGGGGTGGAGCGCCTTCGTCAGGGTACCCTTGGGGCCCTTGACGGTCACGACGTTCCCCTCGGCGATGGTCACCTCCACGCCGGCGGGGACGGTAATGGGCATTCTGCCAATTCTACTCATGTCAAATACCCTCCCTTACCACACAAACGCAAGGACTTCGCCGCCGACATGGGCCTCCCGGGCCTTCCTGTCGGTCATCACGCCCTTGGACGTAGAAATAATTGCGATACCGAGGCCCCGCAGCACCCGGGGGAGCTCGTCGGCGCCGGCGTAGACCCGGAGACCGGGCTTGGACACGCGGCGCAGGCCCTGGATGGCCTTCTCCTTGCCATTGACATATTTCAGCGTCACACGGATGATGCCCTGGGTGCCGTCATCCACGATCTGAAAGTTCTTGATATAGCCCTCGTCCAGCAGAATCTGAGCGATGCTCTTCTTCATGTTGGAGGCGGGAATATCCACGCTCTCATGCTTGGCGCTGCTGGCGTTGCGGATGCGGGTGAGCATATCCGCAATGGGATCTGTGATGTGCATGTTGGAATTTCCTCCTTATTTGAAGTTGCGGTCCCCGGCTTCCCGGGTCCGCTGAGGCGGCGAGGTATCGCCATGAATTTGGAGCGGCGCGAAACACCGCACCGCGTAATTCACGGTGACCTTTCGCCGACCTGTCGCCGGGGCGAAATCCGTTTCAGCGAACCTCGCCGCGGCCAAGGGTATACGGTAATGGGGCTTTGCGCCCCACTCCTCATACGGATCGGGCCCCTGAGGCCCCGATCCGGTGAAGATGATGGGTCCCGCTTACCAAGAGGCCTTGCGCACCCCGGGGATCTCCCCGCGGTAGGCCATCTCACGGAAGCAGATACGGCACACGCCGTAGTCACGCAGGTAGGCGTGGGGGCGGCCGCAGATCTTGCAGCGGTTGTACTTCCGGGTGGAGTACTTGGGCGTGGCCTGCTGCTTAAGAATCATAGACTTCTTTGCCATTTTTTAATCCTCCCTTATCGCTCGAAGGGGGCCCCAACCAGCTCTAAGAGAGCCTTGGCCTCTTCGTCGGTCTTTGCGGTGGTGCATACCACGATGTCCATACCGCGGATCTTGTCGATCTTGTCATACTCGATCTCGGGGAAGATCAGCTGCTCCTTGATGCCTAAGGCGTAGTTGCCCCGGCCGTCGAAGCTGTTGGGGTTGATGCCGCGGAAGTCACGGACACGGGGCAGGGCCACGTTGAAGAGGCGGTCCAGAAACTCCCACATCTTCTCACCCCGCAGGGTGACCTTGGCGCCCACGGGCATGCCCTCACGGACCTTGAAGTTGGCCACGGACTTCTTGGCGTTGGTGATGATGGCCTTCTGGCCGGTGATGGTGGTCAAGTCCCGCACCACGGCCTCCAGAACCTTGGCGTTGTCCCGGGCCTCGCCGCAGCCCACGTTCACGACCACCTTGTCGATCCGGGGGATCTGCATGACGCTCTTGTACTCGAACTTCTTCATCAGAGCAGGAGCGACCTCAGCAGTATACTTTTCCTTCAGTCTTGCCATTGTTCCTACTCCTCTCTCACAGCTCGGCGCCGCACTTCTTGCAGACGCGGACACTGACGTTCTTCTCCTTGCCGGCTACGGTCTTCTTCTCCACCTTGTGGCCCACGCGGGTGGCCTTGGAGCACTTGGGGCAGACCACCTGCACCTTGGAGGCGTAGAGCGGGGCCTCCCGGCGGACGATGGTGCTCTCCTCGCCCTGCTTGCGGGCCTTCACGTGGCAGGTCACCATATTGATGCCCTCCACCACCACCTTGCCCTCGCTGGGGACGGCGTGCTGGACCTTGCCCTGCTTGCCCTTGTCCTTGCCGGACAGAACGACGACGGTGTCGCCCTTCTTCACATTCATAGACATACTCTTCTGTTCCTCCTTACACGACTTCGGGAGCGAGGGACAGGATCTTCATGTAATCCTTGTCGCGCAGCTCGCGGGCCACGGGCCCAAAGATACGGGTACCTCTGGGGTTCTTGTCGTCCTTGATCAGAACAGCGGCGTTGTCATCAAAGCGGACGTAGGTACCGTCGGCACGACGGACGCCCTTGGCGCTGCGGACGATGACGGCCTTTACCACCTCGCCCTTCTTCACCGTGCCGCCGGGGGTGGACTTGCGCACGGAGGCCACGATCACATCGCCGATGTTGCCGTATTTCCGCTTGGAGCCGCCCAGCACACGGATGCACTTAATCTCCTTGGCGCCGGTGTTGTCTGCGACCTTCAGAAAACTTTCCTGTTGAATCATTGCTCGGCACCTCCCTTACTTGGCCTTCTCGATGATCTCAACCACCCGCCAGCGCTTGTCCTTGCTGAGGGGGCGGGTCTCCATCACCTTCACGGTATCGCCCACGCCGCAGGCGTTCTGCTCGTCATGGGCCTTCAGCTTATAGGTGCGGCCGACGATCTTCTTGTACAGAGGATGGGCCACACGGTCCTCAATCGCAACAACCACGGTCTTGTCCATCTTGTCAGAGACGACCTTGCCAACTCTGGTCTTGCGGGAGGAGATTCTTGCTTCACTCATTATCCATTACCCTCCTTCAATTACTTGGCGGTCTGCTGCTCACGGATGATGGTCTTGACTCGGGCGATATCACGCTTAACCTCGGCAATCTTCATGGGATTGTCCAACTGGTTGGTGGCGTGCTGCATACGCAGGAAAAACAGGTCCTTCTTCAGGCCCACCAGCTTCGCGTCCAGCTCAGCTGCGCTCATCTTACGGATTTCACTTGCCTTCATCATCACTCACCTACTTCCTGAGCTTCCGCGTCCTCGCGCTTGACGATCTTGGTCTTGATGGGCAGCTTGTGGCTGGCCAGACGCAGCGCCTCACGGGCGACCTCTTCCGACACGCCGGCGATCTCAAACATGACGCGGCCGGGCTTGACAACAGACACCCAGTACTCCGGGGAGCCCTTACCGGAGCCCATACGGGTCTCAGCGGGCTTCTCGGTGACGGGCTTATCGGGGAAGATCTTGATCCAGACCTGACCGCCGCGCTTGGTGTAGCGGGTCATGGCGATACGGGAGGCCTCGATCTGGTTGCTGGTGATCCAGCCGGGCTCCTGGGCCACCAGACCGAACTCACCGTAGGTAATCGTGTTCCCGCGCAGGGCCTTACCCTTCATGCGACCGCGGTGGACACGGCGATACTTGACTCTCTTGGGCAGAAGCATTACTGTGCGCCTCCTTCTTTCTTCTCAGGACGGGGACCTCTGAAGGAACTCTGGCCGTCCCGGCGGGGGCCGCGGTTGTCGCGGTTGAAGCCGCCCCGGCGATCACCGCCGCCCCGGCGGTCGCCATCCCGGCGAGGCCGGCGCTGGCGCTCCTCATAGGGCTTGCTGGTGTCTAAGGTGCGGGGAGTGGTACGCAGGGTCTGGGTCAGCACCTCGCCCTTGTAGATCCACACCTTCACGCCGATGCGGCCGAAGGTGGTGGCGGCCTCCGCGAAGCCGTACTCGATGTCGGCGCGGATGGTCTGCAAGGGGATGGTGCCCTCGTGGTAGTGCTCGCTGCGGGCGATCTCAGCGCCGCCCAAACGGCCGCCGCAGTTGCACTTGATGCCCTTGGCGCCGGCGCGCATGGCGCGGCCCATGGCATTCTTCATGGCCCGGCGGTAGCTGATGCGCTTCTCCAGCTGGGCGGCGATGTTCTCGGCCACCAGCTGGGCATTCATATCGGGGTTGCGGACCTCGATGATGTTCAGGCGCACAGTCTTGCCGATCATCTTCTCCACAGCCAGACGGGTCTCCTCAATGGCCTTGCCATCCTTGCCGATGACCAAGCCCGGACGGGCGCAGTGCATGAAGACGGTCACCACGTCGCTCTGGCGCTCAATCTCGATCTTGGGCACGCCGGCGGCGTAGAGGGTCTTTTTCAGGTAGTCACGGATCTTCTTGTCCTCGACCAGAAGGTCGCCGACCTTCTCGTCACGGGCGTACCAGCGGGAGTCCCAGTCCTTGATGACGCCCACGCGCAGGCCGTGGGGATGAATTTTCTGTCCCATAAACTGTCTCCTCCCTTATGCCTTCTCCGCCACGACGAGGGTGACGTGAGAGGTTCTCTTATTGATGCGGTAGGCGCGGCCCTGAGCCCGGGGCATCACTCTCTTGAGGATGGGGCCAGGGGTGGCGAAGACCTCGCTCACATAGAGCTTCTCCACATCCATATTGAAGTTGTTCTCCGCATTGGCCACGGCGCTCTTGAGGAGCTTCATCATAGGCTCAGAGGCGGCCTTGGGGGTCTGCATCAGAATGGCCATGGCGGTGCCCACATCCTTGCCGCGGATGAGATCGACAACGATCTGCACCTTGCGGGGGGAGATGCGGAGATACTTCAAATAAGCTTTCGCTTCCATATTCTGCATTCTCCTTTCTTACTTGCCCTTGGTGTGGCCGCGGAAGGTACGGGTGGGTGCGAACTCACCCAGCTTGTGTCCGACCATATCCTCCTGGATGTAGACGGGCACGTGCTTGCGGCCGTCGTAGACGGCGATGGTGTGGCCCACAAAGGCGGGGAAAATGGTGGAGCTGCGGCTCCAAGTCTTGAGAACGGTCTTCTTGCCGGAGCTGTTCATGGCCTCGACCCGCTTGAGAAGCTCAGGGGCAACATACGGGCCTTTTTTCACAGATCTGCTCATATCTCTCTTGCCTCCTTTACTTCACATTCCGACGCTTGACAATGAACTTGTCCGTCGGGTTCTTGGTCTTGCGGGTCTTGTAACCCAGAGCGGGCTTGCCCCAAGGGGTCACAGGGCCGGGACGGCCCACAGGGCTCTTGCCCTCGCCGCCGCCGTGGGGGTGGTCACAGGGGTTCATCACGCTGCCGCGGACGGTGGGACGCCAGCCCATGTGGCGCTTGCGACCGGCCTTACCGATCTGCACATTCTCGTGGTCGATGTTGCCCACCTGGCCGATGGTGGCCACGCAGTTGAGCCGGACGATGCGCACCTCGCCGGAGGGCATACGGATCTGGGCGTCGGTGCCCTCCTTGGCCATCAGCTGGGCGCTGGTACCGGCGGCGCGGACCAGCTGGCCGCCCTTGCCGGGGTGCATCTCGATGTTGTGGATCACGGTACCCACGGGGATGTTGGCGATGGGCAGGCAGTTGCCGGGCTTGATGTCGGCGCTGGCGCTGGAGAGGATCTTATCCCCCGCGGCCAGACCCACCGGCGCTAAAATGTAGCGCTTCTCGCCGTCCTCGTACTGGACCAGGGCGATGTTGGCGCTGCGGTTGGGGTCGTACTCCAGACGCAGAACCGTGGCGGGCATATCCACCTTGTCCCGCTTGAAGTCGATAATGCGGTACTTGCGCTTATTGCCGCCGCCGCGGTGGCGGACGGTGATGCGGCCATAGCTGTTGCGGCCGGCGTTCTTCTTCAGGGTCTCGGTGAGGCTGGCCTCAGGCTTGGCCTTCTTGTCGATGCCGTCGAAGCCGGAAACCGTCATATGCCGCCGAGACGGGGTTGTCGGCTTAAAAGATTTGATAGACATGTTTCAGTTTCCTCCCTTATACCATACCCTCGAACAGCTCGATGGTCTTGGAATCCTCCGTCAGCTGCACGATGGCCTTCTTCCAGTCCTTGGTGCGGCCGGGGCGGGCGGCGCCCATGCGCTTGGCCTTGCCGGGGACATTCATGGTGTTGACCTTGGCGACCTTCACGCCGAAGATCTCCTCCACGGCCTTCTTGATCTCCACCTTGCCGGCGGAGGGCGCCACCTCAAAGACGTACTTCTTATCGGCGACACTGTTCATGGAACGCTCCGTAATCACGGGGCGGATGACGATATCGTAAGCAGTCATTACGCGAACACCTCCTCGATGATGGCCAGCGCGGACTGATCAATCACCAGATACTTGGCGTTTACTATATCGTAGACGCTGAGGATCTTGGCGGTGGTGGTCAGAACGCCGGGGATGTTGCGGGCGGACTTTACCACGGTCTCCCGGACCTCGGGGGTGATGACCACGGCCTTGCCGTCGCACTTCACCGCGTCAAGGAAGCCCTTGAAGTCCTTGGTCTTGATGTCGTCCATGGCGATGGAATCCACCACGATGATGTCGCCGGAGGCGGCCTTGGCGGAGAGGACGGACTTCAGAGCCAGTCTCTTCACCTTCTTATTGAGCACATAGCTGTAGCTGCGGGGCTTGGGGGCGAACACGATGCCGCCGTGGGTCCACTGGGGGGCCCGGGTGCTGCCCTGGCGGGCGTGGCCGGTACCCTTCTGACGCCAAGGCTTGCGGCCGCCGCCGGAGACCTCGGCACGGGTCAGGGCGGACTGGGTGCCCTGACGGCGATTGGCCAGATGGTTCTTCACCACTTCGTGGACGACCGCCATGTTGGGCTCGATGCCGAAGACGGCCTCGCACAGCTCTACTTCGCCGACGCTGGCGCCGGACATATTCATAACCTTAACAGTAGACATGTTTCAAGCACTCTCCTTCCCTTAGTGATTACGCGCAGAGGCCTTCTGGGGATTGACGCGGGCGGAAGCCTTCTGCGGGTTGACGCTGGTGCCGGCCTCGCCCTTCTTCTCGATGATGGTCTTCTTGGTGGACCGAATCGTCACCAGACCACCCTTAGGGCCGGGGATGGCACCGCGGACCACCAGCATATTCAGCTCGGCGTCCACTTTCACAACGTCCAAATTCATGATGGTCACCTGATCGACGCCCATATGGCCGGCGCCCTTGGTGCCCTTGAAGATGCGGCTGGGGTCGGTACCGGAGCCTAAAGAGCCCTGGTGACGGCCGACGGGGCCGGTGCCGTGGGTGGCCTTCAGGCTGTGGTTGCCGTGGCGCTTGATGACGCCGGCGTAGCCGTGGCCCTTGCTGATGCCGGTGACATCCACGTGGTCGCCCTCGGCGAAGGTGTCCGCCTTGATGATGTCGCCCACACTGAGCTCGGCATCTAAATCGAACTCCTTCAGGTGCTTCTTGGGCGCCACGCCGGCCTTGCTCAGGTGGCCCTGCTGGCCCTTGGTGAGCTTGCGCTCGGGGACATCCTCATAGCCCAGCTGCACGGCGGCATAGCCGTCCTTCTCCACCGTCTTCTTCTGCACCACAACGCAGGGACCGGCCTCGATCACAGTGACCGGGATCACCTTGCCGTCGGCGTCGAAGATCTGGCTCATGCCAACTTTCTTACCGATGATCGCTTTCAATCTATATTCCTCCTTACAGGTTATTGGTCGGCTTAGATACGGGGGTTGGCCGCATTGCTCTGCCGACGTGACCCGTCCGCCTCACGCAAGTCGGCGGACATGGCAGCAAACAATTTAGCAATGTATTGCGCTTACAGCTTGATCTCAATCTCCACGCCGGCGGGGAGCTCCAGGGCCATCAGGGCCTCCACGGTCTTGGGGGTGGAGTTGGTGATGTCGATGAGGCGCTTGTGGGTGCGGCGCTCAAACTGCTCCCGGCTGTCCTTATACTTATGGACGGCGCGCAGGATGGTGACGACCTCCTTCTTGGTGGGCAGGGGGATGGGGCCGGACACGGCGGCGCCGGTGCGCTTGGCGGTCTCCACGATCTTCTCAGCGGACTGGTCGATGACCTGGTGGTCATAGGCCTTCAGGCGAATGCGGATCATTTCTTTTGCCATTGCTTGTTCCTCCATTAGTTAGTACAAAGTAATTTTGCGTCTGACCTTACTCTGTACGGCGAGAAGTTTCTTTCCGCTTATCCGTGCGTATCATTCCAGCTCATAAGAAATACCGGCGCAAAAAGGCCGGTATTGCCCCATGGCGCAGCGATCTACGCGCAAAAAGAGCATTCTCAGCCGCCCGATTCTCGGACATACTCCGCGGAAGTTACCTCTTTCGAGCAATCTCCCGCATCATCGCAGTGCCTCTCGTTGGACGCAGCACGCCCAACGCAAGCTTAGTTAGTATATAAGAAGTACGGCTGTTTGTCAAGGATTTTTTTCGGAAAATGAAATAAAATTATCCCTTTGCTCTAAGAAACTGACCTCTTCCCGTTTCCCGCGCAGCCATCAGCGGCGGACAGCCACCTATTTTTACCATCGCGCCCCATCTCTCCACAGCCTCAGCCCCCTATTTCCACTCTCTGGGGCTTCTCCCATATGTCTCCCGAAACGCCCGCAAAAAAACGGAATAATCATTGAATCCCGCCTCAGCCGCCGCTTTCAGCACCGGCACTCCCCGCCGGATCTCCTCCGCGGCCCGCAGCAGTCTCTTTTGCCGGACGTACTGGTGCACGGTGATCCCATACACCTCCTTAAAGCGGTGCATCAAATGGTACCTGCTCAAATAGAACGCCCCTGCCAAGCGGTCAATCGACAGCTCCTCGCTCAGGTGCTCGCCAATGAACCGGGTCACCTCCTCCATCTTGGGATCGAAACGGTAGGCCCCCTCCTCGGTATCGCTCCCCTGGAGCACATCCCGGTTCAGTGCCACCAGCAGCTGCACCAAGCAGGCCTCCGCCAGCAGGGCCGCCCCAAACCCCTTGGTCTCCGCCGCCTCCTTCAGCCGCCAAAAGAGCTCCCGATAGCGCAGACGGTCCTCCCCTCGCGGCCGGCACAGGTGGACCCTGCGCTCTTGGGAGAGCCGAAAGCAGGTCCGCAGATCCTCCCCGCCCCGCATGCCAAGGTAGTCCTCCTTCATCCACAGCACCATCCGCTCATAGGGCTCCGCCGGATCAATCACCGGCCGGTGAATCAGGCTGTGCCCTACCATTAAAATATCATAGGGCTTGAGGAAATACCGTTTCCCCTCCAAGTGGTAGGTCACCCGACCAGAAAGATGAAAGACAACCTTGTCAAACTCGTGGTAGTGGAAGTCCAGCTCCTCCGCTCTGCTGTCCCGCAGATGAAACAGCCGGAAGTCCTCAGTCAGATATCCTCTTTTCCCAAATTCCGTAACATCCAGCATCGTTCTTTCCTTTTTGCATGGTTTAGGAGGTTTTGTTTATAATAGCACGCAAATAATGCGGCGGCAAGTTTTTTAACCGCAAATCAGCGAGATCTTCGCGCCGCAAAAAAGGCTGCCATTACTCCTCCGCGGGGAGATACCACCGCTTCCCCCGATATCGGGGCACAAACGCCGCCGTTCGGGCAATCCAATCCAGCTGCATCGCCACCCAGACGCCAAATACCCCCATCCCCAAATACTGCGCCAGCACCACGCTGAACCCCACGCGGAAAATCCACATGCTCAATAGCGCCACCACCATGCAGAAGGCCGTATCGTTGGAGGAGCGCAGGGCGTTGGGCAGATTGAACGCCAGCGGCCAGAAGGTCAGCGCCCCGGCACCGTGGAGCCAGATCAGCTGCTTCGTCATCACCGCCGTCTCCGCGGGGAGGCGGTAGAGCGCAAACACCAACGGCAGGCTGAGGCAGACCAGTATGTTGAGCACCAGCACGCTGAGATAGGACAGCCCCATCAGCTTGCGGGTGTAGTAGCGTACCTGCTCATAGTCCCGTACCCCTACACACTGGGCGCAAACAGAGGAGATGGCGTAACTGATGGACATGCCGCCCAAGATGACAAAATTGCACAAGGTGCCGCTGACCGCGTTCGCCGCGATGGAGGCGGTACCAAAGGCGGCGATCAGACTCAGCACCATGATTTTCCCCAGCTGAAAGACCCCGTTTTCCAGTCCGTAGGGGACACCGATACGCAGAATCTGGCGGATGGTGGCCGGGTGGGGCCGAATCCGGCGGAGACTGCCGATGTGCAGAAGCTTCTCCTTCCGCTTCAAAAGCGCCACCATCCACACCGCCGCCAGGGCACGGGAGATCAGAGTGGGGATGGCCGCGCCCTCAATACCCCACTTTAGGCCGTAGAGCAAAATGGCGTTTCCGATCAGATTCACTCCATTCATAAAGAGGGCGGTGAGCATGGAGGTTTTGGAGTCCCCCATGCCCCGGTACACCGCGGCGCCGGCGTTGTAGAGGGCGATGAAGGGGATGGAGGCCGCCACGATCAAAAGGTAGGTGCGGCAGTTGGCCATCACATCTGCCTCGATTCTGCCAAAGACCACATGGAGGATGAAATTCTGCCCCATGTATACCAAGGCCATGATCAGAACGGACAGCTCCGCCGAGACCAAGAGCATCTGCTCGGTGGCCTCACAGCCCTTCTCCTCCTGACGGCGGCCCAGAAACTGTCCGGCAATGATGGCCCCGCCGGTGGACAGGGCGGCGAAGATGTTGATGATCAGGATCATGATGTTGTCGATCAGCGACACCGCCGACACCGCCGCCTGCCCCACAGAGGAGACCATGATGGAGTCGAACAGGCCCACCGAGATGGCTAAAAACTGCTCCACGATCAGGGGAACGATCAGCCGCACCAGCCCCCGGTTGCTGAAGAGGTAGCCCTCTGGCACCTCCCTGAAAAGATGTTTCACACGCCGCTCCCCCGTTTCTTGTTTTGAGGAACCCTCTGTATTTCTGTCTCTAATGATACCGCGCCCTGTCAGGTTTTGCAAGATCGGACGGTTAAAAAAGAGCGCGCCTGTCCCCATGGATTTTTGTCCAAAACAGAGAGAACAGGCGCGTTTTCTTCACTTTTCTGTATTCTATGGATACATCGGCGCGGGCCAAGGGGCAGGCGGGGCTTCCTCACGGCGGACCCGCTTCAGGCAGGGGAGATACCTCCCGCAGTCCACGCCCTGGCCGCAGACGAAGTAGACGGAGATCGCGCAGCCCTCCGCGCAGAGAAAACAGGAGGTCATCTCGCAGCCGTCGCTGGTGGCGCTCCGGCCCATGCAGGCGGCAAGGCCCAGAAGGAGGCAGTCCTGATAGCCCTCCAGCCGCCGCCCCCCCTGCTGGACAATGGCCTGCTCCACGAGGGAGCACACGGCCTCCGCGCTTGGCACTTCGCCGGTTTCCGGCCTGCGGAAGTTCCAAGTGGAGACGTAGATGGTAACCGGTTCCCCGGTGACCTCAAAGATGAGCTGGGGCGGCTGCGCCTCCCTGTCCAAGGACAGGGGCCACTCCCGGGGGAAGGGGAGGCACCAGCCGTCTATGCGGTAGTCCGCGCAGGGGCTCTCCATCGGCCGTTTCCTCCTGTCAGGGGTCATTGGGCCGGGGACATGGTGATCTCAAACCGGGCACCGGGGGCACCGGCGTAGACGAGATAGCCCCCCTCGGGCAGGGTCACGGCGGTGTCGCCATAGGCGTAGGAGGAGGCCGTCATCAGCATATTGGCGTCGTAGACGCAGAAGCCGGCGTCCTCGGGTACGGTGACAGTCATGGTCTGGCCGGCGCAGCTCCCGATGCTGTACCACCGGGCATAGCCCTCCGGCTGGATGGTGCAGAGGGAGCTCTCCGCCGCGGATGCGGTGGGGAGGGCGGCAGCATCCTGATAGATAGTGCCGTTGATCTCCAAATACTCCACGCCGTCAATGACCATGGCCGACGCCGTGCCGCTGTCCCGGCTGCCGGTGCCAGGGATCTGGATGTCGGAGGCGGCGGTGTTCTCGTCTATCAGGCGGCTGCCCATCATGTAGCCCTCCGGGGAACCCTCCAGCGAGACGGCGGCAAAGACGCCACTGGCGGGGTACATCACAGAGGTGTACCGCTCCGTCAGCGCCAGATACACCTTGCCCTCCCGCTCCTGCCAAGCGGCAAGCACCGCGGGGTCAGTCTCCGCCTCGGGGAGGCGCTGGAGGATGTACTCGGCGGCAACCATGCCGGTGAGGCCCTCCAGTATACCGTAGCCGTACTGATAGAGGTAGACTCTCCCGTTGTCCTCCTCCACCAGCCGCAGCAGAGCGGTGTTGCCCTCGTCCCGGAAGCTGCCGTCGGCGCGGTAGGTAAAGGTCTGCTCCGTGCCGCTTAGGTTTAGCTTCAAAGCGCCGTCGGCGGTGATGTCAATTTTGCCCACCTGTACAGAGCTGCCGTACCAGCCGCTGAGGGCGGTGAGCTCCTGGGGCATGGGGGCGGAAGCGGCCTCGTCCAGATCGGCGGTCTCGGTGATGGTGACGCCCTTGGCGGCCAAGGCGTTGATCAGCATCTTCGCCGCTGCCAGCTGGTCATAGGTGCTGATACCGCCGGAGGAGAGCACCGCCGCGGCCATATTGTGCTCCGGAATCACCACCAATCCTGCGTGGTAGACAATGGTATCGCCGCCCTTTACCAGCGCCTGCACGCCGCTGCGGCTGAAGGGAAACATGTGGACGCTGTCCCAGCCCAGGCCGTAGGCCACGGCGCTGTCGGTGCTGTTCTCCGGCCACATGCCTCTGAGGAACTCGTCAGCGGCCATGGCGTCCCGGGAGGACTTGCGCAGGAGCTTGTCGCCGCAGAGGGCCCCGCCGAAGGACGCCAGGTCCGAGGCGGTGGCGTAGATGCCGCCGCAGCCGGCGATGGCCAAGGTCTCCGGGGGCAGGGGCCGGACCTCCGCGGGGGTGAGATAGCCCTTGGCCAAGCGGCTCTGATCAAAGTCGTCGGCGGGGGTCAGGGTGTTTTTCAGGCCCAAGGGGCCGGTGATGGTTTTATGGAGGTAGGCGGTGTAATCCATGCCGCTGGCGGCCTCGATCACCAGCTGGGCCAGAGAGTAGCTGTCGTTGCTGTAGACGCTGTAGGCCCCCGGGTCCGCTTGGAGGGTCTGGGTGGAGAGGCGCTCCAGCAGATCATCGGTGGCGTCATAATCGCCGTCGCCCAAGAGGAAGGAGTTGCCGCCTGCCGCGCCCATGAGGCCGGAGGAGTGGTTTAAGAGCATCCGAACGGTGATCTGCTTGTACCGCTCATCGGCCATCTTGAAGCCTGGCAGGTACCGGGTGACGGGGGCGTCCAAGCTCACCCGCCCCTGCTCCACCAGCTTCATCATGGCGGCGGCGGTGTAGGTCTTGCTGATGGAACCCACGCCATAGAGGGTGTCGTCGGTGAGGAGGCGGTTCTCGCTCTTGGAATAGACCCCGGCGTGGCCGGCGTAGACGATCCTGCCGTCCTGCCACAGGGCGTACTGGACGCTGGTGGCTCCGCCATAGGTCATGGCGGTCTCAGCAATGGTCTGGGCCATGGCCTCCTGTGTGAGCGGGGCCTCCGGCGCGGCGGGGACCTCCTCGGCCAGAGCCGTCACAGGGAGCAGGGAGAGCATCAGGCTCAAGAGCAGTGCCCAAGCAGTGATTCGCAGTTGTTTCATAGCACACATCCCTTTCTGTTGTTGCGCGGCATTGCTGCCGCTTGAGAGTATTATACTCCCCCTGTCAAATGGCGAACAGCCGTTATAATCGTGCGTAAAACGCACGATTTAAGGCTCTGGGTAAGCCCAGAGCCTTAAAAATCTATATGACAAAATCCCAAAACCGGCCCGCCGCAGCCTCCAATGTCACAGACAATCCATTTTCTTCCACGACCTGCCGAATTTGCGGCCCCAGCCGCAAAGAGCCCCTCGGGAGAGTTTCGCGCCTGCGGCGCGAAATAAATTCAAATCCGTTTTTCCGGGGACCGCGTCCTCGGAAAAACACCCTGCGGGCCGCGCTCGCCCCGAACCTTTTTCCGTGGAATCGGCTGCGCCGCTTCCACGGAAAAAGCCCCCTCGTCATTCAAATCCTCGTTTGAAATCCACAGATTTCAAACAAAATCCTTATTCCCAGCCTCGCTTGAAATCCGCAGATTTCAAGCGAATTATTCTACCGTCACCGACTTCGCCAAATTCCGGGGCTTGTCGATGTCGCAGCCCCGCATCAGGGCCACGTAGTAGGCGAAGAGCTGCATGGGCACCACCCCCAGGCTGGGGAGCACCAGCTCGTGTGTGTCGGGGATAGTCAGCACCGCCGTGGCGGTCCTGGACATCTCCACGGCCCGGCTCTCGGTGGTCAGGGCCAGCACGTCGGCCCCGCGGGCCTTCACCTCCACCACGTTGCTCATGGCCTTCTCAAAGAGCCTGCCATAGGTGCCCAGAGCCACCACCAGCGTTCCATCCTCCACCAGGCTGATGGTACCATGCTTCAGCTCGCCGGAGGCGTAGGCCTCGGAGTGGACATAGGAGATCTCCTTGAGCTTCAGCGACGCCTCCAGCCCCAAGGCGTAGTCCACGTTGCGCCCGATGTAGAACACGCTGTCATGGTTAAAATACTGGGAGGCCCAGTACTGGATATCCTCCGGATGGGCCAGCACCTGCTCCATCTTCCCCGGCAGGAGGAGCATCTCCTCCAGAAGATCGACACAGGCCTGGGCCGTCATCGTCCCCAGCACGCGGGCGAAGTAGACGCCCAGGAGGTTCACCACCGCCAGTTGGGTGGAGTACCCCTTGGTGGTGGCCACGGCGATCTCCGGGCCGGCCCAGGTGTAAAGCACCTGATCCGACTCCCGGGCGATGGAGCTGCCCACCACGTTGACAATAGAGAGGACGTGGGCCCCCAGCCGCTTGGCCTCCCGCAGGGCGGCCATGGTGTCCAGGGTCTCCCCGGACTGGCTGATCACGATCACCAGAGTGCTGTTGTCCACAATGGGGTCCATGTACCGAAACTCTGAGGCCAGGGCCACCTCCACCGGAATGCGGGTCATCCGCTCCAGATGGTACTTGCCCACCACGCCCACGTGGTAGCTGGAGCCGCAGGCGATGATGTAGATCTTTTTCAGGGCGCAGATGTAGTCGTCACTGAGGTGGAAATCCTCAAAGTACACCGCGCCGTCCCGGACACGGGGGAAGATGCACCGGCGCAGGGCCTCGGGCTGCTCCATGATCTCCTTGAACATGAAGTGCTCATAGCCGCCCTTCTCCGCCGCGTCGATCTCCCAGTCGATATGTGTGATCTCCTTCTCAATGGGCTGCATCAGGTAGTTGTAACAGGCGATGCCGTCCCTTGTGAGGACAGCCACCTCCCCGTCGTCCATGTAGCCCACCTCCCGGGTGTGCCGGAGGATGGCGGTGACGTCGCTGGCGAGGAAGGAGCAGCCCTCCCCATAGCCCAGGATCAGCGGGCTGTCCTTGCGCACAGCGATGAGCTGGTCCGGCGCGTCGGCGCAGAGGATGCCCAAGGCGTAGGCCCCCTCCAGGCGCAGCAGGGTCCGCCCCACCGCCTCCAAGAGGCTCAGGTGCTCCCCCTCGTAGAAGTAGGCAATGAGCTGGGCCACCACCTCGGTATCCGTCTCAGAGGTAAAGGGCACCCCCTCCGACAGCAAAAATTCCTTCAGCTCCGCGTAGTTCTCAATGATGCCGTTGTGGACCACAGCGATTTTGCCGCTGTGACTGACCTGCGGATGGGAGTTCACGTCGCTGGGAGCGCCGTGGGTGGCCCAGCGGGTGTGTCCGATTCCCGCGGTGCCATCCGCCGCCGCGCCGCCTCGGAGCATGTCCGAGAGGACCCGGAGGCGCCCCTTGGCCTTATAGACCCGCAGGGCCTCCTGCTGGCGGGAGTACACCGCCACGCCGGCGGAGTCGTACCCCCGGTACTCCAAGCGGCTCAGGCCCTCCAGCAGAATGGGGGCCGCCTGCTCCGCTCCAACATATCCGACAATACCGCACATATCTTGTATTCCTCCTGTTTTCATAAAAACGCCGCCGTCTCCGGTCTCCCAAAGGCAGCTCTCTGACAAGAGGGCAAATGCGCAGGCCATTCGCCTTGTTCTCCAGCCACAGCCCCTTTGTTCCGCGGTTGCCCGCGTGTTTGTCGGCTGTGTTACGCACCTGGAGCGATACGGAGGGGCATCCGCCGAAAAATCTCGATTCTCCCCCCACCTCGTCGTCCCCCGCGAAGCCGCGGGGGCGCTGGCGCTTGTGATAGACAAAAGTCTATAGATCCTCCTCTCTCTGCGAAGCACTATAAAAAGGGCGGTCAAAGCCCTCTATAGGATGGATAATTGCACGCTCCTCCGGTCATCCTACTCGGAAAGGGGTGTGACTATGATAACTGCGTTTTTCCGAACAATCATTCTCTATTTCGTGTTGATGGCGGGCCTCCGGCTCATGGGCAAGCGGCAGATCGGGGAGCTGGAGCCCAGCGAGCTGGTGCTCACCCTGATCATCTCTGACCTGGCGGCGGTACCCATGCAGGACTTCGGCATCCCCTTGGTCTATGGGGTGCTGCCCATTGTAACGCTGCTGTGCCTGAGTATGATCCTCAGCTTCTGCAATCTGAAATCCGTCCGCTTCCGCTCCCTCCTCTGCGGCCAGCCCGCCATGATCATCCGGGAGGGGCGTCTGGTGCAGGGAGCCATGGCAAAAAACCGCTTCACCGTGGACGAGCTCTATGAGCAGCTCCGTGGGCAGGGGATCACGGACCTCGCCAGTGTGAAGTACGCCATTCTGGAGACCAGCGGCAAGGTGTCCGTCCTGCCCTACACCAAGGACAGCCCCGTGACGCCAAAGGTGATGGGGGCGGAGGTAAGCGACGATGTGACGCTGCCGGTGCTCCTCATCAACGACGGCCACGTGATGTCTGAGAACCTGCACCAGAGCGGCTACAACGAGACATGGCTCACAAAGCAGCTCCAAGAGCGGCGCCTGACCTCCCCCAGAGAGGTCTTTCTCCTGACGGTGGACGAGACGGGCAGTGTCACCTGCGTGGCCAAGGAGGTGGCCTCATGAGGGCGCTGATTATCCCCGCCGCGGTATTGGCGGCGGTGCTGGCCTTTGCACTGTGGAGCGGCTGCTATATCCAAAACCAAGCGGAGGCCTGGACAGCCCTCCTTGGCGAGGCGGACCAAGCCGCCGGCGAGGAGCGCTGGGAGGAGACGGAGCAGCGGCTTCAGCAGAGCTATGACAGCTGGCAAAAGAGCCGGACCTTCCTCCACACCGTGGTGGAGCACGACGACCTGGACGAGGTGGAGACCCTCTTCGCCGCGGCCTTCGCCGCCTGTGACGAGGAGGACATCCCGGACTTCCACACCGCGCTGAACCAGCTGTCAGAGAAGCTGAGCCTTCTGGCGGAGACGCAGGAGATCAGCGTCAAAAATATACTCTGACATTCCCCGCCCTAAGGCCTGCGGCAGAGGCCGCAGGCCTTAGGCGCTCCGCAGGCGTTTCACGGCGGGTCCGCCGTGAAGCCGGCGCGGGCTTCAGGAGAGCTCTACTTCTCCTCCAGCAGCTTGGTCAGCTCTGACATGAAGGTATTGATGTCCTTAAACTGCCGATAGACCGAGGCGAAGCGGACATAGGCCACCTCGTCCACACCCTTGAGCTTCTCCATCACCTGCTCACCGATGACGGCGGTGTTTACCTCCCGCTCCAAGGCGTTCTGGAGGTTCTGCTCGATCTCATCGGCCAGCCGCTCCAAGTCGGCCAAGGGCACCGGCCGCTTCTCGCAGGCCCGGATCATGCCGCCTAAGACCTTGCCCCGCTCAAAGCTCTGGCGGCTGCCATCCTTTTTGATCACCACCATAGGCAGAGACTCCATGGTCTCATAGGTGGTGAAGCGCTTCTCACAGGACAGGCACTCCCGTCTGCGGCGGATGCTGGTCCCCTCCTCCGCGGGACGGGAATCCACTACCTTACTCTCTCTGTATCCACAATAGGGGCACCTCATAAAACATACCTCCGATATTCGCCAAGGACCCGCTTCGCCGGGCCCTCCGGCGAAAGAGTTTCGCCGCGCGCCTCCCCTCACCTCGTCCCTCCCCGCGGGGACGGCAAGGCTCTGTTCACAGCCGGGACCGCGAGGAAGGGCGCTATAGGGGTTTAGTTCACTATATCATACTTTATGGGAAATTGGTAGACATAATTTTTTATAGCCGTGAAAAAAACTGCTACATTTTATGGCAGGGGTCGGGCATAACAGGGCGCTCCTCCGCGTCGAACGCAAACACGACAAACCGGCGCCCCTGAATCTCCGACACTTGAGCGAAGCAGAACAGACTGGTCAGGGGGAAGGGGTGGGCGCTGTCGAAGGGCAGGGCGAGAAGCCGAAGCCCCCGGCTCTCCCGCCACAGCGCCCCCTCTCTGCCCTGGAGGGCCTGCCCGAAGGGAGCACGGTGGAAGAACTGCTCCGGGCAGGGCAGGGTCTGCCACCCCTGCTCCTGCCGGAAGGCGAAGGAGAGGCGCAGCTCCCCCCGCTCCGCCGGTCCCAGGGCCTGTACCTCCTCCCTGAGCAGCATCCGGCACAGCCGCAGCCGCTCCCCCTTTGGCTCCAGCACCCCTAAGATCTTCTCCCCATCCCGGCAGATCAGACAGCCCCGGAACAGCCCGGTGCGGTCCAAGGGACAGTCCATCTCCGCCCGGAGCCGTCCCCCCGCCTCCTCCAGCACCAGCCGCCCCGCGGGAGAGCCCTGATAGATCACCGGAAGCTCCATCGTGACACGCACCTCCTTAATGGGGGCAGACGCGCTTTTTTGTCGCCGCAAAAAGCCAAAAAACAAAAAGCCCCTCCCGGCAAGTGTATGCCAAGAGGGGCCAAATTTATTCTGGATTCGCCGCGCCCGGCAGGGGTCAAGCCGCAGGGCCGCTGTCATGCCAGGGCTCACACCATACGTTCACTGGGCAGACCGAAGCTGACCGCGATGGCAGCGTCGATGCGGCCCATAAGCTCCGGGTCCACGCGGCCCATTTTCTCCCGAAGCCGCCGCTTATCCAGCGTGCGGATCTGCTCCAGGAGCACCACAGAGTCCTTGGTCAGACCGTGGCGGTGGGCGGACAGTTCAATATGTGTGGGCAGGCGGGCCTTCCCGGTCTGAGAGGTAATGGCCGCCGCAATCACGGTGGGACTGTACCGGTTGCCGGTATCATTTTGTATGATGAGCACCGGGCGCACGCCGCCCTGCTCGCTGCCCACCACCGGGCTAAGATCGGCGTAATAAATGTCGCCGCGTTTTACGCTTGTATCCACTGTAATTCACGCTCCGCCGGTAGAAAGTGTCACCAGTAGGCCCCTGAGGGCCTCCCTTGGGTAACCACTATCATTCTCCCACGCAGCCAAGGAATTTATACACAGGGGCAGGTGAGATTTCCCACTCCGTGCTTCTTTGCCCCGCAGTATTCTATGTGTTCTTCGATTCAAATGTGCTTGCGGGTACTGTGCGCCCGCTCTCCCGACACCGGGATAGCTCATCAGCCCCGCCCGCAGGGCGCGACGACCTCGGCGCGCCGACCCTCATCCGGCAATACATGGAATCTCCCCGCTTTTTGTCACAATCCTCCCACTTTATCCCTTTACGCACCGAGCCGGTTGTGATATAATAAATATGCAGAATCCCTATTAGAGAAGCAAAGCCCCCCGCATACCCTTATTTTCTATCTGAATGAAAGGTGCTGTTGATGAAAATTGCCCTCTCCTACGCCATGACCGGCGAGATTGCCAGCATTCTCCCCCCCGACGCAAGACCTATTGAGAGCGCCGCCGGCGTGCCCTTCTACGCTATTGATACCGACATCATCGCCTGCTGCGGCGGCATTGGCAAGGTCAACGCCGCTATGGCCGCCCAGCTCTGCATCGACCGCTACCACCCGGATCTGATCCTCAACGCCGGGGTTGCCGGCAGCTTCCAGGACCTATCTATCGGCACCGTGGTGCTGGCGGAGAGCTTCCTTCAGCACGATGTGGACACCAGTCCCATCGGCGACCCCGTCGGCTTGGTGTCCACGGTGAACCGGATGGAGTTTCCCACCAGCAGGCTGGACTTGGCCAAGTCCATTTTAGACCGCATGGCCGTGCCCTACGTCACCGGCCGGGTGGCCTCCGGGGACGCCTTCATGGTCAAGGGAGAGCGGGCGGACTGGGTCGCCCGGACCTTCTCCCCCACCCTCTGCGAGATGGAGGGCTGCGCCGTGGCCCAGGTGTGTCTGCGCAACGGTGTGGGCTTCATGGCCCTCAAATCTGTGTCCGACCGCCTCTGCATGGAGAACAGCCCCGGCGAGTACTTCAACTTCGGTGAGGCCATGGAGCGTCTGAACCAGATCGTCCTCCCCTTCGCCCAGGCCCTGCGGGACGCAAGGTAAATGAGGAAGGAGGAGTCCGGAATTAGAAATTTTGGAGGCCGCAGAGCCGGGCACCGCAATTTCTGTCTCCTCATTCCTAATTGAAAAAAAGGAGACTATACTATGGAACGTATTGCCAGCTTTCAGGTGGACCACAACAAGCTCGTCCCCGGCCTGTATCTCTCCCGCCGGGATGGGAAGGTGACCACCTTCGATCTGCGCTTTAAGAAGCCCAACACCGGGGATCTGCTCTCCAACGCGGAGATGCACTCGGTGGAGCACATTATCGCTACCCTGCTACGCAACAGCCCTCAGAAGGACGCGGTTGTCTACTTCGGCCCCATGGGGTGCCAGACCGGGTTCTACTTCCTCTTTGACGGCGAACAGCTCACCGACGGCGAGGCCTTGGATCTGCTGAAGGCTGTCTTTGCCGCCGGCGCGGACTTCAGCGGTCCCATGCCCGGCAAGAGCGCCGTTGAATGCGGAAACTACCGGAATTTGGAGGTCTCCTTGGCAAAGGAGCAGTGTGCGTACTACCGGGATCTGATCCGAGGCTGGACCGTGGAGAAACTGGCCTACTGATGGCACAAACAATTGTGATCGACAGGACGGAGTCCTGCGACGTATTCGCCATTGTCTATGAAAGGAGCTGGTACTATGAAACGGGAATACTATATTCTCACTGGCGCGCTCGTGAGCACGTTTGTGATCCGAGGGGTTGAGAGCTTGATCGGAGTAATCCTTGCTGGCGCTTGGTTTCCCCTTACCGTGCTGCTGCCCTTGGCACTTCGCATATTCCTGCTGGCAAAGGTGACGGAGTTGGCCGTATTCCTGTACGAAAAACACGCTGGGCCGTCGGAAAACGCGGTGTCCGGCCTCCGCTTCTATTTTGCGGCAACGGCGGGGGTCATTGCCTCCGGCCTGTTTACCCTGTGGATGGTCGCCTGGTTCCCCTTCCTGCCGGAGACACCTTTGGGGCTCATGCTGCTGCTGTTCCTCAAGCCCTTCATCTACACCGGGCTGGCTGAGGGGGTCCTTCGCCTCCGGCGCCGTGTACAGGCGTCGGGCCAGCTGTAAAAACCGCAAAAATTCTCGCACCCCGCGCAACCGGCGCGGGGTGCTTTGTCTCTATAAGGGGGAAAGGACCTTTCAAGCCCACTGCAAGGAGGTGATGCCCATGGGGGACGAGGAGCTGCTGGCGCTGTTGACCGCGCGGTCGGAGGAGGCGGTCTCCGCCTTAAATGAGACCTACGGGGCCTACTGCCGCACCATCGCCGGGAACATTCTGACCAGCGCCGAGGACGTGGAGGAGTGCCTCAGCGACGCCTGCTTGGCCCTCTGGAACGCCATCCCCCCGGCCCGGCCCCAGTGTTTGAAAGCGTATTTAGGCACGGTGGTCCGCAACGCGGCTCTGCGGCGGCGGCGCACCGTACCGGAGCCGGCGCTGGAGCTGGATGAAGCCCTGATCGGACGGGACACCGTCACCGAGCACTGGGAGGCCAAGGCCCTGGGTGAGGCCATCTCCGCCTTCCTCCGGCGGGAGAGCGCCGATGCCCGGGGAGCCTTCCTCCGGCGCTACTGGTACGCCGACAGCGTGGAGGCCGTGGCCCTGCGCTTCGGCTGGAGCGTGAGCAAGACGAAGAGCGTCCTCTTTCGGACGCGGAAACGCCTGCGGGCGTATTTGGAAAAGGAGGGATTTTTCCCATGAAAAACCCAAGCCTATGGGAGGCCATGGCGCACATGGATCCCCTGCTGATCGAGGAGGCGGACCGGCCCGTTGCCCGCCGGAGACGATCTGTGGGCCGGACGCTGTGCATCGCCGCGGCGGCCTGCCTGCTGCTGGCGGTGGGGGTGCTGGCGTCGGAGGAGCTGTTTGGCTTCCGCATTTTGGAGGTCCAAAGCGACGAGGAGGGCGCACGGTACAGTCTAACCGTGGAGGATGCGGTCCAGTTCCCGGTGGAACAGTTCGGCGAGACGGTGCAGAAGCGCATCGCCATCGGCGGCGACCCCACCACGGTGATAGAGGAGCACCCCGCCAACGAGAGCGGCATGGATGTCTCCACGATACAGATAGACGTCCCTTGGTTTGACACCTACGCCGAGGCCGCGGCCTACCTGGGGGAGAATATCCCCCTGGCGGCGGAGAGCGCCGCCCTCGCGGGCCATGGCAGCCGGAAAATCCGGGTGTCCACCGCCAGCAACGTGGTGACCCTCAGTACCATATACGAGCTGGAGGAGACATACGTGATGTTCAGTGCCGCCGCCTTTGTGGAGGGTGGTATGTCTCCCACCTACGGTTCCGCCGACGGTGCCAGCGGGATCGAACTCACCCAGGAGACCGCCCAGACCGGCACCGGCTGTCCCGCTCTCATCTACCGCACCGGCGGGGAGCGCAACACCTGTGAGGCCTACTTCATCCGGGAGGGCATCGTGTACAATCTGTTCCTCACGGATACCAATGACATGTCAGTATTGCAGCGGATCTTGGACACCTTCTGACGCAAAACGCCCCCTCTTTTGAGGGGGCGTTCCTTCGTCTACCGCTCCACACCGTCCCGCTCACGGGAGAGGAGCTGGTGTAATCCCACATGTACCAGATTCCTCGGCTCAAACCGGATCAGATGGAACACCATCTGCATCACCACGCCGTTCCCCACCAGAAACAGCACCGTCCCCGCGCCCACCTGGCCCCCCATGAGCCAGCCCAAAAGGAGCACGGTCCCGGCGATCAAAATCGACACACCGCCAATGGGAATCCGCCGCAGCCGCTTGCCAACCCCCACCAGCAGGGCGTCCCGGGGGCCGCAGCCGATGCACGCGGACATGTACAGGTACTGGGAGAGGGCCATCAGCACCATACCCGCCAGCATGGCCAGCGCCCCCACCCACCAGACGGTTATCTCCGGCAGCAGTCCCGCCGCGTCATAGAGGTCAAAAAACGCCCCCACCAGCACCGCATCCAGAAGCGTCCCCAAGCCGATGGGTTCCCGGAGAAGCAGGTCGGCAGCCACCACCAGAAAGCTAACTAAGATAGACACCTGTCCATAGGTCATCGGCAGGTAGTTGGCCAGTCCCAGATTGAACACATTCCAAGGGGCCTGCCCGATGTTGGCCTTCACCGTGAGGAAGTTCCCCAGCGCGAACACCGCCAAGCCCGCGGAGGCCAGCAGCATCCGCCGGAGCAGGGCGGGCAGGGGGATTGTCAGACGCATAGCCATTCTCCTCTACTTTTCGCAGGATTCCCCCGCCTCCGCAGCGGGGCGTCGGGCGACAAGCTGATGAATGCCCAAATGGACCAGCCCTCTGGGCTCAAACCGGGCGATGTGAAACACCGCCTGCATCACCATGCCGTTGCCCAAGGCGAACCACAGTGTGCCGATCCCCACGCCGCCGCCTAAGAGCCAGCCGATCAGGCAGGCGGAGGACTGGATCAGAATCTCCACCACGCCAATGGGGAGCCGCTTCAGCCGCTTGCCCGCGCCCACTGTCAGCGCCGCCCGGGGCCCGCAGCCCAAGCAGGCGGGCATGTAGATCAGCTGTCCCACCGCCAGCAGCAGCATGCCGAAGGTCATCAGCGCCAGCCCGCCCCAGAGGCTCTGGAGCATGGGCATAAGCCCAAAGCTGTCCAACAGGTCGAAAACAGGCCCCACAATCAGCGTATCCAACAGCATGGTGACACCGATGGGCTCCCCCAGCAGCAGATCTGTCAGCACGATCAAAAGGCTGATTGTCACCGTGGCGGCGCCGTAGCTCAGGGGCAGGTGGAGGCTCAGTCCCATGCACAGCACATTCCAAGGGGCCTGTCCCACGTTGGCCTTCACGGTAAGAAAGTTTCCTACGGCAAACACGGCCACCCCCAAGGCCGCCGTCAGCACCCGCCGCAATAGGGCGGGGAGCGGAAGGGTCAAGCGCACAGTCTCTCCTCCTCTTCAGGTCACAACAGTGCCTCTATCATAAAGGATTTCCCCCGGATTTGCAAGGCCGCCGGCAAAAAATCCCGGCGGTTTTCCCCACTCTACGCTCCATCGGGTGACAAAAGCGGCTCTATAGGCTATACTGAGGGCACCCAGAAAAAGGAGGCGGTCCTCATGGAGCTACAGAAAACCGGACAATTCATCTGCATCCTGCGCAAACAGCGGGGCCTGACCCAGCGGGAGCTGGCGGAGGCCATCGGCGTCACGGACAAGGCGGTAAGCCGCTGGGAGCGGGGCCGGGGCCTGCCGGACGTGTCCCTTTTGTCCCCCTTGGCCGGCGCCCTAGGCACCTCCGTCACCGAGCTGCTGGCCGGAGAGCCGCTGAGCGAGGAGGAGCGCACCGCCCGCGGCGACAGCGTTCTGTTGGAGGCCCTGCGCTACACCGGCAGCATGGGGCGGAAAACCGCCGCCCTGCTGATCGCGGCAGCCGGTATGTTCCTGCTGCTCCTGCCGCTGTTCACCGCCGGCCGGGCCTTGGGCCTGCGCCTCGCCGGCGGGGTGCTGCTGGTACTGTCCCTCCTCCTGCTGCGAAGCCGCCGGACCAGCCGCCTCAAGGCCCGCTGGCAGGCACTGGCGGAAAGGCTGGCCCGCCGCTCCACAGCCCGGGTACTGGCGGCGGTGTTTCTGGCCCTATCCTTGGCGCTGGAGCTGACTCCCTATGGCGCGGTACTGCGCTTCGGCCGTCCGGCGGAGGATGGCAGCATCGGCTTTTTCCGGGAGACCTACTCCTACTTCAGTCTGCTGCCGGTGGGCTACGGCAACTTCTTCCCCTTCCTCACCGGCCTTCTGACAGCGGCCTTGCTGTCCTTGAGCCTGTGGCGGCTCCGCCGGGACAGCCGGCGCATAGGGAGCGCGCTGTTCCTCGGCACGGCACTGGCAGCGGTATTCTCCCTGCTGCCGCCGGTGCTCTTTGGGGCGGGGTATTTCTCCGCCGCGGGGGTCGGCATCACGGTGTGTCTGCTGTTGTCCTTAGGGGCCGTCATATTGGCCAATCGGTAGGGCAGGCGGGTGGTCTATCGAGCCAGCCCGGCAGACGAGGGACGGCGCGCCGGGGTCGTCGCGCCCTACGTGTAGTTTATCGGGGGCGTGACAGGCATCGGGGGAGGGGCCGATGAGGACACCGGCCCCTACGGGTGGGTTTGACGGACCATCCCAGTGCGATAGAGCGGGCGCACACTGTGCGCCCCTACAACCGGTTTATCAACACCACCAACAGGCACGGCGGCATTTGCGGCACCTCCGCCAGCGAAACAACCTCCAAGTTTCGGGGGCAAGTCGTGGCGAGGCAGGCAGAGCGGCAGCGGACGCCTATAGCAAGGTCAAAGACGGGGGTGCGATCTCGAGATACCATCCACTAAGCAAGAGCCACCGCCGCCGCGTCCGAAGCACCAAGCTGAAAATTAAGCACCAGTCTACCGAAGGTGCGCCGCGTCTTGGGGTTCTTAGGGGGTAGCGAATAAGGGCTGTGCTCCCCTTGCGGGGGGGCTAAAGCCTGCCTGAGCGGACACCTAAGCGCGCTTTTGCCTACTTTTCTCACGCAGAAGAAGGGAAAGGATGTGTGAAGGAAAACCGTATAGGTTTCCTTCACGTTCAATCACCCGCCGCAGCGACAGATTTCGGCATTTCGCCGAAATCTGCTGGGTCAGGGGACTTTTGTCCCCTGACCCAGTCGCCC
>JAAWSV010000098.1 GCA_022801715.1 Oscillospiraceae bacterium
ACCATCGCCTCCGTGGTCGCCTCCGCCGCCGTGATGGCCAGCGTGGGGATGAGCGAGGACAGCGTCACCGAGGCCTGGGAGAGTGTGAAGGCCGCCAAGGCCCCCGCCCTTCAGGTGCTGATGCCCGTCTCCGCCATCCAGATGGAGTACCTCTGCCACAAGAAGGGGCCCGCCGTCGTGGAGCTCACCGCCGCGCTGGTGCGGAAGGCCCGGTACTACACCGAGCACGTGGCCCTCTCCGCCCTGGACGCCACCCGGGCGGAGGGCGCCTTCCTCAGCGAGGTCCTCACCGCCGCGGTGGAGGCCGGGGCCGAGGAGATCACCCTCTGCGACACCGCCGGGGTGATGACCCCCTTTGAGTGGGAGGCCTTCCTCAGCACCCTCCGGGAGAGCACACCGGCGCTGGAGCGGGTGCGCCTCGGCGTGGAGCTCAGCGACGAGCTGAAGATGTCCGTGGCCTGTGCCGCCGCCGCGGTGGCCGCCGGGGCCGAGGTGGTCAAGACCACCGTCAGCCCCCTGCACACGGTGCTGCTGGAGGACTTCGCCGCCTTCGTCACAGCGCGGGGGGAGAGCTGCGGCATCCGGACGCGCCTTCGCACCACGGAGCTGGTGCGGGTGGCCAAGCAGCTCCAGTGGCGGATGCAGAACGAGCGGTCCAGCACCTCCCCCTTCGACAGCGGTGTCCAAGAGGAGATGGCCGGGGTCTGCCTCAGCGCCGGGGACGACATCGGCGAGGTGGCCAAGGTGGTCAAGCAGATGGGCTATGACCTCAGCGAGGAGGACACCGCCAAGGTCTACGAGGCCTTCCGCCGCATCGCCGACAAGAAGCACTTTGTGGGCGTGAAGGAGCTGGAGGCCATTGTCGCCACCTCCGCCTTCCAGGTGCCGTCCACCTATCGGATCGACCAGTATGTGGTGACCAACGGCAACCGGGTGGCCGCCATGGCCAATATCACCCTGGAGCGGGACGGGAAGAAGCTCCAGGGCGTCAGCATGGGGGACGGCCCGGTGGACGCGGCCTTTTTGGCCATTGAGCAGATCATCGGCCACCACTACGAGCTGGACGACTTCCAGATCCAGACCGTCACCGAGGGCCGGGAGGCCATGGGCTCCGCGCTGGTGAAGCTCCGCTCCGGCGGCCGGCTCTACTCCGGCAACGGCATCTCCACCGACATCATCGGCGCCTCCATCCGCGCCTACATCAGCGCCCTGAACAAAATCGTCTACGAGAGCCTTTAACACTGGAGGTTTATCAATATGAAACTTTCCTATTCCATCCACGGCTGGTCCGGCGGGGACTGGGCCGGCTTCTGTGCCGCCGCGGCGGAGACACATGTCCAAGGCGTGGAGATCGACTCTGTCCACAACCAAGTTCTCCAGACCAAGACCAGCCCCATCAACCCTGAGATGGCCCTCTCCGCCCGGCGGAGTCTCAGCCGGCAGGGGCTGGAGATCCCCTGCATCGCTGTGGCCGGGGACTTCCTTGGCGGCGGGGCCGGGGATGTGGCGGAGACCATCCGGGCTGCGCGGGACCTGCTGGTGCCCTATGTGGTGCTCTCCACCGCCTGCGGGGATATCCGGCAGGTGATCGACGGCGTGGAGGCCGCCATGGCACAGGCCGCGGGCACCGGCGTCACGCTGCTGCTGTCCACCGCCGGGGGCCTCCGGGACACCGGGCGGCTCCGGGACGTGCTCAACCACTTCGCCAGCGACGAGCTGGCCGCCTGCTGGGATATGCAGGAGACCTGCCTTCTCCAGAAGGAGACGGCGGAGGAGACCATCACCAACCTGGGGGCCTATGTCCGCCACGTGCGCCTCACCGACGCCGACGGCAGCGGGGCCCACAAGCTCCTGAGCGAGGGGGCGCTGCCGCTGCGGGAGCTGATGGACGCCCTGCGCAGCGTCAACTATGACGGGTACCTCTCCCTCCTCTGGGAGCCGGCTTGGATTCCCGGGCTGGAGGACCTGGAGATGATCCTCACCCACTTTGCCGTGACCATGTCCCGCTTCGAGCGGGAGCGGCGGAAGAAGCACCTCTACTACGACACCCGAAACGAGGGCCAGTACGTGTGGAAGAAGGACACGGTGATCGAGTACACCTTCCCGCAGGTGCTGGACCGGATGGTGGAGGAGTTCCCGGACCAGTACGCCTTCAAGTACACCACCTTGGACTACACCCGGACCTACGCCCAGTTTAGGGACGACGTGGACCAGTTCGCCCGGAGCCTTATCGCCCTGGGGGTGAAGCCGGGGGACAAGGTGGCCATCTGGGCCACCAATGTGCCCGCCTGGTTCATCACCTTCTGGGCCGCCACCAAGATCGGCGCAGTGCTGGTGACGGTGAACACCGCCTATAAGATCCACGAGGCGGAGTACCTCCTCCGCCAGTCCGACACACACACCCTGGTGATGATCGAGAGTTATCGGGACAGCCACTACGCGGAGATCATAGCGGAGCTCTGCCCGGAGCTGGCGGAGACGGAGGCGGGGAGGCCGCTCCACTGCAAGAAGCTGCCCTTCCTGCGCAACGTGGTCACCGTGGGCTACCGGCAGGCCGGGTGCCTCACTTGGGAGGAGGCCCTGTCGCTGGCGGAGCGGACACCCATGGAGGAGGTCCGCCGCCGCTCGGCCAATGTGGACATCCACGACGTGGCCAACATGCAGTACACCTCCGGCACCACCGGCTTCCCCAAGGGGGTCATGCTCACCCACTACAACGTGGTGAACAACGGCAAGTACATCGGGGACCACATGGACCTCTCTACCGCCGACAGGATGATGATTCAGGTGCCCATGTTCCACTGCTTCGGCATGGTGCTGTCCATGACCGCCTCCATGACCCACGGCGCCACCATGTGCCCTCTGCCCTACTTCTCCCCCAAGCCGGCCCTGGCCTGCATCCATCAGGAGCGGATCACCACCTTTAACGGCGTGCCCACCATGTTCATCGCCATGATGAACCACCCCGACTTCCCCAACACCGATTTCTCCCACATCCGCACCGGGATCATGGCCGGGGCCAACTGTCCCCCGGAGCTGATGCGCAAGGCGGCGGATGTGATGAATATGAAGCAGATCATCAGCGTCTTCGGCCAGACCGAGGCCAGCCCCGGCTGCACCATGAGCAGCTTCGACGACCCCTTGGACGTGCGCACGGAGACCGTGGGCAGCCGGTTCGCCAACGTGGAGTGCAAGATCATCGACCCAAACACCGGGGAGGAGTGCCCCGTGGGCGTCAGCGGCGAGTTTGTGGCCCGGGGGTACAACATCATGAAGGGCTACTACAAGATGCCCAAGGCCACCGCCGAGACCATCGACGCCGACGGCTGGCTCCACAGCGGTGACCTGTGCTGTGAGGACGAGAACGGGAATTTCAAGGTCACAGGGCGGCTGAAGGACATGATCATCCGCGGCGGCGAGAACATCTACCCCCGTGAGATCGAGGAGTTCATCTACACCCACCCCAAGGTCCGGGACGTGCAGGTCATCGGCGTACCCGATGAGCAGTACGGCGAGGAGATCATGGCCTGCGTCATTTTGAAGGAGGGGGAAACCCTGACGGAGCAGGAGATGAAAGCCTTTGTCCTCTCCCACATGGCCAAACACAAGGTGCCCCGGTATGTGGAGTTTGTGGAAAGCTTCCCCATGAACGCGGCGGGAAAGATCTTAAAGTACAAGATGCGTGAGGAGGCCGTGGAGAGGCTGGGTCTGAAGCGGTAGGCACGGCGTTGTCCCCCCACAGAGGGCGGCTGGGCTGCCGGCGGAGAAAATGCCCAAGTGCCGCGGTAGGATTTGCCTTTTCTTCTGATCTGTGATATAGTAATTCCCAACTCCGCTGCGCGGCTTGCGCACGGTCAAAAAGGAGTCCTCTATGTGGTATATAGCCCTCTTTCTCGTCTTTCTGGCCGCCGATCAGGCGGTGAAGCTGTGGGTGGTGCAGCACCTCGCCCTCTATGAGAGCGCACCGCTGCTGCCCGGATTCCTGGAGCTTCGGTATATCCAGAACACCGGCGGCGGGTGGTCCATACTCTCCGATTACACTTGGCTGCTCTCCATCCTGACGGCCTTCATCATGCTGGTGCTGCTGTACCTGCTGCTGCGTCGGATCGTCCGGCACCCGCTGGGGCGCACCGCCTGCGTGCTGCTCCTCGCCGGCGGCTGCGGGAATCTGATTGACCGGCTGCGTCTGGGGTACGTGGTGGACATGTTCAACTTCCAGTTTATCAGCTACCCGGTGTTCAATGTGGCCGACATCGCCGTGGTGATCGGGATGATTCTGGCGGCGGTGTACTACCTGTTCCTCTATGAGAAGTACGACGGGCCGGAGAGGGGGAACCGCCATGGAGATGCTGCGTCCCGCCAGTGAGGAGGCCAGCCTGCGCCTGGACATGTACCTCACCCAGGCTCTGCCGGAGCTGACCCGCTCCGCCGCCGCCCGGCTGATCGAGACCGGGCAGGTCCTCTGTGACGGCAGACGTCCCCCCAAGAGCTATCGCGTGACAGGTGGGGAGATCATCACCGTCACCCTGCCGGATCCCGTCCCCCTGGATGCCCAGCCGGAGGATATCCCCCTCGCCGTTGTCTACGAGGACGAGGACGTTATCGTGGTGAACAAGCGCGCGGGCATGGTGGTCCATCCCGCTCCGGGGCACAGCGGCGGCACATTGGTCAATGCCCTGCTCCACCACTGCGGGGACAGCCTCAGCGGCGTGGGCGGCGCGGTGCGGCCGGGGATCGTCCACCGCATCGACCGGGATACCAGCGGCCTGATTATCGCGGCGAAAAATGACGCCGCCCACTTGGCCCTCTCCGCCCAGTTGGAGGACCACTCCCTGTCCCGGACCTATGAGGCGGTGGTGGAGGGACACCTGCGGGAGGACCGCGGCACCGTGGACGCCCCCATCGGCCGCAGCCGCGGCGACCGGAAGAAGATGGCGGTGGTCCCCGACGGCCGCCGGGCGGTGACGCACTACGAGGTGATCCGGCCCTACCGGGGCTGTACCCATGTCCGCTGCCGCTTGGAGACCGGCCGCACCCACCAGATCCGGGTGCACATGGCCTATATAGGCCACCCGGTCTGCGGCGACCCGGTCTACGGGCGGGCACGGGGGGATCTCACCGGCCAGTGCCTCCATGCGGCGGCGCTGACCTTCGTCCACCCCCGCACGATGGAGCGGATGACGCTGACGTGCCCTCTGCCGGAGGAGTTCCGACGACTGCTGGAGAAGCTGGAGCGGATGGAGGGACCACTTTCATGAATGTGAACGCCTACCGCCGTATGAGGTATTTTTATTCCACCTGCAGCGTGGGAATGTTCGGGGAGCACATCTACGCCTTCGAGCAGCTCACCGGCATCTGCGACATCCCGGAGTACTATCAGATCACCCGGGAGGAGTACGAGACAGCGGAACAATGGGTTTTGGAGGACGACAAGGTGACGGAGATCCTGTCCCGCCCGATCCTCTGCGACCGCAGCAAGGGCGGCCGCCAGGACTTTGATGAGGAGGCAGCGAAAAACTCCCCATGGGGAAAATAGAACCGATAGAGGCGCACAGGTAGAAACTCGCAGCATTAGAGGGAAGGGACGCTCTGTGGGAGCGTCCCTTCCTTAGCCTGTCAGAATGCCAGCAGAGCTGCGTTGGCGGTAAGGAGGATAGTGTGAAAGGAACCCAAGAGCCACATAGGGTATGCGCCTACGCGCAGCATTCTACAGGTTGCGGTGTAATAGAACGGGCGTT
>JAAWSV010000020.1 GCA_022801715.1 Oscillospiraceae bacterium
AATTGAGACAGGTTCCACGAAGAAGGACATTCGCGTGGAAGTCTGCTCTAAGTGTCACCCCTTCTTCACGGGCAAGCAGAAGCTGGTCGATACCGGCGGGCGCGTGGCCAAGTTCAACAAGAAGTTCGGTTTGGACAAGTAAGAGCCGTCAAACATTATGTTACCAAGAGACACCGGGTTGCAGTCTGTGCTGTGACGCGGTGTCTTTTTGCGCCCTTTTTAAGAAAAGAGAGGAATATAGAAAAAAGCTGCTGTCATTTCCGGCAGCCTGTGCTATACTATCTGCAATCCAATACAATGACGTAACAGAGAGGTTCTATGGAAGATAAACAGACACAAAATCCAATACAAAATGGGAGCGACATCCCCCGGGACCGGGCGGTGCTGGCGGGGCTCAACAGCCCCAGGCTGGACCGGCGGGACAACGCCAACGAGGACACCATGGAGGAACTGGAGGCCTTGGTAGAGACCGCCGGGGGCGCGGTGGTGGGGATGGCCCTGCAGAATCTGCCCTCCCCCAACCCCCGGACCCTCATCGGCGAGGGGAAGGTGGCGGAGCTGAAGGAGCTGGTGAAAAACGAGGAGGCCACCATGGTCATCTTCGACAACGACCTGAGCCCCTCCCAGATGCGGGTGCTCACCTCGGAGCTGGGGGTGCAGGTGCTGGACCGCAGCGGCCTGATCCTGGACATCTTCGCCCAGCGGGCTCAGAGCCGGGAGGGGCGGCTTCAGGTGGAGCTGGCCCAGTACCAGTATCTGCTGCCCCGTCTGGTGGGCATGTGGACCCACCTGGAGCGGCAGGCGGGTACCAGCGGCAAGGGGCCCATCGGCTCCAAGGGCCCCGGTGAGACCCAGCTGGAGACTGACCGCCGCCACATCCACCGGAAGATTGACAAGCTGAAGGAGGAACTCTCGGATGTGCGCCGGGTCCGCTCCACCCAGCGGCGGCAGCGCCGCAAGAACGAGATTCCTGTGGTGGCCATTGTGGGCTATACCAATGCCGGGAAGTCCACGCTCCTGAATGCCCTCACCGCCGCCGGTATTCCCGCCAACAACCGGCTCTTTGATACCTTGGACACCACCAGCCGGCTTTTGACTGTCAGCGACACCATGCAGGTGGTGGTCAGTGACACGGTGGGGTTCATCCGCAAACTCCCGCACCAGCTGGTGGACGCCTTTAAGGCCACCTTGGAGGAGCTGGAGTACGCGGATTTGCTCCTCCATGTGGTGGACATCTCCAGCCCGGGCTGGCAGATGCAGGAGCAGATTGTCATGGATCTGATCCGGGAGCTGGGGGCGGAAAAGACCCCTTGCCTGCGGCTCTACAACAAGGCGGACCTCTTCAGCGGGGACATCCTCCCTGCCGGCGAGGGGTGCCTCACCATCTCCGCCAAGACCGGGGAGGGACTGGATACGCTGCTCCACGAGATGGACCGGATCTTGGACAAGGGTACCCGGCGGTGCACACTGCATCTGCCCTATCATAGGGGGGATATTCTGGATCTCCTCTATCAGGAGGCCAAGGTGCTGTCGGTGGAGTACGGCGAGACCATCGACGTCTCCGCCCTCTGCGACCCGAGGACGGTGGGCCGGGTGAAGGACTATATTGAGGGCTACGAGCCCCCTAAGGAGGACTGGGAGCGATGACGCTGACCACAATGCGGCTGCGGCTGCGCCCCTTCACCGAGGCAGACGCCCCGGCGCTGTACCAGTGCAGCAGGGACCCCAAGGTGGGCATTGCCGCCGGCTGGCCGCCCCATAGGAGCGTGGAGGACAGCTTGGAGGTGATCCGAACGGTGTTCTCTGCCCCCCACACCTTCGCGGTGGTGGAGCGGGAGAGCGGGACGCTGATCGGCTCCGCTGGCTTTACAGGTCGGGGGAGCCCCGGCGAGGACGAGCTGGGGTATGCCCTCCACCCGGACTGGTGGGGCCGGGGGCTGATGACCGAGGCGGCATCGGAGCTGCTGCGCTACGCCTTTGAGGATCGGGGGCTTCAGGCTGTGTGGGCCAGCCACTACGCGGAGAATCCCGCCTCCCGGCGGGTGATTGAGAAGTGCGGGTTCCAAAGGGTCTCCACAGAGACCCTTATGGACGAGACCGGGGAGCATGAGACGGTGTTCTACCGTTTAGACCGGGCCCGGTGGGAGGAGGCAAAGGGGTGAGCGGGTATTTAGTGCCCTTCGGCGAGGGGACGGCGGAGCTGGTGGAGAAGCGGTCCCGCTTCATTGGCCGGGTCTTTCCCGTGGACAGCGAGGAGGCGGCTCGGGCAAAGATCGAGGCGGTGAAGAAGCAGCACCACGACGCCCGGCACAACTGCTGGTGTTACCTTCTCCGGGAGGGGAATGTGCTGCGCTACAGCGACGATGGGGAGCCCCAGGGCACCGCCGGCCAGCCCATGCTGAACGTGTTCCAGCGGGAGGAGGTCTTTGATGTCTGCTGCGTGGTGACACGGTACTTTGGTGGTATCCTGCTGGGGGCTGGGGGGCTGGTGCGGGCCTACGGCGGCACGGCCAAGGAGGCGCTGAATGCCGCCGGTCTCAGCCGGATGCGCCTGTGGAGCACGGTGCTGGTGCCCTGTACCTACCCGCTGTTTGAGCGGATGAAGCTGACAATAGAGAGCTGCGGCGGAATCGTGGAGGATTGTGACTACGGCGCAGATATCATGCTGACGGTCACCCTTCCCGCCGGGGAGCGTTCGGCACTGGAGGAGAAGGTGACGGAGCTGTCCGCCGGCGGTCTGACGGTGGAGCTGGCGGAGGAGAGCTTTCGTCCCGGTCCGCGGATGGAGGCCAGATAGGCTGTGAGGGAGGGATAAACTTTGGATCGGATCTGTTTGGACACGGTTCGGGCCGCCATATTGGGCCTGGCGGTGGGGGACGCGCTGGGGGTGCCGGTGGAGTTTATGGACCGGGAGGCCCTATGTCAGAACCCGGTGACCGGGATGCGGGCCTTCGGTACCCATGGTCAAAGGGCGGGCACTTGGTCCGATGACACCTCCATGGCGCTGTGCCTGCTGGAGAGCTTGACGGGCGGGGTGGACTATACCGACATGATGGGACGCTTCCTGCGCTGGGCGGAGGAGGGGTACATGACTGCCCATGGGGAGGTCTTTGACATGGGCATTGCCACCCGGCAGGCGCTGGTCCGATTCGCCCAAGGGACGCCGGCCCTCCAGTGCGGCGGCAGGGGGACCTATGACAACGGCAACGGCTCTCTGATGCGTATTCTGCCCGTGGCCCTCTACCTCCATGGCGTCTTTGGGCCGGACTTTCCCCGCTGTCCGGAGGCCTACGATCTGATCCACCGCGCCTCTGCTCTGACCCACGCTCACCCCATCAGCTGTATGGCCTGCGGTCTCTACTGCGCCGCGGCCAATGCCCTGCTCTGCGGCGGGGAGGTCGGGGAGGGGCTTGAGGCGGCCAAGGCGTTTTACCGGACGGTTCCGGAGCTGTCCCCCCATCTGAAGACCTTTGTGCGGGTGGATGCGGCAGTTCTCCGGGGGCTGTCCCGGCAGGAGATCTGCAGCAGCGGCTACGTGGTCCACACCTTGGAGGCCGCACTGTGGTGTCTGCTTCGGGCCGGGGACTTCCGCGCCTGCCTGCTGGAGGCGGTGAATCTGGGGGAGGACACCGACACGGTGGGAGCTGTGGCCGGGGGGCTGGCCGGCCTTCGGTGGGGCTTGGCTGGTATCCCGGAGGAGTGGCTGGCGGTGCTGGCAAGGCGGGAGGAGATCGAGGCCCTCTGCAGCGCCTTTGCAAAATCGGTTTGAGCGGATAAAAGGGACCCGGAAGGGTCCTTTTTTATCCGCTGTTTTCTTGGCTTTGTATGGGGGCACGTATAAGGGGAGATTTTTGGGCGGATTTGGCGATTTTTTACAGAAATCCCTTAAAATGTCTGTATAGTATTATTGTACAGTTTGTGCTATACTGCACAATAGGATTGCTGTCCCATCACATGAGGTCATTAGAATCGGACATTGTGATAGATGTGATAGAGCAGAGAGGAGTGCCGTGTGATGTATTTTGATGGATTCGACCTGTCCGCTTTCTGGGAGGAGAGCGACTACGCGCAGGAGGCCTATACCGAGGCTCCGCCGACCGACGGGCTGATTGCGGAGATTGAGGCGGAGCTGGGCTACCGCCTGCCGGGGGCCTACATCGCCCTGATGCGAAGCCGAAACGGCGGGATTCCCTTCAACACCGCCTTCCCCACAAAGTCTCCCACCACATGGGCGGCAGACCATGTGGCCATCAGCGGCATTATGGGCATTGGGCGGGAAAAGTTGTACTCCCTCTGCGGCAGCTTGGGCAGCCAGTTTATGATCGACGAGTGGGAGTACCCGGCCATCGGTGTGGCCATCTGCAACTGTCCCAGCGCCGGGCACGACATGATCTTTTTGGACTACCGGGCCTGCGGCCCGGAGGGGGAACCCAAGGTGGTCCATGTTGATCAGGAGAATGACTACGCGATTACCCCGCTGGCGGACAGCTTTGAGGACTTCATTCGGGGCCTTGTCAGTGAGGACGACTTCGATTTTGACGATGACGGTGAGGACAGCGGGGCGGACGAGGGGACGCGTCCCTTGGACTTCTCTTGGGACGATCCCCACATCACGCTGGTGAACTTGGTGGACATCTGGAACGATGGGGATCAGTATTCTAAGTGTATTCAGGCCATTGAGGCGGTGCCGGAGGGGGAGCGGAGCTATGCGCTGCGCCTGCTGCTGGCCCGGGCCTACAGTAACTTGGCGGTGCTGGGGGACGGCAACTGCCGGGAGGAGAATGACGAGGTGGAGCAGGAGGCTCTGAGCCAAGCCATTGATCTGCTCCAAGCCATGGCGGAGGAGGGGGAGAACGACGCCCAATGGCACAAGCGGATGGCCAACGCCCTCTACATGACCGAGGACCGGGCGGCGGAGGCCCTGCCCTACGCCCGGCGCTGGCTGGAGCTGGACCCGACAGACGGCAATCCGGAGAGGTTCATTGCCGACTGTGAGGCGTATCTGAACATTGCCCCCTGCGCTGACTGCGAGCACCATTCGCCGAAGATGTACGGTAAGGCGGAGATGGAGGCTGTGGAGGCCCACATTGAGCGGTATTTCGGCAAGTTTGACTACGTGTTTCATGAGAAGGTATCCCCGGATATCCATGTGGATATCTGTGTCATCCCCCCTGCGGCGGGACGGGACTACTACACCCTTGTGACCATGGGCATGGGGGCTCGCCCCATGCATGTACCGGAGGAGCTGGCGGCACAGAAGCTGGAGCGGGCGGAGCTGGTGATCGCTCTGCCGCCGGACTGGAAAATGGATGAGGCGTCCCTCCCTGATGAGCGGTGGTACTGGCCCTTCCGTCTGCTGAAGTCCACCGCCCGCCTTCCCGGGGAGCTGGACACTTGGCTGGGCTGGGGACATACGGTGTCCTTGGAGGAGGGGGAGACCTACGCCGAGAATACCGACCTCTGCGGCTGTATGCTGATAGAGCCCCAGGGGACCGGGCAGGAAAAGGAGAGTGTCTGCTGTGTCCTGCCCGACGGGGACGAGGTGAATTTTTATCAGGTGATTCCGCTCTATCAGGAGGAGATGGCCTTCAAAATGGCCCACGGCGCAGAGGCGCTGCTGAAGGAGCTGGCGGCGTTCAGCTTCGTGGTGGATATTCACCGGCCCCGCGCCATAGCGGGGGAGGGAGGCGCCCCGGCGGAGGACAGTCTGCCTCCGCTGGCCGCTCGGCTGACGGCTTATTTGGGCTGTCCCTGCCAGTATTTTCCTCCTATGGCTGACGACGATCCCATTATGGATGCCTATCGAGCTGCCCGGGAGCGGGGGGCGCAGGAGGGCTTTGTCCCCGTGCTGGTGAGTGTCGATGAGGTGCTGTGGGAGGCCTTGGCGATCAGCGTTGACTGTGATGAGGATGACAGTGACGCGGCGCTGTGGGAGGCGGCGGTGCGGTATCGGAAGGAAATCCTTTCCAAGCCGGCGGAGGATGGCGGGCAGGCGCTGCAGAGGATGTCCGCCGGGGATGATGAGGCTCAAGAGGCAGCTCTGACTGGCGGCGAGGGGAATGACCGGCTTCTGAGCATCTGGGACTACTCCACCAGAAAGACCCGCCCGCTGCTGCTGGCGCAGATTCCGGTGGAGCACCCTTGGGAGGTCTTTGCCTATCTGCCCTTCGGCAACTGGAATGACTGTCCGGATACTCCGGAGCTGATGGCTGTGGTCAAGCGCTGGTACGAGCGGTACGGCGCGGTGCCCGCCGCCCTCAGCGGCGATATGCTGGAGCTTTTGCTCCCCCAGCCGGTGAAGGCGGAGGAGGCCTTGGCCCTGGCAAGAGAGCACCTAACTTTCTGCCCCGACGTTTTGGGCGAGGGCACCTTGGGCGGTCTGGCGGACAGCCTGCGGCAGTCTATGGCGTGGTTCTTCTGGTGGGATTGAGCAGATTTGTCCCGCGGGAACGCGGTATACAGTGATATACAATGGTGGATGGCATATGAGATGGATAGAGGAGAATGTCTATGGAATATAACGACCTGATTGCTCAGATCGACCAGTGGCACGCGGAGGAGGACCACCAGCGGATTGTGGACACCATCGAGGCGATGCCGGAGCGGGACTACACACTGACCAGTCTCTTGGCCCGTGCGTACAACAACTTGGCCAAGCCCGGCGATGCCGCCTACAGCGCCAACTTGGAGCGGGCTTTGGAGCTGCTGTGCTCCGTGGAGCGGGAGGGGCGGGAGGACGCCCTGTGGTACTACCGGGCGGGCTACGCCTTCTACTACTTGGACCGGGAGGAGATGGCCCTGCCCTACTTTGAGCGGGCGGCGGAGCTGGATCCGGAGGACCCGGACGCCCCCTACTTTGCCGCAGAGTGCCGGAAGTGGATTGTCCGGCGGCAGGAGGAGAACCATCCCAAGGGGGAGAGGGAGGAAGTCCAGCTTTCGGACGGCGCTGATGCTTTCCGTGTGACGCTGAATCTGAACGCCCGTTTCCAGCCCCAGCACCGGCACGATTTGGAGGACGCCTTGGGGGAGGCCATGGACCGGCTCTGTTTGGGCGTGGTGGACGGCGGCGGCACGCTGCTGTTCCCCTCCGGCGAGGTGCGAAACTGCGACATTGAGCTGTATTTGCAGCACAACGATCCCCAGACCATTCAGTGTCTGGCGGAGCTGGTGGACAGCATGGGCATCGCCAAGGGCTCCCGGCTGTGCTATGAGAACGCCGAGGGGGAGCAGGAGGAGCGGCCGGTGGGCACCTTGGAGGGGATGGCGATCTATCTCTCCGGTACGGAGCTGCCCGCCGAGGTCTATCAGGAGTGCGATATCAACACCGCCATTGCGGAGCTGGGCGAGTGCTTGGAGGGCTTAGGCGAGCTCTACAGCTGGTGGGAGGGCCCGAAGGACACGGCGCTGTACTTCTATGGCCAGTCCTTTGAGGCCATGACGGCGGCGGCGCGGGACTTTTTGGAGACCTATCCCCTGTGCCAAAAGTGCCGGGTGGAACAGATTGCGTAGGGAACAGGAAAAATTTCCGCTGTGATAAAATGAGGAGGCGTCTATGGATCAGCGATTGCTGCGGCCGGGGTTTGATCGGCTGGATGAGGGGGAGAAGCGGGGACTGATGGAGGATGTGGCGGCCCGGACAGGCATGGCCTTTCAGCGGCTGGAGACCTTCTTCCACTGGGGCTGGGGTGTTACCACCGGCGTATTTGAGAAGGACGGGGCCCAGTTCGTCTTTGTCCCCGGCGACACCGTTACCATCGGCTGGGAGCGGTTTGCGGAGGGCATGGATGAGGACACCAAGGCTGACATCGGGGAGAACTTGAAGGGCTACGCCTATGAGGGGTCTGTGGAGGACTATCTCCATGAGGTGATGGCCCCGCCCCAAGAGGTGACAGTGGGGCCCATGCTGGTGGAGCGCGCCATGGGGGAGATCGGCTGGGAGCCGGTGGCGGCGGACGATCCCCGGTTTACCGCCCAGCCGGACTGGGTGGAGGAGTTTCAAAAGTGCACCCAGAGCGACCTCGCCAGAATGAATTTGGTGGGCAGTGTCCGCTTCGACCGGGTGGGGGAGGGGTGGCAGATCTACCTCTACCACGACGTGACTCACAGTCAGCTGCTGGACCTGCTCCGGGCCGGGGGGTACTCCCTGCCCACAGCGGCGGAGTGGGCCTACCTCTGCGGCGGGGGCCAGCGATGGGTGTACCCTTGGGGGGACAGCTTCGACTATACCATGAAGCTCTATTATTTCGGTAAAATGATCGGCGAGACGGAGGAGGCAGAGCCCTATACCATGGAGCTGCCCAATGGGTTTGGCCTTTACATCGCCTACGACCCCTACAAGCAGGAGGTGACGGAGGACGGGCTTCTCTGCGGCGGGGACGGGGGCTGTAGCCTCTGCGGCGGCAGTGATCCGGCCTTGGGATTCCTCCCCTGCTCCCCCCACTATCAGCCTGAGGAGATGGAGAGCGAGGAGATAGATATTGACTTTCACTTCTGCCGCCGGATTGTACGGCTTACAGAGCGGGGAGATTGACAGGCCGCGGCCTGATTTTGAGATGACGACAGGAAAGGACAAGACCGCTATGAATGAAATTCAGATGCGCGCGGCCTGTGAGGCTATGACGGCGTGGCTCTCCCACCCCCAGGAGCTGGGGCGGGCTCCGGCCAAGATCGAGTGTGCCGGGGAGTTCGATCTCTACGACATGCACTACTATATCTTCCGGTATAAAAAGACCTCCATGGGCAAGTGGCTGATTGGTGTCTGCGGCGGCTACGAGGGGGACGGGACGGAGCACTGCGGCCACGTGTTCAGCGAGATGGAGCCCTATGAGGAGGATACCGCTCTTGAGAAGGCCGTGGCTCTGGTGGAGACCGTCCGCCGGTTCTGGATGGAGCGGGCCAGTGAGGCCGAGGAGCAGAAGGAGAACACAGGGGCCTTTGCCGGCTTTGTGCTCCTCAGTGAGCCGGAGTGGAACCCGCAGGATCTTGTTACTGACCTGCGGATGACCTGGGGCATCGACGGGGAGGTCAATGAGGACAGTGAGGGGACGGTGGTGTTCGTCCAGACGGACGATATGATGGCCGCGGTGAGCCTGATGCCCGGACCAATACCTGACGGTGAGGCGGAGCAGAACGCGGAGACCAACTATATGTGGCCCGAAGCCGTGGAGGCTGCCAAGGCCCATAAGGCCCACCTGCTGGTGGCGGTACTGGGTACGGATGCGGATCTTCTGGAGAAAGGAAAGCTGTTTGTAAAATTGATGGCCTGCTGCTGTAATCAGAAGCGTGCCAGCGGCGTCAATACCAGCGGCACCGTGTTCCAGCCGGAGTTCTATCGGGACTTCTCCATGATGATGAAGGAGGACACCCTGCCCCTCTTTAACTGGATCTGGTTTGGCCTCTACCGCCGGGAGGGGGGCATCTGCGGCTACACCTATGGCATGACGGCCTTCGGCATGGACGAGATGGAGGTACTGGATGCCGATGCCCAGCCGGAGGAGGTGCGGGACTTCTTGGCGAGCCTCGCGGGCTATGTGCTGGAGGAGGGTGTGACGCTTCAGGACGGGGAGACCATCGGATTTTCTGCCGAGGATAAGCATGCCATCACACGGAGTGAGGGGATCTCCCTGCCGGGAAGTACGCTGAAGATCACATTTTGAGGGATAGGATAAGAGGAACGGAGATTGGGACACAGGAGTGAGTTAGAGGAGGCTCGACTATGGGATTGGATATCTACGCCGGGACGCTGACCCGGTACTACACGCAGAACTGGAAGAATGTAGCGCAGCAGTGGGCGGAGGCCAACGGCTACACCTTCACCCGGGTGGCTCCCAACGGGGAGCCGGAGGCGGTGGATGTGATCAGCGCGGAGGAGATTCAGGAGGAGGCGGTGCGCTGGCGGGACAAGATCCTGCGGGCTATCGCGCCGGAGGGTCAGGAGCCCCTTCCTGCTTGGGAGGAGAATGGCGAGAAGCCCTACTACACCGATAAGCCGGACTGGGACGCGCTGAATGCCCTGCTGCTCTTTGCCGCCTGCAAGATGTACGGTGAGGCGGTACCGTCCCTCTTTGACAAGGGTGGCACCTTTGAGGATTACCCTGTGTCCCAGCGGGCCTATGGGGATGAGCGGATGCGCTGGTCACTGTTCAGCGGGGCGGTATGCTGGCTGCCCATTGCCGAACCCCTGTACACCCAAGCCCCCCTGCCCACCGGGGAGCAGGTGATTGTCAGCACCGTCGGGGCGCTGAAGGGGGAGCTGGAAAAGATCAACGATCTCAGCTGGCAGGCCAGTGAGGAGACGATTTTGAGCTGGGCCGGCACGGAGGGACAGTCCTCCGCCGCCGTTGAGTCGGCGGAGCGGCAGCAGGCCGCGGACAACGAGCGCCGGCAGTACAGCACGGAGTCCTTGGCCAAGTGCGCCTACTCCATGGCTTGGCGGGCGGTGCGGTTCTCGGAGACCCATGGGGTGCCGATTTTGCTGGACTTTGATCGGAGCCGGAATTGGCTGGCAGACGGGAGACTTTGCTCGGAGTAAGGAGGGAGGAGACTGGCTGTGGATACAGAGGCTCTCTTTGAGAGGGGGCAGGCGCTGGCGGGGGAGCACTGGGAGGTGCTGACGCTTCTGCTGGGGGCTGTGCTGGTGCTGGGAGCGGTTCGAAATTGGAGCTGGCTGTGTGACCCCTCCGGGACGCGGCAGGCCTACAGCGTCATGGGCCGGGGCGGCCGGCGGGTGGTCTTGGGTGCTCTGGGGGCGCTTCTGGTGGGAGTGAGCTTATGGCAGATGGTCTGTTGAGAGGAGACTGACGGTGAATATTGCCTGTACACCGCGGTATATCGGCTACCGCGCGGCGCATGACGCCCTGTTTGTTCCCGCCTGCCGCAGTGCTCGGCCGGAGCGGATGACAGAGCTGGGAGATGGGCTGCGGGTTTTTACTTGTTACTATGAGGGACAGGTGGAGTATGCGGTGCATGCCAGCGAGAGCAGGCTGGTGGACGGTCAAGGGCAGGTGCTCTGCCGCTGGAGGAATCTGAACGACGACGGGGAATTTGCCGCGCTGGTGCGGCATGTGAATGGGCGGAGGTATCTGGTCTTTCGCCGGGAGCTGTATGGGTACAGCGTTCTGGAGATAGAGACCGGGCGGGACTTCCACTTTGTCCCCGGCGAGAGCTTTCCGGCGGAAGGGGAGTGCTTTCGGGAGACCTTTATCTGGACTGGGGTCAGCTATGATGCGGTCAGCGGATTGCTGGCGGTGTCAGGGTGCTTTTGGGCCTGTCCCAATGACACGCTGGTGCTGGATTTCACCCAGCCGCTGTTGGAGTGTCCAACGGTGAACCTCCATGAGGTGCTGGACCCGGACTATGAGAAATACGATGATATCAACTTGGACCACTGGGATGGAAAGGGCGGTATGGTCCTGCGGGTCTCCAGCGCGGAGACCGGGCAGTATGGTACGCTGCATGTGCGGCGGGAAGAGATTTTGGACGAATTAGGAATTAGGAGTTAGGAATGGGAGGCGGCTTATGAGCTATGACAGGGCCTATTTGATGGACCTTCAGGCCGGAGGGAAGCGGGTGAAGTTTCTCTTCTTCTGGAAACATACGGAGCCGGGGCCGGAGGTGACGGGGGCCTGCCTCAGCCAGTGGTACCCCAGCCCCTTTACTGTGGAGGGGGTGCGCTACCACTGCGCCGAGCAATATATGATGGCCCAAAAGGCCCGGCTCTTTGAGGATGCCGAGATGCTGCGGGAGATCATGGCGGCAAAACATCCCAAGCAGTGCAAGGCGCTGGGCCAGCGGGTGCGCGGGTTTGACGAGAAGGTTTGGCGAGATCATAGGGTGCCCATTGTGGTGGCGGGGAATGTTGCGAAGTTCTCCCAGAACGAGCAGCTGAGGACCTATCTGTGTCAGAGCGGCGGCCGGATACTGGTGGAGGCCAGTCCCTACGATCGGATCTGGGGCATCGGCCTTACCGCCGACGACCCGAGGGCGGAGAACGGGGCCCTCTGGCGGGGGGAGAATCTGCTGGGCTTCTCGCTGATGGAGGTTCGGGATCTATTGGCGGCGGAGGCTGAAAAACGGTAGAAAAATAGGAGCGCACAGGTGGTAGTCAATACCATTCTGTGCGCTCTTTTGCTTTTTGGGTTGCCGAACTCGGCGGGGGCTATTGGTCAAATACACTTTCGATGCCTAAAATTCGGACATTGGAGGTGTATTTGTCTATTGTTCTTCTTGCTGGCGGACGCTACAATATGCCCCAATATGAGGGGGCCGCACAGGTGTGCTCAGATCACCGGATCGGCGGGGAGAACGCCGGCGCTCTTCAGGAAGGCCCGCTGGGTGGAGCCGGCGAACAGGTCGCAGACCCGGTCGGCCCGGGCCAGAATGTCGTAGTTCATTCCGGCGTTGAGCCAGTCCAAGGCGATGCCGATCAGTGCGCACTTGTAGAAGCGGACCAGCAGATCCCGATCCTCCGGCGGGATGGGCAGGTCCCGGGCGGCAGTGGTGACGAACTCCTCCACCGAGTAGAGCATCAGCCGTTCCAAGTGGTCCAAAAATACCTCCCGCTGGACGGAGCGGTAGATGTGCAGGATGGCCTGCCGGTCGGAGCGGCAGAACTGGAGGATCACCTCGATGCAGTCCGGGATGGACTCCAACCGGCCGTGTTCCCGGACGACTTGGTCCGCCCGGGATTTGATGATCCGCTCCAAGAGGGCGGGAATATCCCGGAAGTGGTAGTAAAACGTATTCCGGTTGACGCCGCACCGCTCTACGATCTCCCGCACGGTGATTTTGCTCAGGGGCTTCTCCTCTAAAAGCGCATAGAAGGCATTGGCAATCAGGACTTCGGTTCCCTTCATAGCAGCCTCCTTGGTTCTAAACAGTCGTAGCATCAGTATAGCGTATCGCGGAGGAAAAGTAAAGATTTCCGTGGACGCTGTTTGATAGAAGCTGCTGATTCAGCTTCTCGAATCAGAAAGGAAGGAGTTTTTTTCCATGAAATCCACCCCCGCACTTCGCCGCCTCACTGCCGCTGTGCTGGCCCTGACCACTGTTCTCACCGCCGCTGCGCCAGCGGCCCTGGCCGCAGGTGATCAGCCGGCCCCCGCTTGTGACGAGGCCTATTATGCCACCTTGGACTACTACGGCGGTCTGACCCAAGGCAGCGTGGTGAAGAGTTACACCCTCCACGGCGCCAGTACCCTCATCGACTATGGGACATACGACGAGGTGGTGAACCTCACCGACGGTACTGTCCCGGTCCGCCGCGCCTCCGCCACGGAGTTTCATTTTGAGGAGGGGGCTGCTCCAGACCGGTTTTACTTTGAGGGGCGGACCGCGGCGCCCTTTGAGAGCCTGCCTTGGACCATTGCCGTCTCCTACACACTCAACGGTGTGCCCACCCAGGCGGAGGAGCTGGCGGGGAAAACCGGCGTGGTGGAGATCGCCTTGGATGTCCTCCCCAACGCCGCCGCCAGTGACTACGCCAAGAGCAACTATACCTTGGAGGCCATGGCGGTGTTCAATCAAGATGACATTCTCTCTCTGGAGGCCCCCGGTGCCCAGGTGCAGCTGGTGGGCAACCTGCGGGCGGTGCTGTTTATCGTCCTGCCCGGAGAGGAGAAGCACTTCACCATCCGGGTGGGCAGCAACGACTTCTCCTTTGGCGGCATGACCTTCCTGATGGTCCCCGCCACCTTGGAGCAGCTCTCGGAGATTGCCAAGCTCAGTCAGCGAAAGGACGAGCTGGAGGAGGACTACAACCAGCTCTCCGACAGCTTCGACACCCTCCTGGAGACCATGGGGGATTTGGGCGGCAGCCTGCGGGCCACTGCCGACGGCTTGGACCAGCTGGACCAAGCACGGGATACCATCTCCAACGGCAAGGACCAGCTCTACACCGATGGAGACAGGCTGCGGGAGGACCTGACCGCGCTGGAGGGATCTTTAAGTACTCTTCCTGACCATCTGAAGGATGCGGACAGCGCGGTGACGGATCTGACGGATTCCCTGAAGAATGTTACCGACGCGGCGGTGGACATGCGGGATGATTTGGAGGAGATAGACGACTGTCTAAATGATCTGCGCCGCGACCTGCGCCGCATCCGCTCCAATGGCAGCGCCACAGAGAGTGACCTCGCCGCCGTGGGCCGGGATCTGGACCGCCTGCAAGGTCAGCTTCGGGATGCCTCGGAGACACTGACAATCTTGGATATTCGGGTTAACGGCGGTATTTTGAAGAAGATCGACAAGGACTTCAGTGATGAGACCGGCAAGAGCTTTATCACCATCCAGAAAAAGCAGCTGGGGGAGGTCCTTGACCAAGTGGACAGCCTGAATAGAGCGTGGCAGGCCGCCGGCGGTACCGACGACAAGGGGAGTACCATCACCTATCCGGCGTTTCAGGGGGCGGCTCTGATTGCGGCCCAGAAGGCGGACCCCTCAAATGTTGCCGCCGTATTGGGACAGCTCAACGCGGTTGTCACCACTGTAAATCAGGCTGTGGCGGGGCTGGTGGCCTCCGGTATGGCGGAGGATGCCGCACTGGAGCAGGTGCTCGCCGGTGCGGGAGCGGATGCCGCTGCCGCCTATCAGCAGGCCATGGTTATGGAGCAGGTCTACACCGCTGTCTGCGGCGGCACGGACAAACCCATGACCAAGGCAAACTTTTTTACCGCCCTGCTGATGCTCAGTGAGATCAACAGCCTGCCCGCCGACAAGCAGACGGCGGAGGCGGTCAAGGCCATACTCGCCAGCAAGTCCGACTACGCCAAGACCGGGACGATGCTTGCCGCGCTGGACGGCGACCACGATACCGAGGCTGTGGCCGGGATGCTCTCCGACTTGGCGGCGCTGCTGGGCCACTTGGGCAGCGGCGGCCTCACCGGGAGCCTGGGCGGCCTCCTTGACAGCACCGGCGATGCGATGGGCAGCTTGGAGGACACCACCGAGGCGGGCCAAGGGCTGCTGGCGGAGGTCAATGAGCTGTTAGATGAGCTGAAGGATCTGGACGACACCGTAAACGACCATGTCCCCGGTCTGCGGGGGACTTTGCAGGACACACAGAGCTTGGTGGGCGATTTGCACCGCGCGGTGGGGGATACCAACACCTTCTTGGGTTCCTTCCGCAATCTGTCTCAGGAGGCTGGCGGTCAGTTGGACGCGGGCACCCGGCAGAGCCTTCGGAACCTGTCGGAGACACTTCGCCGCACCGCCCGCAGTACCGACAGTGTGGGCGAGGTGAAGAGTGCCAAGGACGCTCTCACCGGCATTATTGAGGACACTTGGAGGGAGTACACCGGCGATGTGAACAACCTCCTTTTGATGGACGCCACCGCCCAGGCCCAGTCCCTGACCTCTCAGCGCAATGCCGCCCCGTCCAGTGTTCAGATCCTTCTGCGCACACAGGAGATCAAGACGGAGGAGGTCAAGACGGAGAGTGTGCAGGCGAAGGAGGAGGACCCCGCCACCTTCTGGGGCCGTGTGGCCCGGATGTTTCAGGACTTCTGGCGGGCCATCACCGGAATTTTTGGAAAGAAGTAGGGAAGGAGGGCGTACAGCTTGCTTGCAAAAATTGCCCACTGGCTCACCAGAAAGCCGAAGGTTGTGGCCCTGACCGCGGTCCTTCTGCTGATTCCCTCGGCCTTGGGGGTCATTGCCACTCGGGTCAACTACGACATTCTCTCCTACCTCCCTGAGGACTTGGGCTCCGCCCAAGGGGAGCGGCTTTTGGAGGAGCCCTTCCACATGGCCGCCACCAGTATGCTGGTGGTGGAGGGGATGCCCGCCGGTTACACCAACCGCCTGATCAACGACATCAAGGCCGTCCCCGGCGTCAGCAGTGTGGTGTGGCTGAGCAACCTTGTGGGTATCCAGCTTCCCACGGAGATGATCCCAGCGGGATTCCGGGACATCTTCTTCTCCGGTGACGCCACCATGATTGTCATACAGTACGAGAAGGCCGGGGCCTCCGATGAGACCATGGACGCCATCGACGCTATCCGGGGCCTGTGCAATGAGCGGTGCTTTCTGGCTGGCTTCTCCGTGGTGATGAAGGACACCAAGGACTTGATGGACAGTGAGCTGCCCATCTTCGTGGGCCTGGCGGTGGTGCTGGCTCTGGCGGCGATGATGCTGACCCTGGAGTCCACGGTGCTGCCCCTGTTGTTTCTCGGGGGTATCGGCATGGCCATTCTCTACAACTTCGGTACCAACATCTTTTTGGGGGAGATCTCCTATATCACCAAGGCCATTGCCGCGGTTTTGCAGCTGGGTGTGTCCATGGACTACTCCATCTTCCTCTACCACCGCTATAAGGAGGAGCAGTCCCGCTTTGATGACAACCGGGACGCCATGGCCCAAGCGATTGTGGCCGCCTTTACTTCACTCTCCGGCAGCAGCATGACCACCATTGCCGGCTTTCTGGCCCTGTGCTCCATGCGCCTGACCTTGGGCCGGGATATCGGCCTTGTGATGGCTAAGGGCGTGGTGCTGGGTGTGGCCACGGTGGTGCTGGTGCTGCCGGCGCTGATCCTGCTCTTTGACAGGCAGATTGAGAAGCACAAGCACAGAAGCCTCCTGCCCAGCTTTGACCGGGCCAACGGCTTCGTCCTGCGCCACAGATGGTTCTTCTTTGTGCTGTTCCTGCTGCTGTTTTTCCCGGCCCTCTACGCACAAAACCATGCCAGCATCTACTACAAGCTGGATGAGTCCCTGCCGGAGGACCTGCCCTCCATCGTGGCCAACAAGAAGCTGAAGGACGACTTCGACATGGCCTCCTCCCACTTCATCATCCTCCGGGACGACGTGTCCGCCACGGATATGAACCTTTTGGAGAACGCCGTCAAGGATGTGGAGGGCGTCACCTCCGTTCTCTCCTACCACGCCATGTTGGGCACCGGCATTCCCGAGTTCTTTATCCCCGATGCGGTGAAGAATATGCTCAAGCAGGGGGGGTATCAGATGATGATGGTGAACTCCAGCTTTGCCACCGCCTCCGACGAGGCGGCGGAGCAGCTGGCGACCCTGAATGGGCTTGTCACCGCCGTGGACCCCGGCGCCCTGATTACCGGTGAGGCCGCCATGACCAACGATTTGATTGAAACCACCAATCTGGATTTCTCCGTGGCCAATAACCTGTCTGTGGCCGCTATCTTTCTGATTGTGGCGGTGTTGTTCCGCTCTCTCACTGTGCCGCTGGTGCTGGTGGCGGCCATCGAGCTGGCCATCTTTATCAACCAAGGTGCGGCCTACTTTACCGGAGCCTCGGTGCCCTTTATCGCCCCCACCATCATTAGCTGCGTGCAGCTGGGGGCCACGGTGGACTACGCCATCTTGATGACCACCCGCTTTCAGGAGGAGCTGCGGAGCGGGAAGGATCGGATGGAGGCCATCCATATTGCCGCCAATGCCTCCGACGCCTCCATCATTACCAGTGCACTGGTGCTCTTCTGTGCCACGCTGGGGGTGTCCTTTGTCTCCTCGGTGGATCTGATCGGCTCCATCTGCGTGATGCTGGCCCGGGGGGCTCTGATCTCCGCGGTGATGAGTATGACGGTGATGCCCTCCATCCTCTGCGTCTGTGAGCCGCTGTTTCGTCGGACCAGCCTCCATTGGCACAAAGCGCCTCCGCCCAAGAAGTGCCGGCGGAAGCTGTCTGCGGCAGCATCCACAGCTGCCGCAGAGGAGACGGCCGGTGCGGCAGCTGTGCCGGAGGGGGTGCCCTCGGCCTCTGTGGAGGAGATGGAAGAAAGTGCCAATCAAACGGCTTTGGAGACTGTTGAGCTGGGCTCTTGACGCTGCTGTCTTGGGGTTGATGGTTCTACAGAATGTGTAAATAGTTTGCCGGCGGATACCTTCAAGGTATCCGCCGGCTTTTGTGTGAAATGATTTGGATGGGATGCTCACGCCGCGTCCGCCGGTGTGATGGAGACACTGCCCCGCACATTTCCCAGTGCGCCATCGACAGCCCGGAGGAACAGGCGATAGGTGCCGGGCTCTGTCGGCGGACCGAAGGTGAACGTAGCGTCGCACTGCAGGGGGCTGCCCTGCTGCCGCAGATTTTTTACAGAGTAGTAGGTGACTTGGAGGGCTTCGTCTCCGGGGCGGACGAAGCCCACTTGCAGGCCCTCTCCGGTCTCGGCGGAGATGTCGTAGCGGATTTGGTCCCCCTTGTTGAGGTCGAAGTCTCCCAGCCAGACTACCGCGTGATTCTCGAGGGAGGATATAGCTACAGGGATGATCTCCGGCTCCTCCTCGTCGTCGCTGAACAGCTCTGTGACCTCCGCCTCGGTCATATAATCGACGCCTTGAATCTGCCCATCCTCACCGCGGAGGAGTTTGATGTTAATGGTGCCCAAAGGGTTCATGTCCAGCCTGTAGAAGGACTTGTTTGGCTGCTTATCCATAAAGATGTGAACCAGCTGCCCTTGGTAGTAGTAATTTTTTCCATCCACGGTGATGCCGTGGGCCCGATACTCCTCCGCAAGCTGCCGGTCCAGCTCCGCCTCCATGGCCTCCAGCTCCTCGTTCTTCCCCAGAGCCTTGTAGAGCACGGAGCAATAGCTCGTCCGCCCATCCTCCTCGGCCCGGTTCAGCCAGACCTCTGCCTCCTCTGCGTCCATATACCCATTGACTAAGACGGAGAAGAAGGAGATATATTGGTCCTTGTAAGACTTCTGGGCGAATTCATTGATCAAGGGGCTGCTCTGGGGCAGACGGAAGACCGCGGCGGCAAAAAGGGCGATATGGCCGTCGTTGTAGCACCGGTTCAGGTAGACGCGCTGTTCGCCCTCGCTGAGAGAGGCGAAGGCCGCGGAGAAGGTGCTGACGCTCCCCTCCTGATAGGCCTGTTCGGCCAGCTCACGGTAGGAGGTGTCTGTGCCGCCGATGCTCCGCACATTGACCAGCAGCGCCCGCTTCAGGGGGTGCTCGGTGTCCTTCGACTCCTTCTGAAGGCTGTCCAGCAGGGCGGCCAGCGCATCCATTGCTTCCAAGTTTTCCATAACGTCACTGCAAATTTCGTCATAGTACACAGTTATCTCAGCCCCCGAGGGCAGAGGGACTGTCCGGCTGGGATAGTAGTCGCCGGCTTTCTCGTTGACGTTCCAGCACAGCTCGAAGAACCAAGGGAACTGGTTATACACCTCTTGGGTGTAGCGAAAAGCGGCGTCGGCGTCCCCTTTGATGCTGGCAGGGACGTTTCCCATAGGGAGGCTCATGGCAGGGATATTTGAGTTGGCGGGGTTGTCGGGGACCGCGGTACCGTGCAGATCGGTGCTGGCGCCGGCGGTGATGGCCCCCGCTGTCAGGAGCAGGGCCAGCAGCAGGGACATGGCGCCGGACATTTTAACCGTATTTCGGTCGTTCATAATCGCATCTAACCTCTCTTTCAGCAGTTTTCCGCTCTCGCTCAAGGTCAGGGAAGCGGCGGGGACGCGGCCGGCTTGGCCGGCGGCCCGGAGCAGGGTGTCTCCGTAGGCCCGGCGCTCCGCGGCGCTGAGGGACGCCGTCACCGCCTCGTCGCAGGAGAGCTCGCAGGAGTGGTCCATCTCCCGAACCATCCGCCAAATCAAGGGATTGAACCAGTGGACGCAGAGGGTTAGCTGACCCAGCCACTTGGTGAGCACATCCCGCCGGCGGCAGTGGACCAGCTCGTGGCACACCGTGTACCGAAAGTCCTCCTCTGACAGGTTCAAGTGGGGCAGGACGATACAGGGGCGGCAAATCCCCAGCAGCAGGGGTGTGGAGACGGCGGCGCTCTCCCAGAGCTCTACCGGCTGGCGCACCCCCATGGTCTCCCCCAGAAGGGCCAGACGATCCAGCAGAGCCGGGTTGTCCACCGGGCGTCCCGCGGTTCGGAGGAAGCGGCGGAAGCTCTGGTACTCTGTCGCCCGGCGCAGCAGCAGGAGCAGAGCTCCCATCAGCCAGACCAGCCCGATATTCTGCCAAAGGAGCTTTGGCAGGGCTATATTAGGGGGAGCTGTATCCAAGACGGCGGCGTTGTCCTCTGTTGAAACGATGGCTCCGCTATCCATGCCGCTCCCGGCAGGGACGGGGTGGCCGGGGCTCATTTCCCCGGAGACGGCGGGGGGCGAGGTTCCTGTGGGGGAAAACAGCGCTCCCATCAAGCTGGTCGGCGGCGTTAGGGGCAGGAGGAGCCGGGCGATGACAATCAGCCAGACATAGTACCACCACCGCCGGCTCAACCGCCGGCGCAGCAGAGGCCGCAGCAGCAGGAGCAGCAGCACCAGCAGGGAGCCGGAGAGGGACATGGACAGCACGGTCCGAAATACCCCGTTCATATCTCCCTGCCCTCCCAGAACCGTTTCAGCTCAGCATAGTCCTCTGGAGAGAGCAGATCCTGTTGGATCAGTGTGGCAATCAGTCCCTTGGCGCTGCCCGCGTAGAGCTTGTTCACCAGTGCCTGCGTTTGGGATGCTTGATAGTCGGCTTCAGACACCACGGCGGTATACTCGTTGCGCCGGCCCAGCTTGTTTACCGACAGCAGCCCCTTTTCCACCAGACGGGAGAGGAGCGTAATGACCGTATTCTTCTGCCATGGACGGCCCGATTGGGCCAGCTCCTCCATGATATAGGCGTACTGCGCCTGGCCTCCGGCGGACCAGATGATCCGCATCAATGCCAGCTCGGAGTCAGATGCCGGTTGAATCATGTGGATGCACCTCCCTGAAAATTTTAGACTACGGATTGTAGGCTAAAATTAGGATAACACTGTGTAGTCCAATTGTCAAGATAAAGTTATCATAGGGAGGGTGCAAAAAAACGACCCTCGACAAATGCGCTTGTCGAGGGTCGTTTTCTGTGTGGCTTTACAGCGGCAGGGCGCCTGCGCCCCAGACCTGTTCCACGGTCAAATCCAGGACACTCTCTGTGGAGACGCCGGCAATGGTGTCACCCAATAGTTCTATGAGGTTTCCGCTCCGCAGCAATTGGGCCAGCTGGGCCTTGGCCGCGCCGCTGGAGACATGGGTGGATTGCAGGAGGGCGTCCTCCCGCTGTCCCTGAATCAGGAGCTCCATAAAATAGGCGTGGCGGGCCATGCGCAGGTCCCACCAGCTCAGAGTGTCGTCCTCCGTGTCTCCGGAGCGGGTGATCCGGCCCCCGCCGGAGGAGGACGCTTGGACGTTGACAATGCTGCCGTCCTCGCCAATGGCAATGGCTTGGTTCATTCCCACGGTGGAGCCGGGGAGAATCGCTTCATTCCGGGCCACGTCGAAGGCGAAATAGGTGTCGATTCGCTCCATGATCTCGCGGGCGTAGGCCGGGTCCTCCTCCATCCGGGCCTGCACAGCCGGGTGGATCACCACCGCCTTGCTCCCGGGGGGTATCGCGCTGAGGGCGTGGATCTCCTTGCTGGCCATGAATTTCCCGTCCACGCTGCCGTAGAAGGGGTTGGGGCCGGTGGGCTGCCAGTTTTCAATGGCCTCGGTGTCTATGTCCTGCTGGTAGAGCAGGTAGTGGGGGTAGTCGTTGCGGGTGCGCCAGTATCCGCTGCTGGCATCGAAGACGTGGTAGGATAGGCGGGGATATTTGGCCCGCAGCATCTCCTCCAGAGAGGGGGGCTCCGCCGCAGCGGTCTGGTCTGTCCGGAGACTGCCGCGGGTGGTCAGGTCCGCCGTAAGGGTGGGGCCGCCGTCAAGGGGGGCGGAGGGGTCCCGCAGACGCTGGGCCAAGTCCAGAAAGCCTCCGCCCTTTGTCCTTCCGGCTCCTTGGGGCCGCTGGTCAGCGGTGATGCGGGGGGTGTAGAGGGTTGAAATCGTATTGTCCATATATGTTATTCCCCTTTTGACTTTAGATGAGTAAACCGCTTATAACATGCAGAAAAACAGTTCTGTCCCAACTGGCAGAGGCGTCCCCGTGGGGGAGGGTGCCTCCTCTCTTTGGTGGAACGAGGAGAGCCTGCCGCCTTGGCGGAGGGGGCGCGTTTGGACAGCGCGGCGGGCTAAGGCGGCCTGCGCGGCCTGCTGTTGGTACAGCTTCCGCTGGGCGGCCCGCTTCTCGTCTCTATCCCGGTTGATGGCATTTACCTTTGCCACGCGTTCCGGGGAGTCGCTGCATCCGCAGATGTAGGTGACGCTGCCATCCTCGTGGATCACCACGCCGCAGGGCTCGAATACCAGTCCCATGGCGGCGCACCGGGTGGTCTCTTGAGGGATGATGGTGTCGAAGAAATAGTCGATCTTCCTCTCGTAGTACAGGGCTGTCTGGATGTCGCCGGCCATCTCCGAGAGGATGTTGGGGGCGATTATTACATCATGGCCGGACATGCTCCCGGCGGCCCTTTGAAGGCTCTCCGGGTCCCGGCCCACGCTCTGGATGGTCACGGTACCGTATTTGCGCCGCAGGTGCTCTGTGTAGGCCTCTGTTTTGCCGCTGTCCGGCGCGGCGGGCTCCGCTGTGGGAGGACTGCCGCACACCTGCCGGGTCAGGCGCAGAAATTCTCCGCTCCCCCCGACTGGGCGGCGGGCGCCGGGGGCGGCGCGGAGAGCTCCGTCTAAGCCGCAGATGGAAGTCATGTTGCATCGCTCCTCTCTTGGAGCAGAACCGCGGCGCAGAAGGTCTGTCCATCTGTGTGCAGCTCCAGCTCCCCCATATATTTTTCCGCCTCCCGGCGGGCGTTGGCGAGACCTATGCCGTGGAGGGATGCGCCCTCCTCAGTCTTTGAGGTGACGGGCAGCCCCTCGATACCCCATGTCAGTGTCCCTTGAAAGGGGTTTTTCACCTCGATCAGAAAGAAGTTTCCCCGCTGCTGCCCGGTTAGGGAGATCCAACGCCGGCCCTCCAAGGGAACGGTGGCTTCGATGGCGTTTTGCAGCAGGTTCTGAAGGATGATTCCTACGTCGAAGGCGTCGTAGCCCTTGGCCTCCGGCCAGCGGAAGTCCAGTTGGAGGTCGATGCCCAAGGCCGCGCACTGGCGGGCCTTGTCGCTGAGGACCACATCGGCGACACTGCTTCCTGTCTGGGTGGTGAGTGTCAGCTCTTGGACGCTCTCGTCCAAGCGGCGGAGGTATTGCTCCAGCTCCTCCCACTGGCCGCTCTGCGCCAGCCCCCGAAGGTTCATGGCATGGCCCCGCAGCTCGTGCTTCAGTGCGCTGGTCTGGCGAAAGAACCGCTCCGCCTCCTCCATCCGCTCCCGGAGTACCAAGGCCTGTTGGCACTCCACAAAATAGGTCTCCCGCTCCCCGCGAAGCCGCTCCAGCCCCTGCCAGAGGACGATGGACAGATAGGCTCCCAAGTAGAACAGAAGCGCCAGAAGCGGCACCACGGCGGCGAAGGCCGGGTGGCGATCATAGAGCTGGAGGGGCATCCCGTCCTTCACCTCGAAGAGCAGGCGGGCCATCATCTGGCCAAAGAGGATTCCCGCCGCCGGGAGCAGGCCAAGACAGCACAGCTCCCGCCAGTGGAGGGAAGGCCGGCCCAGCCGCCGTCGGAGGAGAAGCACCATCCCGCAGAGCAGAAGCGCGTGTGTCAAAAGGAAGCTGCTGACCAGCACCGCCGCTTGGAGAAATACGGTCTCTATGGGCTCTGTGGGCGTTGGCAGAAGGCGCTCCGCCACGTAGTAGATACTCTCTGCTATCAGGCCGCTTGAGATCCGGGTGTTGAGAAAAAGCAGCATTGAGAGGAGCATCAGCGGCCGGTCCACGCCCAAGGGCCGGGCGCCCAGAAGCAATGCCGCCCCCAGGAGCACGGACAGAGATCCCGGCGGCAGGGACAGCCCCTCGCAGAGGAGCCAGACCGTCAGATCCGTCAGCAGCACGGCGGCCCAGCCGCCCCGCCCTCTCAAAAGGGGGCGGAGAAAGAGTGTGAGGGCGGCGGCGTAAAGCAGCTCCGCCGTCAGGGCGAAGCCTTGGTTGAAGAGGCGAAAGGCCGTCTCACTCACAACGCCGCCTCCCGTCTCAAAAACCGCAGGTAGGCGCGGACAAAGTCCCGATACTTGTACTTGGAGATGGGGGCCTGCGTCCCGCCCCGGAGCAGCACCTCTGTCCGGGTGTAGGACTCCACATGGCTCAGGTTTATCAGGTATCCCTTGTGGACCCTGAAAAAGCCCTCTCCCAGCTCCGTCTCCAGCGCACCAATTTTGCCGGCGCAGGACTCTGTCCCCTCCAAGCTGTGGAGAAGTACCCGGTGGTTGCTGCCCTCAATACAGATGATGCTGTCCATGGGCAGCGTGCGCCCGCCGCCTCTCAGGCGCAGGGTGACCATCCGGGGCGGCTCCGCCGGGAGCTGAGACAGAGCGCGGCGGAATACGGCGGCAAATCGTGCCTCGTCTACAGGCTTGAGGAGGTAGTGGAGGGCCCCCACGTCAAAGGCGTCGTAGACATAGTCCTCGTGGCCGGTGACAAAGACCAGCGCCGGCTGACGGCGCAGCGGGAGGGCCCGGATGGTCCGGGCCAAGGCCGTGCCGTCGGCTCCGGGCAGGGCCACGTCTACAAAGAGCAGGTCCATAGGTGTCCCGCTGGCGAGGCAGTCCTCCGCGGAGGCGTACTCGGTGATGCGACAGGGCTCCCCCTGCTGCTGGATCAAATGGGTGAGACGGGCCCGGGCGCCGGCCTCGTCATCACAGATGGCAATGTTGATCATACTTGTTTCCTCGGCTCTTATATCGGCTGAAAGCACATCGGGAGAAAGGCCCCCTGCGCAACTGGACGGGTTTGGGACGTAAATGGTCCAAAAGATCAAAAAAGAGGCCCCAGCAGAATTCGTTCCGCCGGGGCCTCGGGCTGCTTACTTCATCAAATCCTTTCCGGAGGACCAGGCCTGACCCACCTTCTCGCCGATGGCGTAGTAGCCGCTCTGGAAGGTGTCAAAGACGAAAGCGTTGAGGCGCTTGGGGTCCACCTTGCCCTTCTCGTCCAGCACGCTCTCCTCCGCCAGCACGTTGATGATCTCGCCTACCACCCGGAAGCCGTAGTCCGTGTGGTGGTACTCCATCACCCGGCACTCCAAGGTCAGGGGAAACTCCTCCACCACCGGGGCGTCCACCTTTTCGCTCTTTACCGCGTGGAGGCCGCTGCGCGCGAACTTGTCGGCCATCTTGTTGCCGCTGGCGATGCCGAAGAAGTCCGCCGCCTGCAGGTGGGGGATGTCGGCGATGCTCAGGGTGAAGGCCATGCGCTTTTTGATGTTCTCGGCAGTCTTGTGGCTCTCGCTGATGTTCAGGGCCACCTTGTCATGGTCGCAGATGCCGCCCCAAGCCATGTTCATCACGTCCACCGTACCGTCGTCGCAGTAGGTGGCGATCATCAATACAGGCATGGGAAACACATAATCTTTGACACCTAAATCTTTTTTCATAAAAGGTCCTCCGTTTCAAAAAATAGAGTGGACAATTTCTCTGACACTTATTATAATGGCCTCGCAGGAAAAAACAAGTACTCTTTTGCGGAAAAGGAGCGAAGTGACCATGTGGCTTGGTGTTGACTACTACCCCGAACAGTGGGATGAGGCTCTGCTGGACAGCGATTTGGATACGATTGCAGAGCTGGGCTGTAATGTGATCCGTATTGCGGAGTTTGCGTGGCACCGGATGGAGCCTCGAGAGGGGGAGTTTGACTTCTCCTTTTTTGACCGGGTGATTGAGAGGGCGAAGGAGCGGGGGCTTCGGGTGATCTTGGGGACGCCCACCGCCGCTGTTCCCGCTTGGCTGGTCAGGACCCACCCGGACGTGTTGTCCCAAGACGAGCACGGGCAGAGCCGGGGCTTTGGCGGCCGACGGCACGGCTGCTATAACAGCCCTGCTATGCGGCGGTACGCGGAGCGGATTACCCGGGCCATGGCGGAGCACTACCAAGAGGAGGGGCAGGTGGTGGCTTGGCAGATCGACAACGAGATCGGCCACGAGGGCAGCGACCTCTGCTGGTGTCCCCACTGCCGCCGGGGGTTTCAGGCGTTTCTGCGGCAGAAGTTCCAGGGGGACATTGACTCCCTCAATGAGACCTATGGCACCGCCTTCTGGTCCCAGGAGTACAACAGCTTTGAGGAGATCCCTCTCCCCGTTCCCACCCTCACCGCCCACAACCCGGCCCTGCGTTTGGACTGGGAGCGGTTTCGCAGTGAGAGTATCGCCGGCTTTATCGACCTTCAAGCGCGGCTCATCCGGGAGAGCATCCCCGGCGCTGTGGTCATCCATGACTTTCCCGGCGGCGGGCTGGACAAGCACGCGGACTATGCTGCGGCGGCAAAGCCTCTGAATATTGCCGCCTATAACAACTACCCTGTCTGGGGCGGGCAGAAGGAGCCCCTGCCGCCCCATGAGATCGCATTCGGTCTGGACTATATCCGGGGGCTGAAGGGGCAGAATTTCTGGGTCACCGAGGCCATCATGGGGGCCCAAGGCCACGATGTCACCGGCTTTCTCCCACGGCCCAATCAGGCCAAGCTCTGGTCCTATCAGGCCATGGCCCACGGCTGTGAGAGCCTGCTCTACTTCCGCTACCGGGGGGCCGTGAAGGGGGCGGAGCAGTTCTGCTACGGCGTGTTGGACGCGGACAACCGGCGGGGGCGGAAGTTCTATGAGGTGCAGAACTTCTTCCGGGATATCCGGCAGTACGAGGCGGCCCTCACCGCCCCCATCCGCAGCGACGTGGCTATGGTCTATGACTACGACTCACTCTCCGCTTTCCGCATCCAGCGGCAGAGCCTGCTGCTGGACTGCCACGCCGAGATGAAGCGGCTCTATAGGCCCTTCTATGATCGAAATGTGCCTGTGGACGTGGTCCCTCTCTGGGCCGACCTCTCCGGGTACAAGGTGGTGGCGGCCCCCTATTTGATCATAACAAAACCGGACTTCCGGGATCGGGCCAAGGCCTTTGTGGAGGGGGGCGGCACGCTGGTGCTTACCTGCCGCACGGGGGTGAAGGATCCGGACAACAATCTGATCTTCGGTGAGAGCATCCCCGTGGGCTGGCAGGAGCTGGCAGGCGTCGCGGTGGAGGAAACCGAGAGCTTACAGGATGCCGACGCCTTCTCTGTATTGGGGCAGGGGGACTTCGCCGGGCAGAAGGGACACGGCGGCATCCTCCGGGATTTGTTGCGCGTCCGGGATGCGGAGGTGCTTTTCCGCTACGGCGACCCCTTCTACAACAGCTATGCCGCCGTCACAAGGAGGCGCTGGGGGAAGGGCGCGGTGTACTACATCGGCTGCGCACTGGACCAGAAAACCACCGCACTGGTGCTGAAGGCGGCGCTCCGGGAGCAGGGGATCGAGACCGTCTCCTCGGAGGCGGGGGTGGAGATCGTCTGCCGGGGCGGCGCGGGGCAGCGCATCCGCATGGTGCTCAACCACAATGACCGCTGTGTGGAGGTGGAGGGAGAGGCGCTCCCGCCCTTCGGCTGCCGGGTGGAGGTACGGTAAGAGGAATAAACTGCCCCCGCCTGATCTGAGCTTCTTCAGATCGGGCGGGGGTAGCAGCTTCAATAGAAACAGAGCTTGTGGCCCCAAGAGCGGTTTTTTATCCCAGTACCACATCCAAGGCAAGCATGATGGTAAATCCCGCCGCAAAAAACAGTGTTCCAAGGTTGGAGTGTTTTCCGGCGGAGGTTTCCGGGATCAATTCCTCCACGACGACATAGATCATGGCTCCTGCCGCAAAGCTGAGAAGATAGGGCAGGGCGGGGAGGACCAGCCCTGCCGCCCAGATGGTCAGCATGGCTGCTGCTGGCTCAGCTGCGCCGGACAGGACTCCATATAAAAACGCCCGGCCTTTTTTCATGCCCTCCCCTCGAAGGGGGATAGAAATGACGGCGCCTTCTGGGAAGTTCTGAATGGCAATGCCAATGGACAGAGCCAAGGTGGCGGCTGCTGTAATTGTCTCACTCCCGGCCATCCAGCCTGCCAGTACCACACCCACAGCCATACCCTCTGGAATATTGTGGAGGGTGATGGCCAGCACCAGCATAGTGGCCCGCCTCAGCCGGGCATGAGGCCCCTCCGGCTGGCTGCTGTTTTGGTGCAGATGGGGAATCGTCCTGTCCAGCACCAGCAAAAACAGGATACCCAACCAAAAGCCAGTGACAGCCGGGAGGAACGCCCATCGCCCCAGATCCGCCGCCTGTTCCATGGCTGGAAGCAGCAAGTTCCAGATGGAGGCCGCCACCATGACCCCTGCCGCAAAGCCGGTTAAGGCCCGTTGGATTGACAGATTCATGGTGTCTTTTTGAAAAAATACACACCCTGCTCCAAGGGATGTTCCTAAAAGGGGAAGGAATAATTCGGCCAGTACGTTTTTTACCATTTTTGGATGCTCGCCCCCAAACAGTATGGTATTGTGGATTTTCACCGATCCATATTTGTGTATTATTTGAGGGAGACGTTGAAATCACTCAACAGATGCCTCTGTTTGGCGTTTCTATATTTTTCCAGTCAACTTATTACGGAAAGATCAGGCGGTATTTACATATGAGGGGTCCCTTCAAATATGGAATTTTTGAAACTCTTGAATGGTTGCTTCGAGTAGCTGCTTATTCTCCCGCTGGGGCTGTAAAAACTGCTGCATCTCCGCAAATACCTGCCCAATATCCTCTAAGTCGGAATCAGTATAGATGAGTGTAAATATATTGTATTTACGAAAATAGTCCTTGTGCTTCTGCATTTCTCTTTCAAAATTTGCTTTTGCTTCTTGATTGATTTGCGCTTGATTTTTCCCCTTTGTACCGGCTAAATATCCGTGCGTTGACCAAGGAGACAGCTCAAAGCCCTGCTTTTGGAGGGTATAAGGGTTAATAATAGTAAAATCTAAGCGATATTGATGCTGAACGCTCATGCCGCCATATCTCAGCTCCGGGATGAGAAGGGGCACGCGCTGCGGGTGTTTGCTTTGCTCAACAAAGTCACAATACATCTCGGCAATTTTCATCTCGTGAGGAGATCCAGACTGTCGGACAAGCACATCCTTAAAGAAGAGCAGGTATTGCTCGACTGACGAAAATTTAATTGTATCAGGTACATTTGGGATCACAAATCCCGTTTTCATGATATGACCGATTGTCCAATAATCTGGCTGGAAGTGGCGAATTTCGCTTACATCATTTTCCCACGCTCCATTTTTGAACCGGGGCGTAATAAGAATCCCATAGTTTGCATTTTTCTGTCCTATCCATAGTGCGGCCTCTTCTTTTTTGGGGCGCCGCTTTGAAAGAGAGTAATAATTCCGCAAATAGGTTCGTTTCAAAAATAAGATGGTATAAGTCATCAGCTCCTGATCGGATACTAAAAGCTGCTGAAACTGATAGGCGGCTCTCATCTCCTCCCGACCTTCATCCACTGTGCGTATGTGGTTCATCATTCCTTGGAACCACAGCGAAACAAACTCGTCTGCTGATGTGATCACATCGTCGGTGACATTCATATATGTCTTGTGTTTTCCACCTATCTTGGCATTCAGTGATAGCTGTTGAGATTTGAAGTCTGAGGGATCAACTTGGCTAAAGGCGTACCGATTTAATATGCCGGGAAGGAGTGTGTTGATTTTATCCGTCAGCATGTCGATTTGTTCATTTCGTTTCTTTTCAAACCATGCGTTTTCTGTCATATATTTAATCCCCCCTGCTGCCTGTAGGCTTAAAAACTATGATTATATTTGATTCCTCACCCAAAATCCGCTGTATATCATGGCATTTTTGTTGTACTCATTATAGCACAGTGCAAAAATTCTGGCTACTGAAATACCATATTATTTTGCAAAAGGAAACCGCCGGCTTTCGTCGGCGGTTTTCGCGGTTTGAACTTTTGGAGAAAGAGAGGGCTATTTTCGGGCCGGAAATTCCTGACGCTGCTGTAGGTCTCAGAAATTCCGGTGGGTTTCGTGCATTTTGGTGGGCTTTTCTGTTGTGACAAGGGCAACGCCGAGACAGTTGATGATCAGGCTGGCAAACACGTAGCCGGAGCGCAGGGAGTCCCCTAACATGATGGCGGAGCTGAAAACACCCAATACAGGGGAAAGCAGTGAAAAGATCATGACCTTGCTCAACGGATTATACTTATAGAGCTGGTTGGAAAAAATCAGTGCCGCGCCGCTGGTCAGAACCAGCACGGCGGTGGGCAGAAGCGCGGCGCTCCCGGCTGTAAACGAGCACGCACCGCCTCCTAAGGCCCCGATCATGACCAGCAGGGCGCCGCTGATAACAGACTGCCATCCGCCAACCCAAATGGCACTGCGGCCCCGGGAGATGATCTTCAAATAGGCCGCGCCAAGAGAGCCGGAGAGCTGGCCCAAGAGGAGCAGAAGTGCACCGAAGAGCGAGGCGGCAGCTCCTTGTCGTATGTCCTCCCAGTTTAGGATGACCACCGCGAATACCCCTAAAATACACCCTGTTATCTTCCTGCCCGTCAGCGCGTCCTCTCTAAAAAGGAACGCGGAAATCAGAATGCCGAAAAAAGCGCCTGCGCTGGACAGAATAGACGTCTGCACACCGGAGGAGAAGGCGGCGCCAAAATTGAAAAAGATGTACTGTGCTACACCCATCATGAGACCCAGCTTCGTCAGCTGCCAGAGGTCGGAAAGGTGCTCCGGCAGCAGGCGGGTCCCCCTGAGACGGCAGTAGGCCAGGCCGATCAGCCCCGCCCCTAACAGCCGAATGCCCGCAAAGTGGATGATCTCCAAAACATCCACCCCGGATATACCGAGGCCGGCGTAGCTCATCTTTGTCAGAGGCCCGGATATCGCCCAGAAGAAATGCACCACCGTAATAAAAAAGTAAAAGGTCACACCCCCGGCGTAGAGTGCGCCCTCCCGCCGCTCCTTTTCCTGTATTGACTCGTTCATCTGCGGTCCCCCTATCGGCAATCTGTTGTATTGACCTATGTCCTCCCCCTATTGGTGTGGAGGACGTTTTTTCTTAAATCGGATGAAGCCCTCTTCATTTCAAAAAAAGGATTTACCCAATATCTGCCTGATTGGCCTTGCTATTTCTCGACAAATTTGCTATAATTTGAATAAGAAATACGAAAAACAGCGGCCGAATTTTGACAAATTTAGATTAAGGTTGGTAGGAAACATGATCCGTGCTGAGCGAATCGAGAAAATCAAGGAGCTTGCCAGGAAACAGGATATCATCACATGGGAGGAGATCCAGCGCTGCTTGAATGTGTCCAAGGCCACTGCCCAGCGGGATGTGGAGATCCTCTGCAATGCCAGCGTTCTGCAAAAGACCCGTGGCGGCGCTATCTATATCCAAGAGCCCGATGCCCGTGAGCTCTCCTTGGCGGCCAGAGAGATCACCAACAGAGAGGAGAAGCGGCGCATCGCCGCCGCTGCTCTGGAGTTTGTGGAGCCCGGCTCCACCATCATGCTGGACTCCGGCTCCACTGTCCTGGAGCTGGCCCGTCAGATTCCCGCCGACATTCCCCTGACCGCCATCACCTATGAGCTTCCTACCGCCGTTATGCTGGACAGCAATCCGAACGCCGAGATCTATCTGCTGGGCGGAAAGCTGCGCCGGAACTTTGAGGCCTGCCACGGTTACTTCGCGGAGAATATGCTCAGTCAGTTCCACGCCAGTGTCTGCTTCTTGGGCATCGACGCTGTGAACATCCAGAATGGCATTGGTCAGCACAATATGTACGATGTGCGGATTAAGCAGATCATGATTGAGAACTCCGCCAAGGTCATCCTCTTGGCCGACCACTCAAAATTCACCAACATGGCCTTTATCCATGTGGCCTCTCTGAGCCAGATTGATGTGATTATCACCGATTCCCGCTTGGACAAGAGCATTCTTCAGGAGCTGGACCGGCAGGGTATCCGCGTCATCATCGTTCCGATGGAGTAGACGGTGGGGTATGCGGGCTCTCCCGAAACCATAAAAATACCAAAAGAGGACGCCTTGGGAGCGAACCGCTGCGGTTCTCCATCCCAAGGCGTCCCTTTCAGCCTTTACATGCCCGCGGTTTCCTCGGCCTGAAGGGCCTCGCCGGTACCGTCGCTGAGCGGCTGCGCGTTGAGCGCCTCCGTCATCATGGCGATCTGGGTGTCGTGATCCATGGTTGCGATCACGGCGTCAATCTTCTCCTTCAGCTCCGTGTTGCCCTTCCCCAAGGGGATGCCGGCGCACAGAGCGGAGAGCTCCACATCAAAGCCCTGACCCTCGCCGAAGGTGACCCAAGTCAGATCCGGGTTGGACAGGCAGGCGGACTGGGCCTCGGAGAGGCCGGTGATGACGCCGTCCACCTTGCCGGCGCTGAGTGCGATGAACAGCTCAGGCAGGCTGTTGAGGCAGGGCTCCGCCTGTACATTGGGGATCTGCTGCACCAGAGGCTCCCAGATGGTGGCAATCTGTGTGGTGATCTTGGCGCCGTCGAAGTCCTGAATGGAGGTGGCGTCCACATAGGGGCCGTCCTTGCGCACAGCCATGATGCAGCCGTTATTCCAGTAGTAGTCGGAGAAGTCCACAGAGCGCAGACGCTCTTCTGTGACGCCTAAGGTGGAGATGCAGCAGTCCAGCTTGCCGGACACCACACCGGGAATCAGGCCCTCCCAGTCGGTCTTGATGATCTTCAGCTCCCAGCCGTAGGTCTCGCAGATCTTGCGGGCCACCTGCACATCGTAGCCGCAGACGTACTGGTTGGTGCCGTCGATGGGCCAAGCGCCGTTGGAGTCGTCATCTTGGGTCCAGCCGAAGGGGGCGGCGCTGCAGTTCATGCCCACGCGGAGCACGTAGCCCGGGCCATAGACCTCGTCTGTACCTTGGTCACCGTTGTCGGTGTTGTCTGCCGGGGGATTGTTGACATTAGTGCCGGCATTGCCGCCGTTGTTGCCGCTGTTCTTGTTGCCGCAGCCCACAAGACTGAGCACCATCAGCATGGCAAGCAGAAGAGATACAATTCTTTTCACGTGTTTTCCTCCTAAGTTTTTATATTCAGCTCCCGCGGGATGCGGGAATAGGCTGACGAAACAAATCCTGCGCAGTCCGGACGCCCGCTGCGGCAGAGGGTGAGAAACAATTTCTCCGTCAGGGGAGGCGGTGCATCAGATCCTTCGTGCTGCTGTACAGCTCCTCGTAGATGTCCAAATACCGCTGGTAGAGCCTGTGATTTTCCATATTGGGCGCCACAGGACGGCTTAACGGCATGGCCGCTTTCAATGCCGGGAAATCCTGCAGCAGTCCGCAGCCGATGGCCGCCATGCAGGCATCGCCATAGCTGGCGGTCTGCCAGTTCTCCGCCACCTGCACCGGCATCCCGATGACATCCGCCGCAATCTGCATCCACACCGGGTTCTTGGTGCCGCCGCCGGCGATGATGACGTTCTCCGGCGTCAGGCCGTGGTTCTGAAACATCCGCATGTGGGAGCCCAAGGAGTAGGCTACGGCCTCCAGCGCCGCCCGGTTGATCTCCCGGCGGGTGTGACTGCCGGTGAGTCCGAAGAGCACACCCTTGGCCTCCGGGTCGTTGATGGGACTGCGCTCGCCGTAGAAGTAGGGCAGGACAATCAGTCCGTTGCTGCCCGGCGGGACTTGGGCGGCCTCTTGGGCCATTACGGAATAGGCGTCAGGGCCGCCGTGTTTAGCGGCCTCCACCTCCGGGGCATAGTACACATCCCGCACCCACTTGGTCAAAGTACCTGCGCAGTTGGTGCCGCCGCAGGCGGCGAAGCTGCCGGGGATGGTGAAGGGGGCGCTGCCGGGGAAGTTGTCCGCCGCGCAGGCGGTCATCGCTCCCTCCAAGCAGTAGATATAGAACAGAGTGGAGCCGAACTGGACGAACAGCGTCCCCGGCGTCACCAGTCCGCCGGCGATGGACTCCGCCGTGGAGTCCCCTGTGCCGGTAATCACCGGTGTACCCTCTAACAGTCCGCACTCCCGGGCCGCCTCCGCGGTGATACCACCGGCTACGTCGGTGACATCGCGGATCTCCGCGATCTGGTCCGCCCGGCAGAAGCGGGGACCCTCCGTCTCGTGGTAGGTCCCGTCCTGCCGGTATATGGGGCGGAAGGACCCCTTGGCCAAGTAGCTGTCGATGGTGTACTGTCCCGTCAGCTTGGCCGTCAGGTAGGAGGACCCGGTGAGAAATTTATAGGTCCGGGCGTATACCTCCGGTTCATTGTCTCGAATCCACAGGATCTTGGGGGAGATGTCGTCGGAGCGGGGAATGTGCCCAAACAGCTCCATCAGGCCCGCTTCTCCTAACTCTGCCCTCAGCGCCTGAATCTGCGGCGCGGAGCGGGCGTCAATGCCGTAGAGGATCGCCTTGCGCAGGGGGCGGCAGTGTTCATCCACGGCAATACAGTCGCAGCCCATGACGCTGGTCCCCACGCCGATAATGCGCTCCGGGCCAACGCCGGCCTTCTCCATCAGGCCCCGGCTGATCTTACAGAAGTCGGACCACCAGATCTCGGCGTCCATCTCAAAATAGTTGGGCTGGGGATTCTCCATGGCGTGGGGCACCGCGAAGTCCGCCACCGGGCGGAAGGTCTCGTCAATCAATACGCCCTTGGACTCGTTGGTCCCGATGTCCACGCCCAACAGCAGCCGGCCTTTCAGCTCTTCCATGTCTCTTCCGGCCTCCTGCTCACCGACGTGCCAGCTCCATGAACGTCCGCACCTTCTCCAAATCCACGCGGCCGTCCGCGCCCTTCAGAGCGGTGCCGACGCAGGCGCCGTCCGCTACCTTCAGAATCCTCTCGATGGTGTCGTGGCGGCAGCCGGTGTTGCAGAATACGGGTACATTCCGCTTCTTCGCCAAGGTGGCCACCTCCTCTAAGTAGTCCATGCTGGCCTCCTGTCCTGCGCCGGGGCCGGATACACACAGGCCGCCAATAAAGCTGCCTTGACAAATGGCGTCCATGAACTGCTCCGTCTTCTGATCGGCCAGACGCACATCCCCCTCGGGGTTAAACTTGCACAGGAGCTGGATCTCGGGATGGCCCAAGCTGTACTTTAAGCGGACCATGTCGCCATAATTCACATTGTGGACGCCATAAGCCCCGGCATAGGCGCCGCCGAAGGCGCTGCGGCCAAAGGAGGCCCCCACCGCCGCCGCCATTTTGATGGTCTCCGCCGGGTTGTAGACCACATTCACGCCGAAGGGAATGCGGATATCCCGCTTCAAAGAGCCCACTACCGCCGCCATGGCCATCAGCGTCACGGTGCCGGTGTTGGGGGTGATGGGGAAACAGAACTCGTTGGCGATCAGTACGCCGTCCACACCGCCCTCCTGCAGCGACTTGAGGTCCGCCGCCGCATGCTCCATCACCTCGTCAAAGGAGCCGCCGAAGCTTGGCTCACCGGGCAAAGGGTCCAAGTGCAGCAGTGCAATAATCGGTTTCTCCGTCCCAAATAAATCCTTAGTCCACATGACAGTTCTCTCCTGTTCTTTTTTTCAAAAGTATCCGGCGTATACCGCCGATGTTAAAATCCCAAGGGATGCGTTGGCAGATGGATGGCGTCAGGCCCCCATATAGGCCCGCAGGATCTGGTAGGACTGCCGGTCCGCCTTGGCGGGATCGTCATAGTACCGGCCGTCTGTGATCTCTTGGGTCAGTGCCCCTGTATAGCCATTGGCCTGAATCACCGACAGGTAGCCCTCTAACGAGCGGTCGCCGTCACCCCAAGCTAAGTGGAAATAGGGAGTGCCATCCACAAAGTGCATGTGGGCAATCTGCGTGCCGAAGGCGTCGAACCACTCCTCCATGCTCTCGCCCGCCACCGCCATGGCGCAGGTGTCGATCATAGGCCTGATGTTCTTCGCACCCAGCTCCCGCAGATACCGCACCAGCTGGGGCAGGCTGTTGACCAAATTGGTCTCCGCCGCCCGCAGGCTCTCCATCACCAGCGTCAGGCCCAGCTTCTCCGCCTCCTGACAGTACCAGCTCATAAAGTCGAGACTCCGCTTCCAGGCCTCCTCCCGAGGCTCGTCCAAGAGCCCCCAGCCGGAGTGACAGGCCACATAGGGGCAGTCTAACTCCGCCGCCAGTTCCAAGGCGTGGCGGAAATACCGGCGGCACTGGCCGATCTGCTCCGCCCCGGCGGCGGCGTACTGCCAAGGCCCCATACAGTTGTCCGGTGTCACACAGACCACCCGCAGGCCCGAGTCCCGGAGAGCTTTTACCAGCGCTGCCCGGTCCGCCACACCCTCTGCCGTCATATGTACATGGGGCGCGGCGCAAAAGAGCTCAATGCTTCGGTACCCGGCCCGCTTCTGCTGTTCCAGCATGTAGGGCAGGGAGTAGTAGTGGTAATGGATGCCCATAGCCGCCGGCTGCTCCGCCGTAATGATTTTCTCCGCCATCTGTCCGTCTCCTTTCTCCCGCCGGTCCTCTGCGGGAGCAGAGGGCAGGCCCTCGCCGCGTCAGCGATAGCGGCTGAGAAACTCCTTTGTTCTGTCCTTCTGGGGGTGGTTGAACACTTGGTCCGGGGTTCCCTGCTCCAAAATGATGCCGGCGTCCATAAAGACCACCCGGCTGGAGATCTCTTTGGCAAACATCATCTCGTGTGTCACGATCACCATGGTGATTCCCGCCTCCGCCAAGGAGCGGATAACCTCCAGCACCTCGCCCACCATCTCCGGGTCCAGCGCCGAGGTGGGCTCGTCAAAGAGAAGCAGGTCCGGCTGCATACACAGGGCGCGGGCGATGGCCACACGCTGTTTCTGTCCGCCGGAGAGCTGGGCCGGGCGGGCGTTGCGGTAGGCACTCATGCCCACCAGCTTGAGGTACTTCCGGGCCAGCGCCTCCGCCTCCTGCTTGCTCTTCTTGTTGACGATCTGGGGGCCGATCATGCAGTTTTTCAGCGCATTCATATTGGCGAAGAGGTTGAAGGACTGGAACACCATGCCCACCTTGGAGCGGAAGTAGTTCTTGTCCTTGGGCCGGTAGGACACCGGTGCGCCCTCAAACACAATCTCGCCGCCGCTGGGCGTCTCCAGCATGTTGATGCAGCGCAGCAGGGTGGACTTTCCCGAGCCGGAGGAGCCGATGATGCTGATGACCTCCCCCTTCTCCACCTCGAAGTCGATATCCCGCAGCACCTGATGGGTGCCGAAGCTCTTCTCCAAATGCCTTACCTGTAGAATTGGTCCGCTCATTATGCCGTCACCTCCGCATCGTCGTCGTCATCCAGAATCAGTTCGTAGTTGCGGGAGCCCTCCAAAATGCGCTCCAAGACCTTCAGCACGCGAGACATGGTGAAGGTGAGGACAAAGTAGATCACGCAGATGATCAGGTAGGTCTCGAAGAACCGGTAGTAGGTGCCCGTCACGCTCTTGGCGGCGAAGTACAGCTCCGTCACCGCGATAACATTGAGCACAGAGGTGTCCTTGATGGCGGAGATAAAGGTGTTGCCGATCTGGGGGATGAGATTCTTCAGAGCCTGAGGCATGATAACGTGGTACATGATCTGCCCATGGCTCATGCCCACGGCTTGTCCGCCCTCCAGCTGTCCCCGGTCAATGCCGCCGATGGCCCCGCGCACGGACTCGGACATGTAGGCGCCAATGTTCAATGAGAGCACGATAATACCGGCGGCGAAGGAGGGGATATCCAGTCCCCAGAGGGACATGGTGCCGTAGTAGATAACGGTGGCCTGCACCATCATGGGCGTCCCCCGGAAGATCTCCACATAGGCCGCCAGAACCGCCTTCACCGCCGCCATAAGGCTGCGGGAGATGGGGGAGGACCCCCGGTCCGCTGTGATGCTGCGGATGATGCCGACCACAAAGCCGATCAGGCACCCCAAGATCGTACCGATAACTGCCAGTTCCAGCGTGACACCCAAGCCCCGCAGGAAATCCAGCCAGTACTTGTCCCATAGGAATGAGACCCATCCAAAGAATGTTGTGGGCATTTGCATGTTGTTACTCTCCCTTCAAACCATTTAAGTATTTCTATTTTCTTAGGAAGGGCGACCGGCGGTGTGAGCAGTCGGCCGCTGTATTGCATCAACTTACATCAACTTAACTCAATATAGCTCAAACAAATAGTATCATATTCGACAAAATCTGTCAATCATTTTTTCGGCATATTCGTGAGTTTTGTTGCTGAAGGCACATGAGCGATTGGCAAAAATGACATACATTGGTGGATAAAGTTTGTTTCGCAAAAAAAACATCCATTCTGAACTCTCATAGCTGCCCCCTGATGTCAGTCTGGGGTTTTGATTATTTGTGCGTTTTTTTGAGTTGTTTGGGTAGATTCACTTACAGATGGCGTCCGGATTCTGCGCCTTATGGAGATACAGGAAATGACGGCTTGATGGAACGGCGATATCCGCAGGCTCCAAGAAGTGTCAAAGCAGCCTTTCGGTGTCGGTCACTGTAAAGACAGGTGCCTCATGGAATGGGGCATTGAAGGGAAAAATAGCGCCGGGGAGCGAAAGCCCGCTCTCCGGCGCTATTTCGTTCGATCGGAATCTCTTCCATCGTTTCCTCATGCAGGTCAAACTGTGGATCAGGTGTTTGCTTGCTGCAGGTAAAACTCGCTTTCCGCAACGCGGATCACACATACTCCAAGCGGGTGGCCTTGGAAGGAACAGTATAAAAATCTGCGGCACTATCTTTGTGATAAATAAAGGATAGCGAAGGCGCGGAGAAGCACTACAATAGAGGGACCAAGGAAAGGAGGAACAGCGAGATGACAACCTACGGATACGTGCGGGTTTCCACGAGGGAGCAGAACGAGGAGCGGCAGCTGATTGCCATGGAGGAGTTCGGCGTGATGTCAAGCTGCATCGTGTTGGACAAGCAGAGCGGGCGCGACTTTGAGCGGCCGGGCTACCGGCGCCTGCTGCGCAGATTAAAAGCCGGGGATACCCTTGTGATCAAGAGTATCGACCGGCTGGGCCGAGACTATGAGGAGATCTTGGAGCAGTGGCGTCTGCTGACGAAGGAGAAGCAGGTGTCCATCGTGGTGCTGGACATGCCGCTGCTGGATACCCGTCAGGGCCGAGACCTGACCGGTGTACTGATCGCGGACATCGTACTGCAGCTTTTGAGCTACGTGGCACAGACAGAGCGGGAGTTCAACCGTCAGCGGCAGGCGGAGGGCATCGCGGCGGCCAAGGCCCGGGGTGTCCACTTCGGCCGCCGGTTCAAGGACCGCGGGGAGCACTACGGCGAAATATTAGCCGCCTGGCGGAGAGGAGAACTCTCCGGCCGCGCGGCGGCAAGGGCGCTGAATGTGGCCCACGGGACTTTTCAGCGTTGGAGCAGAGAAATTGACCAATAAGGTGTGGTTTGCGGTCCACAGGCAGTAAGCCGCCACATTCATGCGGGATTTGTCACTTTTCACAGAGCGGCAGCTTCCGCATTTGTAAATTCCTACAGGACAATTCTACCACAGCTTTCCCCAAAAGGCAATAGGGTGTGTGGCTCATAATGCACACCATGCAAGCCGCCCTTGGACATCCGGCGGCAAGGGGGGATACCATTGGCACAGGGCAGAGGAGAGGACCTGACCGGTTTGCAGTGCGGCAGGCTGACTGTAACAGGCCCCACCGGGCAGCGGAAGAACGGGTACATAGTCTGGCGCTGCCAGTGCAGCTGCGGCGGGGAGCTTCTGCTGGATACCCGCTGCTTACAGCGGGGGACTGTGACCGACTGCGGCTGCGGCTCGAAGGTGAAGCGGGGGCGGCGGGATATCACCGGTCTGCGCTTCGGCAGGCTCACCGCTCTGGAGCCCACCGGGGAGGTGGTCCGCGGCAGCACGGTCTGGCGGTGCCGGTGTGACTGCGGCGGGGAGGCCTCTGTCCCGCTGGGCCAGCTGACAGCGGGCTGCCGGAAGAGCTGCGGCTGCTTGGGCCACCCAGCGCGGAAGGACTACATCGGCCGGCGCTTTGGCCGGCTGACAGTGACGGCCTACGCCGGGAAGCGGGACGGGATGCACCGCTGGCGGTGCCGGTGTGACTGCGGACGGGAGACGGAGGTGGGGCAGACGCTGCTCCAGTCTGGTAAGACCAAGAGCTGCGGCTGTCTCCAGTCGGAGACGTACCGGGAGAACCTGAAGCTGGTGGACGGCACCTCCGTGACGATGCTGGAGGCGACAAGGGAGCGGCGGATCGCCAGCAACACCAGCGGGTATACCGGGGTGTATTTGGATAAGAAGCGGGGGAAATGGGTGGCGCAGATCACCTTTAAGGGGCGGACCTACTATTTAGGTGCCTACGTCGAGAAGGCGGAGGCGGTGAAGGCCCGCCAGCGGGGTGAGGAGGAGTTTTTTGAGCCGTTTTTGCGGGAATTAGCGGCCAAAGCTGCGGAGGACGCGGCAATTGGCGGTTGATTCATAGATTCCATGGTAAGGAGGTAGGGAAGATGAAATTGGACCCGCCCGTGAGATTGCCCGCCGTCATATGCGCCGCTGGCGGCGGGCTGGATGCAGGCGCATGGCAAACCATTGGAAACGATGGGACGCAAAGCCAGAGGCTAAGGCGGCGGAGGGGACAGTCTCTCCCGCTGTTATGTTCGTTCGGTTGCAACTTGGCAAACCACGGGAAACCGTGGGACAGCAAAGCAAGGGGCCTACGGTATGAATCGGAGCTGTCCGATTCCGCTACGGCAGCCCAGCTACCGGATTCTTTGCGTCCGCGCAAGAGTTTGCAAAGAAAGGAAGGATTTTTATGAAGTTCTGGAGAAACTTATCCAGACGCGGCCTGTCTATGTTCTTGGCCTTGGTCATGTGCATAAGCTTGCTGCAAGTCACTGCCTTTGCTGAGGAGAGTGACAGCTTAGAGCCTGCACCATCTATCTCCGAGAGCACTCAGGCAGAGGAGAGCACTGGGTCCTCCGCCCCGGATGTAGACGTGGATACCGATACAGATGTAGATGTGGATACGGGCACGGACGTGAATGTGGACACTGATACGGATGCAGACGTGGATACCGATACAGATGCAGGCGTTGATACGGATACGGACGTGGACGTGGATACCGATACAGATGTGGACGTAGATACGGATACGGATGCGGATGTAGACACTGATACAGATGTAGACGTGAATACTGACACAGATGTGGATGTAGACACCGATACAGACGTAGACGCAGATACTGACGCGGATGTGGATGTAGATACCGATACGGATATAGACGTGGACACCAACACCGACGTGGACGTGGACACCGACACAAAGCCGAGCACACCCAACTACGCCACCAAGGATGAGCTGGAAGCCGCTTTTGACGCTGTAAGTGCTACCGACGACGTAGACGATGCGCTCGCCGCCGTGGATGCTTACCTTGCCATCTACGACCGCCTCTCTCCCGAGGACCAGAAGGCTAACGCCGATGCTCTGGCTTATGCCAAGGCCTATCGTGAGAGCCTGCTGGAGAGCTTAGAGGGTGAGCTTAACCCGGAAATTGAGCCACTGGCGATGGATACCGTCAGAGTTAATCTTACGGTATATATCTGGGATTCCTTTACGGGATATGGCTCAAAAACTCCGTCACAGTTTGGCTTGAAAGCAAAGTCTTCTTTGCCGACGTCAAATGTGAAGCTGAATAATGCTTGGCCACTCACGACGACGGACGCTACTTGGTCTGGCGGTGCGAATCGATTTACTGCAACGTGGACGACTGAGCGCGGAAGCGCCAGCGGAACGCTGACTTTTTTGACGCCTGATGAGTTGTTTTCCAATATTGAGAGCTATTCAGGTTACAAGTACGCCAAAACTTATGGCTCAAACTATAATAGTTCTACTACGATTGGAAATCCTTATCAGTTGCCTGCGGGAGCTCAAGGTGTCTCTGTTTATCTGATGCTTTATGGCGTTAAGCTTAAGGATAATGGCGGTGCTCCGAACCCTGGAGACCCTACTATCCCCAGCGGGCCCTATGTGACGATTTTCCACGAGTATTACACGAATGGTAAGTTTGATGGGCGTAGCGATCCAGAATACCAGAGTGTAACAGCACCAAACTACAATGTTCCCAAAAATATATTACAGTCTGATATCAAGAGCAGAGAGCCCAACTATAATGGGAACACTTATAAGTACAGAAGTATGAGCAGTGATCCTTCACCCGTAAAGGTTCCAATGGGCGCAACTGGCAACCAAGGTACCTTTACCGTGCGCTATGAGCGCACGGTGTCGAATGACCCTGAAACAAAACTTGGCAATTTCACTGTCAAAAAGTCCTTTGACGGTCTTGCTGGCGGTGTGGATACCCCCCAAGTCGAACTGACCTACGAGGTGTATCGCACCAAGGACAACCAGCGGGTTGGTGAGTTGCAACAGGGCAAAGTCAATCTGGCCAAGCAGCCCAATGGCACTTACACTGGCACAATCACCCCGACTGTTTGGGATATTCTGACGGGTGAGGGCGGCATGTCCGATGATGAGAGCGAGCGCTACAAAAATGTCGTCATTATCACTGAAGACTTGGACAGCGCGAAGGTAGACGGTTACAGCTTGCAGTTTGGGCCAGTATATCCTGCTGACGGTTTTGGCAGTGGCGCTTCGGTGACTTTTGAGATGCCTGGTGTCACTTATCAAAAGACCCTTGCAGTTAAGAACACCTACAGTATAGAGGTTCCCAAAACTATCACCGTTACTTGGCTGGATGGTTATACTGATACCCCCATAAAGGTGGAAACCATTGACCCGGATGGGGACTACAGTAAGCTCTATCCCAATGATCCTACCCGCGATGGCTACTATTTCACTGGGTGGGGTGAGCCCGAAACCGATAAGGACGGCAACATCACCATCACCGCGCAGTGGAAGGAACTGACCTATAAGGTAGAGTGGTACG
>JAAWSV010000099.1 GCA_022801715.1 Oscillospiraceae bacterium
ATTCGCGCCACCAGCGAGAAGCTGCAAATTGAGTGGAAAATCTGACGGCTGACTACCGTCAAGCCATTATCCTTTTATGCCCTTGTTCAGTATAGTAAAGATGAAATCCCCCCGATAAAGAGGGGGCTTATCAGTATTGATAGCCCTCTCTTGAACCACTGGCCACTGTTTAATCGTAAATAGAGTACACTTCGTTGCTGTGGATATTGCAGTCAGTGGCTCTGGCGCAAATAGCGCCAACCGACTTGCCCTGACCGCCTGCGGTTTCAATGTCAAGGTCACGCAGCGTAATGTTGTAGAGCTGTGCGTTTCCTGCAAAGCCAAAGAAACCAATAATCTTGACGGTAGGACTTGTCATTGTCAGTCCCCTGATTTCGTAGCCGTTGCCGTTGTACTGTCCTGTGAACGGATTGCTTTCGGTTCCGATTGGCACCCACTCTGTCGTGGACATGGTGATATCCGCATTTTGCATATAGTTCTTGTCCAGACCGTACTCCCCTGTGCCAATAGCTCTTAGGTGGGCTTCGTTTTCCACCAGATACCATGTTACACCCTTAACCGTTGCCGTATTCATAACAACAGTGGCCTCGGTCTCGGCGGTTTCCACTTCGATCTCGGCGGCTTCGGCGGTGTCGGCAGACATTGCCCCTGCTCCAGCGGTGACAAACATAGACGCACACAATGTCAGTGCTGTCAACATTTTTACAATTCCCATGGCAAAATTTCCTTCTTTCCTTATTGATAGACTCTCGGAATCTTTAAGTCTTATTCTATACGGCTTTCAAAATGTTGATTTGTCGATTTATCGCATATTCAGTGTACCACCAAAGCGAATGACATTCAATCCTTTTTTGGATGCTGATAGCAGTGGTAGTGGGGCAAGCCATGCGCAGGTATATACCCTGTGCCGCTTGTTGGTGGCCAAAGGCCCCCAAGCCCCGGTGATCGGCGCGGCTGCGTCCGATGCACAAGCCACCGTTGGCGTCTGCTGTATATACTGGCAGGGGAGGATAGCGGCGCAAGACGCCGCTGTTCTGATGTTATGGAACAAACCGTGCTTTGCAGTAAAAGATTTTTGTTTTCCTTCAAAAAACCTCTTGACCTTGACGCGGCGTCAGGGGCTATCCTTCTCCTTGGAGGTGAGTGCAATGGACTACACTGTGCAGCAGATTGCGGCGCTGACCGGGCTGACGCCCCGAACCCTGCGGTACTACGATGCCATCGGACTGCTTCGGCCGGGCAGAGATGCGGGCAACGACTACCGTCGGTACGGGTCGGAGGAGGTGGATCGCTTGGAGCAGATTCTCCTCTATCGGAGCATGGGCCTGCCCTTGCGGGAGATTCGGCGCCTGTTAGACGACCCCTCTTTGGACAGGGCGGCGGCACTGGAGAACCAGCTGCGCAGCCTCCGTGCGGAGCGGGACAGGTTGGAGGCGGTTATCGAGGCCGTGACCTGTGCCGTTAAGACCATGAGAGGAGAACAAACCATGACGGATTCGGAGAGATTTGCACAGACCAAGGCACAGGCCTTGGCGGAGAACGAGGTGCAATACGGCGCGGAGTGCCGGGAGCGCTACGGCGAGGAGACCATGACGGCCTATGGACAGTACGCCGCCGGCATGACAGAGGCGCAGTGGCGGGAGACGGAACTGCTGTCGGAGGAGTACCTGACCCTGCTGCGGCGGGCTATGGAGGAGGGTGACCCCGCCGGTGGGACCGCCCAAGAGGCCTGCCGGCTCCACCGGGCTTGGCTGGAGAAATGCTGGGGCCGCCCCTGTTCACCCCAAGCCCAAGTGGGCGTGGGGGAGCTGTATACCCGAGATCCCCGCTTCGCCGCCTGCTACGACGAGAAGGTGGCGCCGGGCTGTGCGGCCTTCTTCACCGAGGCCATCCGGGCTTACTGTGAAACCGAGTGAGACATCATGCAAAAAGAGCGCCCCTGTCGTTTTGATGGGGGCGCTCTCTTTACATTGGGACTGGAAAAATGGCGATAAGTGTAGTAAACTATATATAAAGAGGCGCTGATCAAATCGGTGTCAATCGGTCCCTCCATAGGACACCGCACCTATGTAGGGGCGCACATTGTGCGCCTGTTCTATCGACATCCGCCAAAGAATGTAGAATCTAATGCAGCTTTTAGGAGGTGACGCATCCTTGAGCCTTTGGGGACACTACGAGAAAATAAGCGTACAGGGGAGCAAGCGGAAGGCGAAGATCTTCATCCCATCCCTGCTGCACAGCGCCCTGCCGCCCCTCGTCTTCTTCGCAATACCCATCGTGGCCATGCTGTCCGGCTCGGACGAGGGCCGCCCTCTGCGCTATTCACCTTGGTCGATCGCCTTTATCGCGTTCTTTTTTCTGCTCTTCTTTGCTGTGGGTTTGATGGGCGTCTGGGCGGGGATTTGCGAACAGCGGGACGCCAAGCGGATGCGAAACGGGGAACTGGTCCTCCGAAGCGGCGAGCTGTTCATGCTCAGCCGGATGTACAGCATGCGATACCACCACGACTACCGCTTCGCCATCCGAAACCAGCAGGGGAGGGGAGAGGTGGAGATCTACGAGATGCCGGAAAAGCTCTACCAGCAGTTCTCCGCACGCTGCTGGGGAGGCACATACCATGTTCGCAGCTTGCGGGAGGAGAGCCGCCTCTTCTACGGACTGGATCCCCGGGTCTACCAAGTGGACATAGTGGTCCTGCCTCCGGAGAAGGGCCCGGCGTTCCGCTTGGTCGAGCTGTCCGACGCGATGCGGAGAATCGCCGGGGAGGGCTTACCGAAGAACGACGGAAAATACCCCGTATTCACCGGCACGGTGGTGGACATCCTATATAAAAACGGACGATTCGACACCTTCTATGTAAAGGACGACGTTTTATTTGAGAGGTAAGATTTATCGACTGCCTCAGATACTGAGAGCAGCGAGGACAAAAAGAGAAGGGGACAAAAATGTCCCCTTCTCTTTTTGCGCCTACAGCGGATGGAACGTATACTTGTGCCGCTGGCCGCTGTCAAAGGTCACTTCGATAGCTGGGTTGCCCTCCTCCTCGCTCTCGGAGAACAGAGCGTCCTGCCGGCCAGGGTAGAGGGAGCGCACATAGTCCCAAGGGGAGGACAGCTGCCGCTCCTCGATCTCGCAGTTGTGGGGCAGCAGACTGGTGGTGCAGGGAAGAAACAGCTCCTTGACAATCTCGTAGCGCCGTTCCGATTTCTCCATAAATTTGCCTCCTGTCAAAAGCGTTGGATGCCTCTATTGTTTCTTTGACGGAGGATTCTTATGCGTGGGAACGCATAAATGCCGCTCTTTACAAATATGTTGTAACAAATATCGGGAACCTGTCCTCGGCCCGGTGGTTGGCGGAGGCGGGTTGCGATCAACGGGAGGTTTCATATGCCGGAGTCCAAAAAGAGCGGAATTGACTGGAAGATGGTGGCCTTGAATGTGCTGGGGATTGTGGGGTGCTACCTCCTGTTCCAGCTCATCAACGCGCTGTTGATCGCCAAGGAGGCGGTAGGGGAGGGGAGGGCGCCGGTGCTGATCTGCCTGTCGGCGTTCCTGTCTGTCCTTCTGTCCTCCATGGTCTTTTTGCGGCGGGAGCAGCATGGGCGGCTGCCGCTGTGTCTGGGGTGCGCGTTTTTGTTTTTGGCAGTGATACTGCTCGTGGCCCTGGCCTTCGGCGAGGGACTGACCGTGGGGAGCCAGATCTTCGCTCTGGGTCTGAGCGCCGCGCTGGGCGGTCTGCTGGCGGCGCTCCTCGGGGGACGAAAGAAGGGGCGCAGAAGCACCAAGCGGCGGTGAGGCGGAGATGGTTACATAAGTCGATGGGCTGATCGGACCGGCCTCTATCCACCGCTGGTGGAAAAACGCTTTGGTGAAAAACAACAAAAATCTGTGGAGCGGCCCGGATTATGTGAAAAACCAAGCGGAACGCCGGGTTGAAGGGCAAAAAGCGGAAGCGGTCCATATATAGTGGGATTTTGGGCGATTAGACCCTAAATTATGTGTTCCGGGGCAGTGGTAACGCCGCCCCGGCTCTTTTGGTGTCGACGGTTTACATAACGTAGTTAACATAAGATTTTGACATAACAAACAAAAACGAGGAAGTTGTGGAAATGAACTTGATAAATTTCCCAAAATGGCCTATAGTAATAGAGAACCACGGAGCGGTCAAAGTGGGGGTGCGTTTCTCCCCCGAGGGCGGCTCTGGGAAGAACTGGCGGAGTGAGAATGGACAAGGACTTCTAAGCGAACAAGCTCCCTCATAGGATAGCTGTGAGGTGATGACTGTGGGGTTTCGATCCTTTGTGCGGCGGATGCAGGGTGCGGAGGCGCCTACTGTGCAGATGCTGTGTCTCTCGCTCCTGTTTCTTTTGGGGGCGGCGGGGGGCTACGCCTATGCCGGTTACTGCGGCGACCACGCCCAGCTGATGCTCTCGGAGTATCTGACGGGCTACTGTGAGCTGTTCCAGCGGGGGGTGGAGAACGCGGTGCCGCTGCTGACGGCGGTGCGCCTCTACTACGGGGCGGTGGTGCTCAGCTTCCTCTTCGGCTTCACGGCCATTGGGACGCTGGTGGTTCCGGCTCTTGCCGGGGCGTTTGGATTCACCAGTATGTTTGCCATCGCCTGCTTCGTTCAGGTCTATGGACGCCAGGGCGCGGTGCTGGCCTTGGGGGCGCTGGGGGTGCGGCTGGTGTTTACCCTCCCCTGTTTCCTCTGGCTGGGGTCCTACGCTTGGCGCGCGGCCTCGTCCCTGCTGCCTTGGCCCCGGGGGAAGCGGTGTGCGCCGGCGCTCTATGACGGGAGCTGCTTCTACCGGCTGTTTGTCTGTGTTGTGCTGTTGATGATCGGGGTGTGCTTTGAACGCTACATCACTCCGAATCTCTTTCACTTGGCGCTGGGTGTGCTGACAGAGCCGGCCTTGGCCGGCTGAGGAGGAGGGAATCCCTCCCCTGTTTTCTGCCCGGCGAAGTAAAAAATTATGATACCGGCTTTGGATGGCCGGGGGAGTTCATGGTGCGCCTGCGGCGTCCCGCGCTGGACTCCCGGGAGGGGAGGCCTCTTTTTTGGTCAACTACATTGAAGCATACAGAACATATCTCAGGGATGAGAGGCGCTCCTCGGAGAATACGGTATCCTCCTACCTGCGGGATCTGCGCCAGTTTGAGGCGTACTTAAAGCTCACCGAGGGTCCCGCGGTGGAGCGGTGCACCTCCAAAGAGGTGGAGAGCTACATGACCTACATGGCCGGTCACGGCAAGTCCGCGTCCAGTGTGGCCCGCGGCGTGGCCTCCCTGAAATCCTTTTACACCTACCTGATGGGCCGCGGCGTCATCAGACAAAACCCCGCCAAGGATCGTCGATTATGAAGGCGATGCTGCTGGGGGAGAAAAACGGGCTGGATGTGGAAACGAAGGAGCTATATCAGCAAAGCTCTATCATCCATATTTTAAGCA
>JAAWSV010000100.1 GCA_022801715.1 Oscillospiraceae bacterium
TTGAGCAAGGAAACGCTTGATTTTGTCCCCCCCTTGCCGCCGAAAAACTACAAAATTTCTTCGGCGTTTTCTTACAATTTCATATCGGCGTTGACAGTGGGCAATGGCGTTGACGCCGTTGTTGAGCCGGACATACAGCACGCCGCCCCGCACATCAGTGACCCGGCCGGCGTACCGGCCCTGCCGCACGCATTTCTTCAGATCTTCCGCGGAGGTGTCAGTAGTGGTGCTGCGCACATCGGCGGTGATGGACAGATCCTCCACCGTGGCGCCGGTGATCCTCTGCACCCGGACAAGGATGCGGTCACCCACATGGTAATGCTCGGCGGCGTTGCCCAACCAAGCGTGGGACAGGCCGCGGGCCACGATGGGGCACTCCACGCCGAACACCTCCACCCGGACCACCTTCTCCGCTACCGCCACCACCCGGGCCTGCACCACGCGGCCCTCGTAGATCATGGGCTCGCCCCGCTCGTCCTTATCCAGATAGAAGGTCTGGCGCTTGCGGTACATGGCGTCCCTGCGGCTGGCAACCACGCTGCGGCTCTTGTTCTCATGGCCCTTCACAATGAAGTCGATTTCGGACCCCAGCCGGGCGGTGAGAATGCCCCGCATACGGCTCATCAGCTCTTGGAAGTCCGCACCGGAGGGGACTTTCCCGGTGAACAGCAACATCTCCTTGACGGGGATTGCCACCCGAAAGCCCTTGTAGTTGACCACGGCCACGGTCAGGCCGGATTCCGTCCGCTCCACGCCGTCCAGAGTGCCGGTGAGGATGCGCCGGGTCCAGTGGGCATTCTGGATCTCGTGCCAGATGATGGCCTCCCGCTCCTCCGCCGTCTGCACCTCGTCTCTGGCCGCAATGGTCAGCACCCGGTCACGGCGCGGGTCAGTGGCGGGGGCGGGGCTCTCAGCGGTGCGGCGGGACTGGCCTCTGGGACACCGGGGCTGAATGGACGACTCATCGTCCATGTCCTCCTCCTGTCCGGGCAGATCAGGGGGTGGGACATTGCCGGCCAATCCCTCGTCAGGGGGCGGGTCCAAGGTCAGGGGATCATCCACATGGGGCTCTTCTTGCTCCGCTTCGCTCAGCTCTTGGAGCAGCGCCCCATACTCAGGGTCGTCGCTCTCCGGTTCCATATCCTCTTGGGGTTGAGGGAACAGGGCGGTGTCACCCACATCGGGGAAGGGGTTCTCCTCACCCAACGGGAAATCGCCGCCGGACGGCAGTTCCTCTTGGGGCGGACTGTCAGGTGGGAGATCAGCGGGCGGCTCCCCGGCGGCAGGCGCGCCATCCTCAGCGGGAAGAGCCTCCGCATCGGGTATATCGCCATAGGGGACATCGCTGGGCGGTTCCTCCCCGGCAGGGGAATCGGGAGGCGGACTGTTAAACAGGGTCTCCTCGCCGGCGGGGATGTTCTCCCCCTCCTCGCTGGGAGCAGCCTCCGGAAACAGGGCGGTATTCTCCTCGCCTCCGGTCTCAGCAGCGGCCAGACCCTCCACAGGCTGTTCATCAGGGACTACGGTTTTCTTTTTAGGCATAGATGGTTACTCCTCCTTTTTGGGTTTTGATAAGATAGAATCTTTGTTTGCGGTGACCACCCGCTGCCCAGACTTCTGGGCCGGTTTTGCGGCAGAGCGTCTGGGCGGGGGTGAAGGTGATACCGGCTTTTGGGCTGGCTCCTTGGGGGGATCGACTGGTACGGACGGCATTGAAGGCTTCGCTTTCGCTGGCGTGGGCTGTTTTGTGGGTACCGCTTTTTTTGCCGGCGCCTTGGAGCGCGGCGGTTTTGGCTTGGCCGGAATAGGCGCTGCCGCCGCCTGCTCCTCTTTACGGCCCTCAGACTGCCATGCGGGGATGTGGGAGGCGGCCTTGCTCGCGCGCAGCTTCTTCGCCTCTGGGTGTTTGGAATAGTCATATTTATCTACCTCCAATACTTTTCTGCCCCGGAGGATTACCAGAGCCTTGTCGATATCCATACGCAGCACCTCGTCCATCGTCATCAGCTTCCGCTTGCCCACACCGCTGGTCTCCCGGTACTCCGGAGTGTAGTTGGAGATACGCCAAGTACCCAGCTGCTTGGCCCTGCTGGTGACAGCGATAGATGCCTCGCCTGTGCGGTCCGAGATAAACTGTGCGGTCAGGGCATCGGTACAGCCCAAGAACAGGGTGATGTCGCAGTTGCCTAAGATCTCCTGCCACTGGTTGTAGGGATAGCGGTTTTGAAGCCCTGCGAGGTTTTGGAACACACAGGACATGGAGATATTCCGGGAGCGGATGACGGAGATCTTCCGGCTCAGGTCGGGGATGACCCCGCAGGCGCACAGTTCCTCGCCCAGCACATGGACAGGGACGGGGAGCGCCCCGCCGGGGCAGTTCTGGTCGGCGTACCGCACCAGCTTGATGAAGATGAACGACAAAAACAGCGAGGACAGGAAATCGAAGGTGCTGTCTTGGTCGCTGGTGATGCAGTAGTAGGCGCAGGGCTGCTTGCCCGGCAGCTCCAAGTCAATTTCATCGTGGCCGGTAATATTGTGGATGTCTTGATTTTGAAACACTTGGAGCCGGGACCCCAGCCCGATGATGACGCCGCCCCGGACACTTTCGCTGGACTGCTTGAAAATGTTGTAGGGGGCCTTGGCCGGGTGGGAGATGGGGAGTACATCGAACAGGGCATTCAGCTCCTTCTCGCTGCTCGTGGCGAGAAGCTGGTAGACCTCTCCGATACTGCGCCTGTTCTCCGGGTAGCCCTGCTCCACGTAGAGCACCAAGGCCTTCAACAGATTCATCTCAGCGTTGTCCCAGAAGTGGTCGCCCTGCCCATTGCCGGTATTCTTAATGATCACATCACAGAAAAGCTGGGCCATCAGCTCCTGCCCCTCAATCTCGGAAAGGCAGTTCCAAGAGTCGGAGGCGGCGGGCGTGACGAGATTGAACACCTTCACGGTGTAGCCCTGGTCCCGGAGGTAGGCACTGCTTTTTTCGTAGAGCTCACTCTTGGGGTCACAGATAACCAGTGAGGACCTCCGAGCGGCGCTTTGCAGGATCATGTTCATGCAGAAGGCCCGTGTCTTTTTGGAGCCGCTGGCCCCATATACCGCCAAGTTGCCGTTGAACCGGGTCTTGTCCGGGACGCAGATCACTTCGCCGTCTATCTCACCCAAGATAATGCCGTGGTGCTTACGGATATTGGGCACCAAGTCCAGCACGCTTTTCAGCTCCTTCTTGCTCATAAAGCCCGCTGTGCCGTAGGTGCCCTTGTTGGAGTAGATCAGGTTACGCTCCCGGTCGTATGCCCCCGTCTCGCTGTACCCCATCCGCATGACCATGAAGATCAGCACAGCGAGCGTGGCCACACAGCTGCCCAGACCATACAGGCCGTAGGGCCAGTGGAACACAGCGGCGATACAGGCAAAGAAGCCGGAATCGGGGAACGCCGGCGCAGTGCCAAAGCTCCCGCCCGCCGCCTGCCATACATCGTAGTTGTACAGGAATTGAGCAATGTACCCGCCCCCATAGAGCAGGGCAGCCAAGGCGGCGGGTACAATGAGCAGCAATTTTACAAATGTTCTCTTCGCTATATGAAATCCCTCCAAAAGTGCTTGCTATTGTATAGGCAACAGCGTATAATAAGAGACGAAAGGATGTGATGACCATGGCGAAAGACGCCAATGTTTTTGCAAGAGTAGATGCCTCGCTGAAGGAACAAGCGGAAAGTATCCTGTCTCAGCTTGGTATGCCGATGTCCAGCGCAATCAATATTTTTCTGAATCAGATCGTACTCCGGCGGGGATTGCCTTTTGAGGTTACTTTGCCGGTTAAGACGCCGGTCGCCGCAGGCGGCTTGACAGAAGACGAGTTTTTTGCCGAAGTAAAGCGCGGCTATGATGATTGCGTTGCTGGCCGTACACGCCCGGCGGAGGATGTGTTTCGAGAAATCGAGGCTGAGTTCGGCCTATGATGAATTATCGGATTGAAATTGGTATACAGGCACAGGCGGATATTACCGACATCATGCGCTATATTGGACAGGCCCTTTTGGAACCTCGAACTGCTGGGAAGCTATACCGCCTCTTGAAAGAAAAAATTCTCAGCTTGAAGCAGATGCCGGATCGCTGTCCGTATGAGGATGATGAACGGCTCCGTGCGCTGGGGATCCGGAAGCTGCTGGTAAGGAACTACAAGGTGCTCTACATTGTGGACACTGAACAGCGGGTGGTTCGTATTGCCAGAGTTGTCTATGCCGGCCGCGACATCTCAAAACTGTTGGATGAAACTGATTTTGAAACTGTGTGACACAGCCTGACCGTTCAAAAGCCCCCATCAAACAGCAGAGCCTTGACCTTTTCAAAGTCAAGGCTCGTTATTTTTGCCCTCTGACCACAGACCTGACGCATGGCATCCGCTTGGAAATCAAAACAGAACAGCGCCCCATTTTTCCCATGCAGTTCCAGCGCGGTGTCAAACCGTTTTATGCGGGGCATATCGCAGGCGTAGGCAAACAGCACCGGGGAATCGCCGTCCATTGCATCGTTTTCCACCACCCAATCGGAGCGGCAGGGAGACAAGTCTTGGGAGAGAATAGCATCCAGAACCGCCTGTTGTTCAGCGTCACAGAGCAGCTGCAAAATCAGTTCTCCATGGTGGTCGTTGGGCAGGTAATAGAAGTGCTGGTAATTTCCATCCAACACAAAGTAATCCCGCTGTCCACCGCTGTCATTCATCAGCGGCAGCATCCGCTCCATACCTTGGCCGAACACGATGGCATTCAATGCGGCGTTTTGGTACTGTCTTGGGAGCCGGCATTGACATAGCTCTGTCTGAAGCATGGCTTTGAGCCGCATTTCCGCTTTGTATTCCCACTTCATCGCAAAGGGGCCGGCGTTGTAGACAGTGAAGATAGCATCATCTGTCAGAAGAAGGCCGGTTGAGCGGGAGCCGCGTATCTTGACCGCCTGTGCGCCCAAGCCTTTTACCTCTCTGGAACTGTAATAGGCGGGCTGGTTGATGTACGGAGCGGCGGCGAGCGGCGTGGGGTTGAATATATCCGGCTTTTCCCAAGGAAACACAGAAACGCCAGCATTGAGCATTGTCACCAGAACCTCAGCCATACGGTGGAGCCGCAGGCGGCGGGGCACTTCCGATTTCAACACATTCGTCTCGATACTGCCGGAGAGATAGGGCAGAAACCGATCCGGCCACTTGTCCACCATCAGCTTTTTAGCGGTTGTGGTCAACCGGAGCGCCCGCAGCCCATCACGATAATAAGTCCGCAGGAGTTTTTCCCCTTTGAGCGATTTGAGGATTTTTTCCTGATATGCGCCTGTACTGGGCAGGCGGCTTACCTGGACCGTGGGGAACTCGCCAGACAGAGCGGTGAGTGTCAGCAGCAAGCTCGCCAGCGTGTCCTCGGGCGGAATCTGCTTACTGCCAGCAGCCATGTTGATAC
>JAAWSV010000101.1 GCA_022801715.1 Oscillospiraceae bacterium
CACAGTCTAACAAATTTTGACTTGCTGCGTTAGGGGCACCTGCGTTTCATTCCCTTTGGTGCCTTGGAGCGCAGCGGAAAGGAATGGTCATAAACATGAAAAAGAGAGCACTGTCCTTGGTGCTGGCCTTGGTCCTGTGCCTGAGCCTGTCCATCCCCGCGTTTGCCAGAGTCGAAGGTCTGTGGATCTATATCGATAGTGATTCAGACCATCAAACTTGTATAACCCTTGACCACAAGGTTGACGGAACAGATGTGCAGGGTTATGTGGAAAACAACGTGGAACCCATGACCAAGTACACCATAGGAGAAGGGGATATGATAGGAGTAAATTCTCCGTTTTATGCAGACGGTACGCTGTATCTGTATGGTATGGAGCTGAATGAGGCGGGGATTTACCAGAGAAATGGGAAAGAAAAAGTGCTCCATTATGGCGACCACACGCTTGGCTCCGATTTTGTAGGCTGCTGGACGCCCCGCAGCAAGGTCATCCTTGAGGTTCTCCCCGCCGGCGTCCCCGACTCCGGCTCCCCTGAGACCCCCACCCAGTCCCAGCAGGGCGCCGGCGGCGCTGAAAACGGGGGAACGGTCTCGCTGCATGGAGTTGTAAAGATCACGCAGGTACTCTCCACCGCAACGGCTGAAGAGTCCATCGCAGGTGAAGATCTCACCTATGCTCTGACCTGCAACGCTCCCGCCGAGGTCATCTCTATAGGCGATCTGATCATCTTTTCCGCCTCCGCCGCCGAAAATTTCCCCGGCGGGGACACCCTTCAGGCGCAAAATTGGGAGGAATACGAGGACTCCGACTACGGCACACCCCTCGTCCGCTCCGGCGCCAAGTACACACTCTCCGAGCCTGGCCTGTACTATGTTGCGGCGGCGACCCAACCGTCGCCCACCGACCTGCTATTCCGCTGCGGCTTTAGGATCACCGTCCTGCCGGCCCAGTCCGCTGACTCCGGCAAGGACCAGCCTGCTCAGCCCTCCAGCACCCCCGTCTCCGCCAGTCCCACCAATGACAGGCTGACGGTGAACGGCACCGCCGCCGACCCCACGGTGTACAAGATCGACAGCAGCAACTACTTCAAGCTCCGGGACGTGGCCGCCCTCCTGAGCGGCACGGAGAAGCAGTTCAGCGTGGGCTATGACAACGCGAAGAAGTCCGCCACGGCCACCACCGGGCAGTCCTACACCAAGCAGGCCGGCGACTTAGCAGGCGCGGCCACTGGAGGCAGTCAGACCGCCGCGGTCAGCAACGACACGATCTACGTGGACGGTGAGAAGGTGGACGCGCAGGTCTACAAGATCGGCGGCAGCAACTACTTCAAGCTCCGGGATCTGGGCAAGGCCCTGAACTTCTATGTGGGCTGGAGCAGGGAGCAGGGGATGTTCATCGACACCAGCAAGCCCTACAGCAAGTAAGGCATAAACAGGAAAGGCCAGCGCCCCGTGGGGGTGCTGGCCTTTCTTTTGCAGTGCGTCTATCCTTGCGAATCCTGTCAAATTCTGCTACAATAGTGCTGCCGCCCTTCTCCAAACTGGCAACAGGGAGAAGGTGAGTGTCATGGAGGTCGCTCTGACCAGTTTTTGGGTGTCTGTTGCAGCAGGTGTAGTGGTTCACTACATATGCAAGTGGCTCGACAGGCGCCGCAAGGGCAAGTGAGCACGACGAAACCCCAAGGGAACACACCCCTTGGGGTTTCTTTTTGCGTGAGTGTCATGAAACTCTGACCAGCTTCTGACAGAGTTATTATAACACGCCCGCGCGGCATATGCAAGGAAAAGTTTTCATTTAGGAGTGTCCGACCGCGCAGTTTTAGCGGAAATGCGGCGCAGGAGCGCACAATGTGTGCCCCTATTCATCCAGCTTCAGCACCGCCATAAATGCCTCCGTCGGCAGCTGCACCGTCCCCAGGTTCCGCATCTTCTTCTTGCCAGCCCCGTAAAATCTCCGATTTTGCGGGGACCCCATCTTTATTTCACTTGCTCGGACGGAGTGAATCCGCCCTGCGCCAAGGTCTTGCTCCGCAAAACGCTTGGGCGCCGCTGGCGCGGCGGCTCGCTGTCGCTCGCGGAGGGCAAGAAAAAGATGCCGCCCTCCTATTCATCCAGCTTCAGCACCGCCATAAATGCCTCCGTCGGCAGCTGCACCGTCCCCAGGTTCCGCATCTTCTTCTTGCCCTCCTTCTGCTTCTCCAGCAGCTTCTTCTTCCGGGTGATGTCGCCGCCGTAGCACTTGGCCAGCACGTCCTTGCGCATGGCCTTCACCGTTTCCCGGGCAATGATCCGGCCGCCGATGGCCGCTTGGATGGGCACCTCGAAGAGCTGGCGGGGGATGTTGTCCTTCAGCTTCTCGCACAGCCGCCGGGCCCGGGGATACGCCTTATCCCGGTGGGCGATGAAGCTCAGGGCATCCACCTGATCCCCGTTCAGGAGCAAATCCACCTTCACCAGATCACTGCTCCGATAGTCGGACAGCTCATAGTCCAAGGACGCATAGCCCTTGGTGTGGGCCTTCAAGGTATCAAAAAAGTCGTAGATGATCTCGTTCAAGGGCATCTGGTAGTGGAGCTCCACCAAGTTGGTGTCCAGGTACTGCATGTCCTTGAACTCCCCCCGGCGCTCCTGACACAGGGGCATGATGTTCCCCACGTATTCATTGGGCGTCAAAATTGACACCTTCACAAAGGGTTCCTCCGCCTCGGCGATGGACGCCGGATCCGGGTAGTTGTGGGGGTTATCCACGTTCACCACCGTACTGTCGGTCTTGGTGACCTTGTAAATCACCGAGGGCAGCGTGGTCACCAAGTCCAAATCGAACTCCCGCTCCAGCCGCTCCTGGATGACCTCACTGTGGAGCATCCCCAAAAAGCCGCACCGGAAGCCGAAGCCCAGGGCCACCGAACTCTCCGGCTCGAAGGTCAGCGACGCATCATTGAGCTGGAGCTTCTCCAGAGCCTCCCGCAGATCCGGGTACTTGCTGCCATCCTCAGTGTACACGCCGCAGTAGACCATAGCCTGCGCCTTCCGATAGCCGGGCAGGGCCTCCGCCGCCGGCTCCTCTGTACCGGTGACGGTATCGCCCACCTCGGTGTCCCGGACGTTCTTGATGGAGGCGGTAAGATAGCCCACCTGCCCCGCCGTCAGGGTGTCACAGGGCTCGTACCCCAAGGGTCGCAGCAGGCCGCACTCCAAGATCTGGTACTGGGCGCCGGAGGCCATCATCTTGATGCTCATGCCCTTTCTCACTGTGCCCTCCATAATGCGGAAGTACACGATGACCCCCTTGTAGGCGTCGTAGTAGCTGTCGAAGATCAGCGCCCGCAGGGGGGCGTTGGGATCGCCGGAGGGGGCGGGGACATTCCGCACCACATCCTCCAGCACCGCGGGGATGTTGATCCCCATCTTGGCGGAGATCTCCGGGGCCTCCATGGCCGGCAGGGCCAAGATGTCCTCGATCTCGTGCTTTACCCGCTCCGGGTCGGCGGCGGGCAGGTCGATCTTATTCACCACTGGGCGGATCTCCAAGTCATTGTCCATAGCCAAATAGGTATTGGCCAAGGTCTGGGCCTCGATGCCCTGACTGGCGTCCACCACCAGCACCGCCCCCTCACAGGCGGCGAGAGAGCGGCTGACCTCGTAATTAAAGTCCACGTGGCCCGGCGTATCAATCAGGTTCAGGGTGTAGACCTCCCCGTCCTCAGCGGTGTAATCAAAGGTCACCGCCCGGGCCTTAATCGTGATCCCCCGCTCCCGCTCCAAATCCATATTGTCCAAGAGCTGGGACTCCATATCCCGCTCCGCCACCGCCCCGCAGGCCTCCAGAAGCCGATCCGCCAAGGTGGACTTCCCATGGTCGATGTGCGCGATAATGCTGAAATTCCGAATGTTTTCTTGTTTCATAAACACCTCAGTAACAGATAGGAGTGAAGAATACTTGCCAAGCAAATCATTTCATATCCGTTCGCCGCAGGCAAATCCCACAACTCCTAATTCCTAATTTTTCCGAAACGCCGCCATCTTCTGTATCCTCTCCCCCGTAGTGTGGATCACCTGGTAGAGGGACTGGTAGGCTCCGGGGTAGGCCGCCGACAGGGACTCCCGATCCATGGGGGGCACCGGCCCCTTCTCCTTCGTGTGGGCGGCTAAGGCGTCAGAGAAGTCCGCCTCGGCGAAGATCATGTCGGAGGTGACCACCCCCACATTGAAGTGGTTGGGGGTAATGTTGAACATATCCTCGTTGGCGTCGGGGGAGATCAGGTAGAGCCGGCGGAAGATCCGGTAGATCCCGTCCCCGATGTAGGCCGCCGCCGCCATCACCGCCTCCCGGCTGCCCACCTTGCCGAGGAGCGCGAAGAGCACGCTGATGGAGTTCACCAGCAGCTTCTTCTGCAAAGTGGCCATGATGCTGCCCTGCATGGACCCGGCCCGCTCCTCGCTGGCGTCGTACAGCGCCTCGGTGCCAATGTTGATGCCGTCCCGGTCCGGGGAGCGGCCCAGCATGAAGTCGGCGGAGACATGGTAGTAGTCGCAGGCCCGTACCACAAAGTTGAGCCCCGGCTCCCGCACGCCCTTCTCATAGTGGCTCAGCAGCGCCTGACTAATCCCCAGCTCCGCAGCCACCTTCCGCTGGCTGAGCCCCCGCTCCTGCCGCAGCAGGCACAAGGTCCGTGAAAAGTCCTCTCTCATAGCGGATGTTCTCCTTGTCTGTGTAAATACGAGGTGTATATTATATATTAAGATATACATCTTGTAAAGGGATTTTGTGCAAAAAGTTTGCCCTGCGCCACAAAAAATCCGTTGACTTGGACCGTCTGCCCATCCCTGCGGGGCAAATCGCCCGCGAAAATCGGGCAGCCCGCCGCCGCTATACAGAGGAGACTGTCCGTGGTCTGCTTCTATCATGGGTAAAAGTGCGAGTGATGCAGTCGCTGTCTGTGACCGAAGCCGCGCCGCAGACGCGCTCCCTCCCGGTCTCCCGGCGGATCTTCTCCACCGCCTGCCGCGCCGCCCCTTTTGCCGGCTGAATCTGTACAGAGTATACCATCATCGCAGGCAGCTTTCAACCCTCCGTTACAGGTACTGATTCTATAAAAGCAAAAGGAAGTCGGACAAAACGTCCCCCCATCAGTAAAAGCGAACCGCCGCGAGTGCGGCGTCACAAGCGTTTTGCCTTTAGGCAAAACCTTGGCGCAGGGGCGATTCATTCGCCCCGAGCATGTCAAATCAAGCCGCAGGCGTCCACAAGGAAATAAAGGCGACACAGCCCAGGCAGTGCATCCCGATGGACAGGAACAGGGGCGCGGTGTCGGGGGCAAGGGTGAGGATATCGCCAATCACAGTATCCTTTGTAATGGTCAT
>JAAWSV010000021.1 GCA_022801715.1 Oscillospiraceae bacterium
GCACGGATATGACATTGGCAGAGTATAACCAATATGAATATGATGAATATGGATATATGATAAAAAGGGTAATTCAAGCCCCGAAATACACTTATGATACAGGAAACTCTACTTACAAAGACTATTTAGTTACATACAGCTACACAGACGATCATCTGGTAGAGCAGAACGGCCTTTTGATGCGCAGGGCGATGTATACTTTTTGCAGTGCTTACAATGGCACCCTTGATGCTGTCTATGAGGAACCGAGAGAGTTTATGATGCTTATAGGAACTCCCATTAACGATAGCAACGGCTGGATCGACAACAATGAGGGGGGAGCCATTTGTTGTGATGCTTTGCTGATTCCTGAACACCGGCAGGAGGTGGAGGAGACCGGGCGGCTCACCTTGTATTCTTTTATAGAGGATGATCCCTTGAAGGGCAGCTATGCCGAATTTGAGTTTGACAGCTATGGAAATCCGGTCACGATTGTTTCCTATGGGCCGGATGGCACACAGATGGGTACTGCCATCTTGAGATGGGAGAGCATCATGCCGCAACCAATGCGCTTGGATTAACGTCTTCAAATGGTATCAAAAGAGCAGTGATGATTTTCGATGTTACAAAAGGATCTGAACAGCCGTGTATTAACATGGATTTTTATGTTTGAGGTGACACACCAATGACAACCTTCAACGACACATACGAACTCAAATCTCTCATCGGCACCGGCGGCATGTCCACCGTCTACTTGGCGGAGCACAAGCGCCTCCACACCCGGTGGGCGGTGAAGGAGGTGCGCAAGCAGCAGACGGCCCGGTTCGACTTCTTGGCCGAGTCCAACATCCTCAAGCGCCTTCAGCACCCCATGCTGCCCCGGATTGTGGACATCTTCGAGGACCCGGACCGCATCCTCATCGTGGAGGACTTCGTGGAGGGCGTCACCTTGGAGGAGCTGCTCAAGCGCCAGGGCCGGGTGGACGAGCCTCAAGCCCTCCAGTGGTTCAAGGACCTCTGCGGCGTGCTGGGCTACCTTCACAGCCGCCAGCCCAACCCCATCATCTACCGGGACATGAAGCCCGCCAACATCATGCTCCAGCCGGACGGCACCTTAAAGCTCATCGACTTCGGCATCGCCCGGGAGTACAAGCAGGAGTCCGGCGCGGACACCACCTACATCGGCACCAAGGGCTACGCCGCCCCGGAGCAGTTCGGCCGGGCCCAGACCGACAGCCGCACCGATATCTACGCCTTGGGCGTCACCATGTACCACCTGATTACCGGCAAGAGCCCCTATGAGCCGCCCTACCAGTTTGTCCCCGTGCGCCAGCTGGTGCCCTCCCTGTCCCCCGGTATCGAGTACATACTGAGCCGCTGCGTCCAGAGCGAGCCCAAGGACCGCTATCAAAATATTGACGAACTCCTATATGATATCCAGCACAGCTACCGATTTGACAAGGCGTGGCAGAAGGTCCAGCGGACCAAGCGGCTGCGGGTGGCCTTGGTGGCCGTGCTCTTCGCCGCCTCGGCGGGGCTGATGGCCGGGGGCTGGGTGCTGATGGGCCAAGAGAAGGAGGCCGCCTATGGCGAACTGCTCTCACAGGCCAGCGCCCTCTACACCGCGGACTACGAGGGCGCTGTGGCCGTCTTGGAGGAGGCCCGCGGCCTCTACCCCGACCGGATGGACCCGGACCGGCAGCAGACCTATGCCCTCTACCTCAACGGCCGGTGGCAGGAGTGCGTCGACTTCGGCACGGCGGCGATCGCCCGTCACGGGGAGGACGTGGGCACCCGTCTGGCCATAGCCTCGGCCCAGTTCGAGCTGGGGGAGTATGAGCAGGCCGCGGAGGGCTTTGCCCAAGGGGGCGAGCTGTCGCCGGACAACCTGCGGGACTATGCTGTGTGCCTGGGCCGCTTGGGCCGGATTGACGAGGCGGGCCGGGTGCTGGAGGACCTTGTGGGCCAAGGTGCCCGCGCCGATGTGACGGAGTACGTCCAAGGGGAGGTCTATCTGGCTCAGGAGGACTATGTGGCGGCGGAGACGGCTTTCCTCAGCGCCTTGGACCAAGCGGAGACCCCCGGACTGACGCGCCGGTGCTACATCTCCTTGGGGGATCTCTACCGGGACTGCGCTGCGCTGATGCGAATAAACCAGTCCCCCATCCGCTACCCGGCTACCAAGTCCGCGGCGCTGCTGTCGGAGGCGGTGGTGCAGGAGGGCCTGCGTCACGACACGACCCTCTGGGAGATGCTGGCCTTGGCCTACTTCGAGGCCTACCACACCGACTCCGGCGTGCCGGCCAACTACCTCACCAAGGCGGCGGAGTGCTTCACCGAGGTCATCGAGCTGGGGATGCGGAAGGAGTACCTGTACACCAACCTGTATACGATCTACTACGAGCTGAAGGACTACAGCCGGGCGGAGACGGCCCTCAGCGACTATGCGGAGGCATTCCCGGAGGACTACATGCCCCACGCCCTGCGTGGGATTTTACTGATCACCGTAGAGAACGAGAAGCCGGAGAGCAGCCGGGATTTCCGCGGCGCTCTGGAGGAGTACGAGACCGCCGGCAGTATGCTCCGCAGCTCCGACGAGGCCAGCTACTACCAGCAGCTGGGGAGCCTCATCGAGAACCTGCGGCGCAACGGCTGGTTGTGAGGAGGGGGGAGCGATGAGGCGAATCGCTGCGCTGATTCTTGCCTGTGCGTTGGCATTTCCCATGGTGTCCTGCGCCCAGAAGACCGAGAATGTCCCCACATGGCAGGAGCAGTACGATCTGGGCCTGCGGTATTTGGAGGAGGGGAACTACGAGGAGGCCATCCTGGCCTTCACCGCTGCCATCGAGATCGACCCCAAGCGCGCCGAGGCCTATGTGGGACTGGCGGACGGCTATGTCGGCTTGGACGACAAGGATCAGGCCCGGCAAGTGCTGGAGGAGGCAATCCATCTGCTGGGAGAGCTGCCCTTGCTGACAGATAAACTGGAATCGCTGATGCCGCGTGATGCCATGGCAGATGGCAGTAATGCAGACAAGGAGGCGGCAGGGGATAAGGGGACTGACACTGCCGCGGGCGATCTACAGCTCAGCGATTTTCGCTATTCTTATGAGGATGGTGGGAAAATAGCGGAGTGGAATGAAGGCGCCATTGGCGGGATAAAACTGGATTTTACAGTGAATGGTCCAACCGGTGTGGCGGATGTGCTGATATGGAGCTGGTCCGCAGGCGGTTTTACAGAGAGCGAAATCAGCGCCAGTATTTCAGGAGCTGTGGGGATTTGGAAAGAAGAACTTGCGGCGCTTACACCACAAAACCTCCCCTTTTCGCAGGCTGGCTACGGTTTTCCTGTGTGGGAGGATGACCGTGGAACAACAGTTGACGTGCTGCTGATAGGGTTAGATGAAAATATAGATGCAGTTGCATATGCTATTGTGACCGTAGACATCCCATAACAAAGGAGAAACACCATGACAACAGGACACCTGCTATTCTACAGCGGTATCGCCCTATTTGCGTTCACCGTGATACTGGCTGTCATCTTCGCCCTCAAAAAACCCAAATACGAGCCCGCCAGCGCCGCTTCCACCGGCGGGGACGGCGGCACCCAGAAGCTGCGCAGCGGCTACCCCACCGACCGCCTCACCATCCGCCGGGAGCCGGTGATCCCCGGCACGGCGCTGCTGGGACAGCCCCCCGCCGCCATAGCCCAGCCCGCCACCGTGCCGCTGCCCCAGCAGACAGAGCTCCTGTCTGCCACAGAGCCTTTGCCCCAGCAGACGGAGCCCCTGCCCCAGCAGACAGAGGTGCTGCCCGATACAGAACCGAGTGGAACCACACCGCTTACATAAGACAGAGAGAAAGAGGGAGAGATAACAGATGACAGAGAATAATCCCTATGTGTTTTGCACCCATTGCGGCAAAAAGCTGCCGCCCAGCGCGAAATTCTGCTCCTATTGCGGCAAATCTCAGGAGACAGGGGCCTCGGCCGGCGGAGGGCAGCCCCCGATTGCCCCCACTCCTCCCGTGGCGCCGCCACCTGCTGTGCCGCCGGCACCCAGCCCCATCCTGCAGCAGGGCGCCGTACAGCCCATAGCGCCGCCTGCCAAGCCGGCAAACCGGAAGAAACAGACTGTCCTCATCTGTGTTGCGGCGGTGCTTGTGGCCGTGGCGGTACTGGCCGCGCACTTCCACCAGCGGGAACAGGACTACCAAGAGCAGCTAAACACCGGTCTCCACTTCCTCGGCAAACAGAACTACAAGGAGGCCATCCTGGCCTTCACCGCCGCCATCGACATCAAGCCCAAAGGCGTGGAGGCCTACATCGGTCGAGGCGACGCCTATGCCGCTCTCGATGATCACCAGACTGCCGCCATCGACTATGAGAAGGCCACCGAGCTGGACAAAAAGAACCCGGAGGGCTATCTTGGCTTGGCCGGTGCCTATCTGGAACTGGGCCGTCGGGAGGATGCCATCGCCATCCTGGAGCAGGGGGCACAGGAAACAGGGGACGAGCGGATCACTGAGTGGCTGGAGCTTCTCCTCCAGAAGGATGGTGCCAGCGCCCTCAGCGGCATGGTTTCCGAGTACCGTCCCGAGGGGGGAACTGCCCCGCTGCCCGGGGCCCGCATCCGGCTCTATTGCGCCATCGGGGAAACCCCTCGCCTGATCTGTACCGCCAGCTCCGGCCCCGAAGGCGGCTTCAGCATTGACGGCCTGCAGGCCGGGACCTACACCCTCCGGGTGGATGCCGAGAATCACATCGGCATCGAGACAGAGGAGGTCCTCAGCGAGGATGAGGTGGGTTATACGGAGCTGTTTCTGATGATCCCCGCCACCGAGGAGGTGCGCAGCGGGCTGACCGATCAGCTCTATGCCCAAGTGACCAACGCCATCAACGGGGAACCGGTGCCCGGTGCCCTTGTCTCCCTGCGCTCCGGCTGGAACAACCGGGAGGGGGACTGGGTGGCCCAGACCACCACCGCGGACTGGGGTGACTTCTATGTGGACGACCTGCCCTACGGCTACTATACAGCGGAGACCTCGGCGGATGGGTACATCAGCGCCTTCCACAATTTGGCGGTGCTGCCCCAGGAGTTTATAAGCGAGTGGAACCTGCCCATGAGCCCGGTATTGGGGGATCAAGAGACCCGCATTGTGCTGACTTGGAATGAGGAGCCCTACGATCTGGACTCCCATTTAATGGGGGAGGAGTTCCATGTGTTCTTCGGCGAACGGGACGCCTATGACGCCTCCTATCAGCACAGGGTGAACTTGGACTTGGACGATACTACCAGCTACGGCCCGGAGACGATCACCATCTATCAGGGGGTAGACGGCGTGTATACCTACTTTGTCCATGACTACACCAACCGCTACAGCGGCTCCTCCTCGGCGCTGAGCATGTCGGGGGCCACTGTGCGTGTGTACCAACGGGACGGCCTGACAGCCACATACCACATCCCGACAGGCATCGTCGGCACCACATGGACGGTATTCCGCATCCACAGTGACGGAACCTTGGAGCCAGTGAATGCGATTGACAATACCTACCTGTGGTGAACAGGAAAAAGCATCAAAAGCGATTAGATAGAACAAAGCGGCAAATGCCCCACAACTGGCAAAGCGCCAGCTGTGGGGCATTTGCCGCCATTTATCTGAGTGCTGCTAAATTTCAAGTTTCCCTTGACAAACCGCTTAGAGGGTGGCATAATAAATTCATCTAATTGTACGAACAATATAATGACGGGATATTACGGTAAAATGTCGATGGGGTACTGTCCTGTCAAGGAGGAGCTGTGTTAAGTAATGCGTGAACGGTTGAACAGTGCGCTGTCAGAATCCATATGCCAATATATTAGCGGTCCAGCCATTGCGGCGGATCACCTCCGATCCTTTTACAACATGGCGGACAGCAACATGGCCCATGTGCTGATGCTGCAAAAGCAGAAAATCATCGACCAAGAGTCAGCTGTGATTCTGCTGCGGACACTCTGGGACCTGTATTGCCAAGGCCCATCCTGCTTGACACTGGATCCCAAACGGGAGGACTATTATTTCAATGTGGAGAGTTATGTGATTAGCAAAGCCGGCAGGGAGATTGGCGGTAAGTTGCACACTGCGCGGAGCCGCAATGATCTGGGGGCCGCGTTATCCCGTATGAATACAAGGGACAAAGTCGTGCAGCTGCTTGACATGACAATTGCTTTGCAGAGCGCAATTCTTCTCCGGGGAGAGGATCTGACTGATCAGGTTGTAACTGGCTATACGCATATGCAGCCAGCCCAGCCAATCTCTCTCGGCTTTTACCTGTCCGCTGTGGCAGCGGCTTTGGACCGCGATATTGAGCGATTACAGGATGCTTATACACGCCTCAATTATTCCAGCTTAGGCGCCTGCGCATTTGCTGGGACCTCGTTCCCCATTGACCGGGCGGGTGTTGCGGAGGACTTGGGGTTTTACGGACCGGTCATAAACTGTCTGGATGCGGTGGCAGCGAGAGACTATATGCAGGAGATTGCCGCGGATCTCACCATTTTGGGCACAAATTTGAATCGATTTGTTACAGATCTGTACTTTTGGAGTACAGACGAATTTGGGTACATAGAGATAGATGACTCTCTATCTGCTGTCAGCAGCATTATGCCGCAAAAAAAGAATCCGATCTCCCTTGAACATGTCCGAGCAAAAACAGCCCACCTTTTGGCTTCGTTTGTCTCCATCACCACGGCTCTCAAGGGGATTCCCTACGGCCACAACAGAGAGTGCGGTGTGGAGAGCGGCTACCTTTTCTGGGATGCCTGCGCACAAATGGAGGCAATTTTAGTTGTTCTGCGGGAAATAGTAGTGACAAGTAGCTTTAAGTGTGATAAAATGGAAAAAAATGTTGACGCAAATTTCTGTACCGTAACAGAACTGGCGGATATCTTGGTAAAAAAAGAAGGGATTCCCTTCAGAACGGCCCATGAAATTGTGTCATATACGGTTCGCAGCTGTATTAAAGACGGACATACGGCCGCTGACTTTTCTCCCACTATACTGGACAAGGCCGCCGTCCTGCTGGCGGGGCGGCATCTCCACTGGAGTGAGGAGGAACTGCGCCAAGTGTTGTCCGCAAAGGATTCTGTGCGTGGTAAGACATGCTATGGAGGACCCAGCCCCTCCACCTGTGGAGAGATGTTGGCAAAGCAGATGAAGGATAACCGGAGAGCGCGGAGCTGGCTGGACGATCAGACCGCAGCTTTGGCACAGGCGAGGGAACGCTTACACGGGCAGGTGAGAGAAGCTCTGGTGTGAAGGAGACGAATCAGTTATGCAGGAGTTCCAGAGACGGGGAATTGCCCTCTACTATCAGGTTGAAAGCTATATTCGGGACAAGATCATGTCCAATGAGTGGCCCAGCGGCTATAAGCTGCTCAGCGAGCCAGAGCTGGCAAAAGAGCTGAATGTCAGCCGTTCCACAATCCGTCAGGCGATTTCTGACTTGGCGGACAGCGGGCTGCTGATTCGCAAACAGGGCTTAGGGACTTTTGTTGCGGAGTCGATCTATGAGGACGATTTTATCTCCAACTATTTGCCAGATGAATTTGGAAAGAAGCATACACTGCTCTCCAAGCGTACAGTTCCTTCCAGCTTGATGCTTTCAGAGCGGCTGCAGCTGTCGATGGGAATGTCCCTCTATGAGATTAGACGGGCCCGAATGCTGAAGAACGAGGAGGTCCCCGCCATTATTGAGACCTCCTACTTGGAGTCTGCCCGATTTCCCCAACTGTTGGACCATGATCTTACCGGAGAGGTAAAGCTCTATAGCCTTTTGCGTGTTCATTACCACGTCCAGATGAGCAGTCAAAACACGCTGATTGAGCCTACGGTTCTCAAACCGGATGAGGCGAAGATCCTGCATTGTAAGGTTGGGCAGCCTGTGCTGTTGCTGGTGCGCACCTGCTATGATGCTGCGGGCAAGCCGTTTATCACAACAAAAATACTGGTGCGCCCGGATAAATGCCGGATTAGCATCAGTACTAAGTACTGACTTCTGCAGGAGATCATCCTGCGAAGGCGTATATTTTTTGCTCTAAATTGTACGAACATTATGATGATGCAATGTCATGTAAATAAGGAGGGATGTGCACCTTTACATAATGCTCCAATAAGTAAAGCATACTGCAAGGGGTGATACCCTTGTGAGCAGGGGGGGTGAGAAAGCTGAAGCGTTGTGGGGAGGAACCGCTGGCGGCGAGACTGTTCCCCAGAGAGCCGCCGCTGGCGTTGGGATAGCTGCGCATCACTGAAACATTTGAGAGAACACACCTTTGGGCGTTCCCTGTGGAGGCCTGAGGGACGATTCAGGAAAGGAAAAATGCTATGAAAAAGCTGCTCTCCAGATGGTTAGCCATCGTCTCAATCCTCTGCCTCCTTCTAACGGCAACTGGCTGCGGAGATCCTGCCGGTAATCCTGCCGCGCCGAATGATGGCTCCAACTCCTCTCCTCCTCTGGCCTCCTCCCATCAAGTAATCGGTTTTGGCGGCGGCGCCAGCGGCGGAGGTTTCTATACGTTTGCAAATCTCCTCTCTGTTAAGCTGACGGAGGCGGGTATTGGCCAGTTTTCCGGGCAGGCTACTACCGGTGGGACCAATAATGCCCTGCTTATGCGGAGTGGAGAACTGGGGATCTGTTTGATGAACGGTACAGATGCTATGGAGGCCTATACCGGGTCGAATGATGCATTTGCCGATAATCCCTATACCGACCTGCGGGCAATTCTTAAATGGGATTCCGCCTATGCCGTGTATGTAGTGTCAGAGGACATCAATACCTTCGGAGATCTGCTTGGCAAAAAAGTGGTAACTGGCGCGGCGGGATCAGGAGAGTTTAATCACACCGGTCGAATTTTATCTGCGGCAGACTGCACGTTGGACGATATTAACGCGCAGATGGTGGGCGTTGCTGAGGGAAAAGAGCTGCTGACCAACGGCCTTGCCGCAGCCCAGCTCCATGTGGGCGGCATCCCCTATGCCGCCATCACTGAACTGATGCTCACCGGACGGCTCAAGCTTATGTCTTTTCCGGAGGAAATGCTTGTTCCGCTCTGTGATGTTGAGGGCGCTCCTTACATTCGCGGAGTAATTCCTGCCAACACCTATGATGGGCAGGAGGAGGAGATCTACTGCTTGGGAATTCCCTACGGCATTTTCTGTGATGCGGACTCCCTTAGTGAGGATCAAGTCTATGAGATTTGCAAATATGTTTTTGAAAACTGCGGAGAGCTGGTGGAGCAGTATGCCTCCGCGGAGTTTGATCTGGAGGAATCCGCCTCTTTTACCACGGTTCCCTATCACCCCGGCGCAGTCAAATATTACCAAGAGGCGGGAATACTTTCCTGAGCGATGCTCCATTTGAATGGCAGCCGGCGCGGCGGTACCGCTGCCGCGCCGGCTTTCTTAAACGCATTTACAGGAAGGAGATGTAGCCATGTATGAACAAGACCACGCCAAACAGGATAAGATGGTCGAGGAGATTCCGGAATCCATCGGGGAGGAAGTGCTCCGCAATTTTTCCCAAGAGGACAATATTCGCGACAGCAAAAGTAAGGTAGTTACCATAGCAGTTTCCGCTGTGGCGTTAGCCTGTGCGGCGTTCCACCTCTACACGTCCGGGTTTGGTTTGCTTGAGTCGATGAAGCAGCGGGCCATTCATCTTGCCTTTATGATGTTCTTGGTTTTTTTGCTCTATCCTGCCCGGAAAAAGGACGCAAAAAAAGGGCCATCCCCCTTGGATATTCTGTTTGCCTTGGCGGGCAGCCTGTCCGCCCTGATGGTCGTAATTTTCTATGATAACTTTATCATGAGCTTTGGAATCAGCGACGGGAAATTTCAAATTGCCTTTATTGTGCTTACCCTCCTGATCTTGGAGGCCACCCGGCGCTGTGTGGCAAAAGAGCTCTCCCTGATTGCGGCTTTTTTTCTTCTGTACGCAGTATTTGGAAACTATTTTCCCGGTGTCTTTCGTGTAACCAGCTTCTCCTTACAGCGTTTGACAGATCATCTCTATATGATACCGGAGGGGATTTTTGGGACCTGTCTCGGCACCGCCAGCAACTATATCATCTTGTTTGTCATCTTCGGCACTTTTCTGGAGGCCAGCGGTATGGGTATCCTGATCCGGGACTTTGCAATCGCCCTGACAGGACAGGCTGTAGGTGGCCCAGCTAAAATCTCCATTGTCTCCAGCGCGATTTTTGGCAGTGTCAGCGGAAGCGCGGCGGCCAACGTTGTCACAACGGGTTCTTTCACCATTCCCCTGATGAAAAAGACGGGCTATTCTCCCTCTTTTGCTGCCGCGGTAGAGGCGGCGGCCTCCACGGGAGGCCAGATCGTTCCCCCGGTGATGGGAACGGCGGCCTTTTTAATGGCAGATATTTTGGGGGTTGATTACGGAAAAATTTTGGTTGCGGCTATCCTACCGGCGCTGTTGTATTATATCTCCCTGTTCGCAATGGTGCATCTGCGGGCCAAAAAAATTGGGCTTCACGGAATTCCGAAGGAGGACTGTCCTGATCTGAAGAAGGTCCTCTTGGAGCGGGGACATATGTTTTTCCCCTTTATCATTGTAATTGCTATGATCTGCATGCGGTTTTCCCCCATCTACGCAGGCTTTTACGGCATTCTTTCTGTGATTCTCTTCTCATCCCTGCGCAAAAGCACACGGATGACACCCCGGATGATTTTAGAAGCCTGTATTAATGGGGTGAAAAAAGCCGTCAATGTCTCTGTTGCCTGTGCCTGTGTGGGCTTTGTTGTAGGCGTTTCGGTACTGACCGGGATCGGTACGATTCTGAGCAATTACATGCTGGTGCTATCTGGCGGCAATCTCCTGCTGCTCTGTTTAATCATCGCAGGTGTCTCGATTTTCCTCGGTATGGGCCTGCCTGCGACAGGAGTCTATATCGTTACCGTGACCGTCTGTGTGCCGGCACTGATTCGCTTAGGCGTTCCGCCGCTGGCCGCGCATATGTTCCCGTTCTACTATGGTATCTATGCCAGCATTACTCCGCCGGTTTGTATTGGGTCCTATGCAGCGGCCGGATTGGCTGGCTGCTCACCGCAAGAGGCAGGCTACGCCGGCTTCAAGATTGCGATTCCCGGGCTTTTGATCCCCATGATTTTCATTATTTCCCCGGCGCTTCTGTTTGCCGATGGGACAACGTTTATACAAACAACGCACACCTTTTTTACGGCGCTGCTTGGTGTAGTGTCCATGTCCTGCGCCATCGAAGGCTGGCTGGTCACTGCTGCCAGCGGAGTGGAGAAAATTTTGTTCTTCTTCGGCGGCGCTTGTATGGCGCTCCCGGGCCTTTTGACAGATGGAATTGGCCTGCTATGTGTTGCAGCAGCGGCAGTTCTACAATTTCTGAAGTATCACAAGAAAAAGCTGGCATAAGTTTTAAGGTGGAATAGGGAGGAGCATGAAATAAAATGAAATCCACAATAGCAGTCATTGGTGGAGGGAACGGCGGTCAAGCGTTTGCGGCCTATCTCTCATTAAAGGGATATCCAGTCCGTCTGTTTGATATAGCAGAGAGCACGGTAGAACGGCTGAACCAGCTGGGCGGCGTTACCCTGCAAGGAAACAGTGCAGCCACTGGTTTTGGGAAGATCCAGTTTGCCACCACCGATATGGAGCAGGCGGTGAAGGGAGCGGATATTATCATGGTTGTCCTTCCCTCGATCTATCACCGCTCAATTGCGGCGCAAATGGCGCCTTATCTGCGGGATGGACAGTGTGTTGTTCTCAACCCCAATGCCTCCCTCGGCACATTCGAGTTTATGCGTGTTCTCAAGGAGCGCCACGCCACACCAGATATTTTGTTGATCGGCACCGCCACGCTGCTTTTCGCCTGCCGCGCAAAAGAAGTGGGCCAAGTGGTGGTGGCGGGTCAGAAAAAGTCTGTTTCAGCGGCGGCACATCCAGCCAGCCGCAACCAAGAAGCGGCAGAGCTGTTCTCTGCGATTATCCCGGAGTTTACCTTTAACCGTGATGTGGTCAGTGTCAGCTTGGACAATTTGCGTGCGCTGGTACATACGGCCCCCTGCATCATGAACACAGGACGAATTGAATCTGGGATAGATTTTCAGTATTATATTGATTTTACACCGACACAGGGGGCGGTGATTGACTATCTGGATACGGAGCGGATGAAGATTGGCGCAGCTTATGGCTTGGAGCTGACCAAGCTTAAAGATGAGTATATCGCCATGTACGGCGCCACAGGCAGCAATACATATGAGGTATTCAAGGACTGCCCCGGATATCACGGCATCATGGGCCCCAAGACATTGAGGACCCGCTACATGTACGAGGATGTCCCCTTTTCTCTGGTAGCCTATCAGAGCCTGGCAAAGGTGGCGGACCTTCAAACCCCTGCCATTGACGCGGTTATCACGCTCTCTAAGATTATGCTTCCCGATCTTGAGGAGGGACGGACAGTAGAAAATCTTGGATTTACAGGAAAGTCTGTACAGGATATTCTGGCTATGTGCCGGTGAAAAAGCGGGACGGCATCAGCCGTCCCGCTTTTGAATGCTCGGATCTGTTTAGGGCAGTATTCTGTAAAACTCTGAGAAGCCTAAGCCTTCTCGGAACTTCTCCAAGAAGCCGGTAAATCTGACCAACTTCTACAGCTTCAAATATTTGAAGACAGACTGGTCTCCCGAGTTGCGGATAACGGCTCTGTTACATATATCTCCTCCAACGGTGGGCGGAAGTGGCGCGCCTCCCTGTCCAAAAGCACCGAACTGATCGTCTGCCAAGGCTGGGAGGACGCCCTGCGGTGGTACAAGGCCAACTTGGAATGTGCCGCTCGAGGCTACGTCTTTGCCAAGGAGTGTCAGAACGCCTATGTGATGACGAAAATAAAAGATCAGCGGAAACGGTACCGTTTCCGCTGATCTTTTCACTCCTTCTCAAACCACTGCTCTTTTCCCTCATAGGACCAGACCACCCGGTTGCGGCCTAGGCGCTTGGCGTCGTAGAGCATGGTGTCGGCCAGCTTCAGATATGTGTCGTAGCTGTCGCCGACCTTGGGGATCAGGCTGACGCCGCCTACACTGACCGTTACCCACTGGCTCACCGGGGAGCAGTGGGGGATGTGCAGATCCTCCACTGCCTGACGGATGGTTTTCAGAAACTCGAAGGCGTTGTGGCCGTCGCTGCCCACAAAGACCGCGATGAACTCCTCCCCGCCGTAGCGGGCGAAGAGATCCATGGACCGCTGGAAGTAGGAGGAGGCGGTCTTGGCCACGGCGGAGATCACCTGATCCCCCGCCGGGTGGCCGAAGGTGTCGTTATAGAGCTTGAACTTGTCGATATCAAACATACAGATGGACAGGGGCATCCCGAAGCGGATGGCCTCCCGCCACTTGGACAGACTCTCCCCCTCGTAGCGCCGGCGGTTGGCCACGCCGGTGAGCTCATCCACCATGGCCTGCTGCTTGAACTCCATCTGGTAGTGGTAGAGCTGGATGTGGGTGTTCACACGGGCCCGGATGATCACCGGGCTGAAGGGCTTTGCCACATAGTCCACCGCCCCCATCAGAAGTCCCCGCTCCTCGTACTGCACGTCGGAGAGACTGGTGAGCATGATCACGGGGATGTGCTTGGTGAGGTCCGTCTCCTTCAGCTCCCGGAGCAGGATGAAGCCGTCCATATCCGGCATGACAATGTCTAACAGAATCAGACCAAAGCAGCCCTCCTTGGCGGCCGCGAGGCCCTCTCTGGCGGTGTTGCACACGGTAACGTCGTACTCCTCCTTCAGGATGGAGCGCAGGTATTCCGCCTGTACGGCGCTGTCGTCAATTACCAAAATCTTATCCATGGATCACGTATCTTGTCCTTTCTTTGCGAAAGCGTGGGGCGCGCCTCAGGGGAGAGCTCCCCCCCGTAAGAATTGCCTCAGTGGGGCCTTCTGCCCTCGGTGATATCCTGCGCCACGTAGACGGCGGTCTGGGGCACGTCGTCCCCGCCGGCGTGGGAGAGCATGGCGGTGGCCCGGACCCAGCTGTACTCCCCGGGGCGGGGACCCTCCGGCAGACGGCGGTATTCCACCGCTACAGAGGGCTGCCACCAGCGCAGGGTGTTTTTCAGGTGCTCCGTGTTCATGACGCTGAGGTAGGCCTCCCGGTCGTCGGGATGGACGAAGTGGTGGGCGTAAATCTGGAGGCCGGCGGTGAAGCTCACCTCGTCCCCCAGCACGTCCCCCACCCGGTGGAGCTGGGTGACGGTTCGGTAGGTGTCCCGCTCCAAGTCGATGTAGTAGGTACAAAAGAACAGGCTGCTCAGGCTGCTGATGATGTAGGCCCGGTCCTCCAGTGCCTGCCGCTGGATGGTCTCATACTGCTGCTGGTCGGTGATATCCTGACCAAGCAGGTTTACCATAACCTGATCCTGCTGCCGGCAGTAGGTGACGCGAACCTCGATCCAGCGCACCGGCTCTCCGCGGAGGCGGTAGCGCAGCACCTCCTCCTCATAGTCTCCCTTGAGGCTCCCGGCCTTCTCGCGCAGGTGGTCCAAGGAGAGGACGGCCCAGAAGGCGTCGAGATCGTCGCCATGGACATGGTGCTCCGCGGTGTTTTGCAGGTAGGCGGTGTAGTTGCCGATCAGTGTGTTCTCCGTGTCAGTGGAGAGGGAGAGGTCCACCCGCTCGCACTGGCCGGTGGTGAGGTCCACGGTGTTCATCACGCGGAAACGGGAGCGGAGAATGGCCGCCATCTGCATATCCCGCTTGGTGTGGGCCAGCTCCCGGCGGACCCGCTCATCCACGTCCTGAAGGGCCAGAACTGCGTAGCTGCTGCCGGGCAGGTCCCGGCCGGAGTAGGCGGTGGCGGAGATGTAGCGGTAGTCCGGCCCGCTGCGCCACTGGCAGAGAAGCTCGGTCTTCTGGCGCCCCTCCTCCTTGAGGCGGCGCAGGCTCTCCAGGGAGAAGCAGCGGCGGAATGCATCCTGATAGGCGGCGTGGAGGCGGCTTTTGACGTGCTCCTCCAGAAGCTGATCATAGGGGTGGACCGAGGCGGCCAAGGGGCTTCTCATCTGCCCGTCCAGGCGGACGATCTCTGCGGTGCCGGCGTTCAGGTCCACAAGGTAGATACTGAAATTCCGCTCGCCCAAGCTGTGGATCAGCTCCTGTGCCCGGGGACCCTCCCGGACCTGTCCCTCCCGTAGCACGTTGTGGACATCCTTCACGCAGAGGATGGCGCAGCGCCCCCGGCTGCCGGCGTCGGGGATCACCTCCATCAGGTTCCAGCGCAGGACCTCCCCCGCCTGACGGCGGTAGAGCAGGCTCTGCCCCCCCGGACCGGAGCGGGCGGCGGCGCGGAGGGCCTCCAGCGAGGTGAAGGCGAGGAAGCGGTCCTTGTCGTCGCTGTGGACAGAACCCTCCTCCGCGAAAGCGGCCAGCTGGGAGGAGAGGGGCCCCTCCCCCAGCTGCCAGCCGTCTTGGTCGGATTTAAGTACCTCGCAGCGGTCCTCCTGCAGGTCCACCCGGAGGAGCTTTCGATAGGTGTACCCCTCGCCGTCTGTCCGGGGGGTCACGGTGATTGCAAAGGCGGGGGTGTCTCCCTTCCAGAGGATCCGGGCGGCGGTGATATCCACCGTGCCGCCATCGGGGCCGGCGCAGCTGACGGACTGGCTCTCCTGCTCCCCGCCCATGGTCAGCAGGGGACAGCACCGGCAGGCGCTGCCCCAGAGCTCGCGGCAGGGGACGCCCAGGCGGATGTCGGGACAGACTGCCTGCACCCTGTGGTTAAAATATAAAACGCTCCTGTCCGATTCCCGGATCACATAGACCCCGGTCTCCGGCATGGCGTTGAGGATGATCTCATAGTCTCTGCTCTCCAACTCAGCTTCCCTCCCAAAACGCGCGGGTTCCGGCGCCTGTGTGCAGTGGTATACGAAGACTATACTAATAACCTATGTATTATACCATATATTGTTGAGGGATTCAATCAGCAGATGGCATTTTTTCATGAAAAAATGCCGGTTCAAAAAAGGCGGCTCAGGCACAGCGACAGATACCAGCTTTGGGGTCCAAATCCGGTACCCCCGGCAACAATGTTACCGGGGGTACTGCTTGCGTCAAAACCGTGCTGTCTCCCGGAGGACGGGCGCCGCCGGCCTTTTCTTGAACCGCGCTTCATGGCGTGCACCTCATGCCTTTTGTAGAATTTTGGTAAATTTTGCAGAAGATGGAGGTTTTGACCATGAGAACAGATTTTCACGACATTTTCAAGAACTATTTCCGCAGCCAACTGCTGCAGGCGCGAGGCAAGGCCTTTACACAGGAGCGGGCCGCGTCGGTCCTATACATGAGCGTTCGGGCCTACGCCGCACTGGAGGGTGGGGAGTCCTGCTGCGGGCTGATCACCTTCCTGCTGTTTCTCCGCTTCATCTGTCCGAACCGGGAGGTCTTTCTCGAGGGGCTGTTCCAGGAGTGGGACAAGGCGATCCGGAAGGCCCGGGAGGAGGACTGAGGCCTCACGCCTCCACGCTGATGGCCGGCTCCGCCGGAGGGGCGGCCTCGGCGGCGGCGTACTGGGCGATGGCGCTCTCCAGCGAGGCGCCGAACTGGTCGTTGAACTGCTGCATCTGCTGGCGCAGCTCCAGGCGGGAGGCTGCCAGCTGGTCCTGCGTGCGGTTGTCGACCTCCGCCTCCCGCAGGTAGCCGGACTCCCGGATCATCCGCTGGGCCTGCTGTCCCTTCAGCTGGTGGCGCAGCCGCCGGGCCTCCCGGAGGCGCTTCTCCTTCATCAGGCGCTTCTGCCGTGCGGCGGTGAGCTTTTCACGGGAGAGCTCCCGCTTCTTCCGCCCCGCCCGGTTTACCGCCTTGCGCAGCTGGCGGATGGCGGCCTCGATCCGCTGGGCGTTGTCGCTGTCACTGTGCTTGGCGGACTGGAACTGGGCGATCTGCCGCCGGGCGTACCCGGAGGCGGCGTCCACATCCCCCATGGTCCTGGCCCGGGCCAGCTTGGAGTAGGCGGTCAGGGCGGCGTCGCCGTAGCGCCGGCTGTTCTTGGGGAGCTTAAACCGCTCCGCCTGCTCCTCCGCCTTCTCCCGGGCTTCCTGCATCATCTCCGCCAGACTGGGCTGCTTCTCCCGCTCCTCCCGCATCAGCTCCACCAGGTCCCGCTGCTCCGCCGGAGCGCCGGCGGTCTGCGGCGCAGCCGCTTGGGCGGCCTGAGGGGCCTGGGCAGCTTGGGAAACCTGACAGGCGGGGGAGGGAGCGGCGCTTATGCTGGAAATCCCCATGAGGCGAACCTCCTCTCTATATGGCGTTACCATTATATGTTATATCGGCAGGAGGGGGTTCTTTAATTAGGAATTAGGAGTTAGAAATTAGGAATTTTTTTAGAGTAGCGGGCAAAGAGCCAAGAAGCGTCTTGACAACTTCCTCCTACAGATGTAGAATACCAGCAAGACTACTACACCTGTAGAAGGAGGGTTCCTATGGCGCGACTGACGGATGGCGAGTGGAGCGTGATGGAGGTGCTTTGGGATGGCGGGGGGCTGCATTTGGGGGAGATTTTGGAGGCCCTGCGTCCGCGGACCGGGTGGAGCCGGACGACGGTGCACACCTATTTGACGAGGATGGCGGCCAAGGGGCTTGTTGTTGCGGACGGCGGGGTGCCGAAGCGGTACGCCGCCGCGGTGAGCCGGGAGGCCTGCGGGGAGGCGCAGCGGCGGGAGCTGCTGGAGCGGGTGTATAGAGGCTCGGCGAGGCAGCTGGTGGCCGCCTTTGTGCGGGACGGCGGGCTCAGCCGGGAGGAGCGGGAGGAGCTGCGGCGTCTGCTGGACGAGATGGAGGTGTGAGGAATGGGGGATATCTGGGCGTTTCTGATGCAGACGCTCACTGTCTCCGGGGCGGCAGCGCTGGTGCTCCTTTTGAAGGGGATGTTTACCGGCAGACTGTCCCCCCGGTGGCAGTGCGCCGCTTGGCTGATCCTGCTGCCGCCGCTGGTGCTGCCCACCGGGCGGTTCGGGCGGCACGTGCTGGTAAACTGGCCCATAGTGGTGGAGACTCTGCGCTCCATGGCCACCGGACGGTTTGATCAATTGACCGCTGTCTATGCTCCGGTGCCCCTGCCGCCGCTGGCGCCGCCAAGGGACTGGGCGGACTGGCTGTTTTTCCTCTATTTTATAGTGGCGCTGGCGCTGCTGGGGCGGGATGTGACCGCCTATGTCCGCCTGCGGCGGGCGCTGAGGCGGGGGACGGCGGCTTCGGCGGAGGTCCAGGGGCGCATTGACGCGGTGGCGGCGCGGTACGGGCTTGGGACCTGTCCGGCGGTGACGGCGCCGGGGCTGCCCACCGCCTTTGTCTGCGGCGTGTTCCGGCCCCTGCTGGTTCTGCCGGAGGGGGCGGAGGTGGACGACAAGGTACTGCTCCATGAGCTGCTGCACCTGAAGTACCGGGACGCGGGCTGGGGGCTTCTGATCGCCTTCTTCCGCTGTGTCCACTGGTGCAACCCCCTGCTGTGGGTCTGCGCCAATCGGGCGGGGAACGACATCGAGTCCCTCTGCGACCAGCGGGTGCTGGAGCGGCTGGAGGGGGAGGAGCGGCGGACCTATGGCCGCATTCTGCTGTCCATGGCCGATGGGGGCGGCGGCGGGAGGCCGGGGACCTCCTCCATGGCCAACGGCCCCCGGAACATCCGCCGGCGGATCGAGGCCATCGCCCGGTTCAAGCGGTACCCGGCGGGGATGGGTGTGGCGGCGGTGTGCGTGGCGCTGATGATCGCCGCGCCGGTGGCCTTTGGCACGGTTACGGACGACTTCTGGGATCTGACCGACACCCAGAGTACCGACTGGCAGGTGGCGGCGGCCATGTCCGCGGCCCGGACGGCGGCCTGCACCACCCCCGCCGGGGCGGTAGACGCCTACGGCAAGGCGGTGATCGTGGGGAGCCCGATGTACCGGGCCATGTGCGCCCCGCTCTCGGAGCAGGACGCCTTGGCGGAGGCGCTGCGGACTCAGCGCATGAACCGGCTGTGGGAGAGGTGGGATTCCACCCTGCCCACTCTGGCCGCCCCGAACCGGGGCTATGTGGTCTACAACCTCACCGGCAGGCCGGAGCGGGGGTACGAGGGACTGCTGGTGATCCAGCTGGCCCACGCGCCCAAGGGCGCCCCGGAGCCTCCGGAGAACACCGCGTACTGCTATTTGGGTGTCCAGACCATCCGGGTGGAGCGGCAGGGGGGACGCTGGGTGGTGCTGCCGCAGGAGGACTTCCGAACGGTGCTGGCCAAGGGGTGGGACCGCCTGCCCAGCCTCAATTGCACGGAACTGCCCTGCCAGCTCTATGAGGCGAAGTCGGGGGACTTTACCCTGCGCCTCCGTTGGCAGACCACCTGCACCGTGGACAGTTACACTTGGGATAACGCCCGCCTGACGGCCTTGGTGGCACAACGCTATGACACCACCCCTTTGCCCGGCGCAGAATTTACCTACGAATGCGGACAGCAGCTGTGGGCGATCTATACGGGATCTGAGGAGGGAAGGGGAAACTACCGCACCATCGGCGCGGAGCTCACCCGTCTGCGCACCGATGACGGCGGCTCCGCGCCTTTGGAGGGGGCTTTTGAGATGTCCGGCGTTACGGATGCTTACGGCGGCGGGACAGACGGCTCCAGCTGGGGAACCACGTCCTTGGTGGGGGACTGGGGCAGCGAAATTTATCTCTCCGGCGGAGGCGGCTTGAGTGTGAAGGACGATTTCAGCCTGCCGGAGGGCTTTCGGGCCAGTTTTTTCCTCAACGGCCGGCAGGCGGCGGAGCTGACGCTGCTGCCGGTGAAGGGGGGTGGAGCCTTTGAGTGACAAAGCCTCCCCCCGGGTAATCCGTAAGGCCCTCTCGGAGGCCGTCTGGGGCTACTTCTTCCTGACCTTCGACTTCAACTTTTTCGCCGTCAGCCTCCTGCCGGAGTTTGTGGGGTGGATCCTCCTCCTCTCCGCCGTCCGGGGGCTGGAGGAGGAGCGGCGGGACTTAAAGCTGCTGCGGCCCTTCGCCCATGTGATGATCGTCCTTCGTGCGTTTGACTATCTGGGGTCCTTCTGGGGCCTCTCCCTCAGCGGGCAGTTTCTGCCGCTGAGCTTGCTCCCCGCGGCGGCGGGGCTCTATTTCCACTTCCTGTTTCTTACCGCCTGCGCCGCCATAGCCGGGGAGCACGCGGCGCCCGTCGTGGGCCGCCGGCTGCTGTTCTGGCGGACGGCCATGGCGGTAACGCAGACGGCCATCGCGCTGTTTGTCTATTTCCGCCCCAGCTTGGGGGAGTGGGGAGGAACGGCGGAGGTGATTCTGGCGGCGGCGGGCATACTGGCGGTCCTGTGCGTCATGGCTGCCCTCCGCACCCTGCGCCGATTCTTCCCGGCGTAGGGCGCGGGGGACGGGTACTTTTCCGATATTTTACAATTTTTTTAGCGCGGGACGGTCTGCCGTCCCGCGCCTTTTATCCATATTCCATAGACGGCGGGAGGGAAATTTGGGTGCGATTTAGAACAAAGATGACTTGCGTTTTTTGATAGAAAATGGTACTCTATGTATTGTAAGTGAAAAGGGGCGCCGGCAACTGACGGATCAGTGGGACACCACAGGGGAGCCGGCGGCTTTGGGCAACTTCACACCTTCCATTCTTTGGCCTGTCGGCGCCATGGCGCCGCGGAGGACTGACAGCGGCTGCCGCATGGGATCGCAGCGGCGCATGGTACCGGGATCGTGTGACCTTGCCCTTGATTTTTTCTGTCGACCGTCTGGGCAGTCCTGTCTTGTACCGGGGCACAAATGCGCCTTGGCGGGACCGGACTGCCCCTTTGCTTTTTTACGAGATTTAAGATTTAAGAGGAGAAAGGAGACCTCTATGAAGAAAGTAGCAGTTGTCATGGGCAGCGTCAGCGACTTGCCGGTGGTACAGAAAGCGGTGGACACCCTCCGCGATTTCGGCGTACCCTGCGAGGCCCACGTCTACTCCGCCCACCGCACCCCCTACGAGGCCAAGGCCTTTGCCGAGACTGCCCGGGAGCGGGGGTTTGGTGTGATCATCGCCGCCGCCGGCATGGCGGCCCACTTGGCGGGGGCCATTGCGGCCAATACCACCCTGCCTGTCATTGGCATCCCCATGAAGTCCAAAGCGTTAGACGGCGTTGACGCCCTCCTCGCCACGGTACAGATGCCCTCCGGCATCCCTGTCGCCGCCGTGGCCATCGACGGAGCGGTCAATGCCGCCTTGCTTTCCATCCAGATCTTGGCGGTGGAGGATCAGGAGCTGGCGAAAAAGCTCAGCGAGAAGCGCGCCGCCGACGCCGCCAAGGTCCTTGCCGCCGATGCCGAGCTCCAGAAGCAGTTATAGGGGTGAGGCGGGAAACTTATGCGAAACAACGGGAAACCGGAGATTGATAAAAAATTTTTTGGAGGATGAACGACTATGGAAAAGACTGTACAGCTCTACGAGGGCAAGGCCAAGAAGGTCTACGCCACTGCCGACCCCGCTCTGGTGATTGTCTCCTACAAGGATGACGCCACCGCCTTTGACGGCACCAAGAAGGGCACCATCATGGGCAAGGGCGCGGTGAACAACCGCATGAGCAACTTCCTGATGAAGAAGCTGATGGACGCCGGGGTGCCCACCCACTTTGTGGAGGAGCTCAATGACCGGGAGACCGTGGTGAAGAAGGTGGAGATCGTCCCCCTGGAGGTCATCGTGCGCAACGCCTCCGCCGGCCACTTCTCCAGCCGCTACGGCGTGGAGGAGGGCATCCTCTTCGACGAGCCGGTGCTGGAGTTCTCCTACAAGAACGACGACCTCCACGACCCCCTGCTGAACACCTCCCACGCCTTGGCGCTGAAGCTGGCCACCCGGGAGGAGATCGACACCATCAAGGCCATGGCCCTGAAGGTGAACGAGGAGCTGAAGGCATTCTTCGCCGGCTGCGGCGTGCGGCTGATCGACTTCAAGCTGGAATTCGGCCGCCTTGGCGACGGCACCATCGTCCTAGCCGATGAGATCAGCCCCGACACCTGCCGCTTCTGGGACGCCAAGACCAATGAGAAGCTGGACAAGGACCGCTTCCGCCGGGATTTAGGCAATGTGGAGGAGGCCTATCAGGAGATGATGCGCCGGGTGTTCGGAGGGCAGGCATGAGCTCTCTGAGAGAAGAATGCGGCGTATTCGGCGTCTACAGTCCCGAGCGCTACGATGTGGCGGGCATGACCTACTACGGGCTGTTCTCCCTCCAGCACCGGGGACAGGAGAGCTGCGGCATCGTGGTCAATGACGACGGGCTTTTCCGCTCCTATAAGGACACGGGCTTGGTGGTGGACGTATTTACCAAGGATCGGCTGAAGAACTTGGGACAGGGCTGTATGGCCATCGGCCACGTGCGCTACGGCACCACCGGCAGCAACGACCGCTCCAACGCCCAGCCTATCTTGGTCAACCATGTAAAGGGCCGTATGGCTTTGGCCCACAATGGCAACTTGGTCAACTCCTACGAGCTGCGCACGGAGCTGGAACTCCAAGGCTCCATTTTCCACACCACCAGCGATACCGAGGTGATCTCCTACCTCATCACCAAGGAGCGCCTTACCTCCCCCTCCATCGAGGAGGCTGTCAACCGGGCGGTGAGCCGCCTGAAGGGGGCATTCTCCTTGGTGGTGATGTCTCCCCAAAAGCTCATTGCCGTCCGGGACGAGCACGGCTTCCGCCCTCTCTGCTACGGACAGACCGCCGATGGCCGCTACGTGGTGGCCAGCGAGAGCTGCGCCCTCTCCTCCGTGGGGGCAAGGCTGATCCGGGACGTGGAGCCGGGGGAGATCGTCGTCTTTGACAAGGACGGTCCTCGGTCCATTCGGGACCACTGCGGCAAGGCGGAGAGGAGCCTGTGCGTATTTGAGTATATCTACTTCGCCCGTCCAGATTCCGAGGTGGACGGGTGCAACGTCCATGTGGCCCGCACCCGGGCTGGGGCCTATTTAGCTTTAGAGCACCCGGTGCAGGCGGACGTGGTCATCGGCGTCCCTGACAGTGGATTGGATGCCGCTATCGGCTATTCCCGGCAGTCCGGTATCCCCTATGAGATCGGCTTTATCAAGAACAAGTATATCGGCCGCACTTTCATCGCCCCCGGGCAGGAGAGCCGGGAGGACAAGGTGCGTATTAAGCTCAACCCTATTGCCGAGGTTGTCCGTGGCAAGCGGGTAGTTATGATCGACGACTCCATCGTCCGGGGCACCACCTGCGCCCGGATCGTCCACCTGCTGCGGGAGGCCGGAGCCACGGAGATCCATGTGCGGGTCTCCGCGCCGCCTTTTATCGCTCCCTGCTACTATGGCACGGATATCGACTCCAAAGAGCACCTGATCGCCTGCCGCCACAACGCCGAGGAGATTGCCCAGATCATCGGCGCGGATTCTTTGGGCTTTTTGGGTATCGACGGAGCCAAGAAAATGGCCTGCGGCGGAGAGGGACGGGGTTACTGTACTGCCTGTTTCGATGAGGAGTACCCCACAGAGGTCCCTGTGGCTATGGACAAAAATCGGTTTGAGCGCCGCCTGTCAGAAAAAAGGAACAGCAAGGACTGAGCGCGGGAAGGAGAAGAGAGATGGAACATAGTTACAGCGGTAGCTACGCCGCCGCCGGTGTGGACATCACCGCGGGCTACCGGGGCGTACAGCTGATGAAATCCCACGTGGCGCGGACGGTGATCCCCGGCGTGGTCAGCGGCATCGGGGACTTCGGGGGCCTCTTCGCCCCCGATCTGACCAGCATGAAGGAGCCGGTGCTGGTCTCCGGCACCGACGGCGTGGGCACCAAGCTGCGCATCGCCCAGCTGATGGACAAGCACGATACCATCGGCATTGACTGCGTGGCCATGTGCGTCAACGACATCATCTGCTGCGGGGCAAGACCCCTGTTCTTTTTGGACTACATCGCCATCGGCAAGAACGAGCCGGAGAAGGTGGCCGCCATCGTCGCCGGCGTGGCCGAGGGCTGCGTCCAGTCCGGCTGTGCCCTCATCGGCGGCGAGACCGCCGAGCACCCCGGCGTCATGGAGGCCGAGGACTACGATTTGGCCGGCTTCTCCGTGGGCATCGTGGATAAAGAGCGGATCATCGACCACAGCGCCATGGCCGCCGGGGACGTGATTCTGGCCCTGCCCAGCACCGGCGTCCACTCCAACGGCTTCTCCCTGGTGCGCAAGGTCTTCCACGTGGAGCACGCAGACCTGCGCACCCCCTTGGACGCCTTGGAGGGCAAGGGGCTGGGGGAGACCCTGCTGACCCCCACGCGGCTCTACGTCAAGCCGGTGCTCCGCCTCCTGGAGGAGATACAGCCCAAGGGCATCAGCCACATCACCGGCGGCGGCTTCTACGAGAATATCCCCCGGGCCATCCCCGACGGGCTCTGCGCCAGGATCGAGCGGCAGGCCGTCCGGGTACTGCCCATCTTCGATCTTATCGCCGGCGCCGGGAAGATCCCCGAGCGGGATATGTTCAACACCTTCAACATGGGTGTGGGCATGACCATCGTGGTGTCCGCCGCCGACGCGGACCGCGCCCTGTCCCTCCTGCGGGAGAGCGGGGAGGAGGCCTACGTCTTGGGCGAGATCATCCCCGGCGGCGAGGACAAGGTGGTCCTATGCTGAGAGCCAACATCGCCGTGTTCTGTTCCGGCGGCGGGACCAACCTCCAGGCGCTTATTGACGCCCAGACCGCGGGGGCGCTCCACAGTGGGAGGATTGCCTTGGTGCTGGCCAGCACACCGGAGGCCTACGCCTTGGAGCGGGCAAAAAAGGCCGGCATTCCCACCGCCGTCTGCTCCTGGAAGGAGCTGGACTCTCAGGCGGCCTTTGAGGCCGCCATCCACAGGGCCCTGGCGGCGCACGGCATCCACGTGATCGTGCTGGCGGGGTTTCTCAGCATCCTCAGCGAGGACTTCACCCGCTGGTGGCCGGGCCGCGTCCTGAACGTCCACCCCTCCCTGATCCCCGCCTTCTGCGGGAAGGGGATGTACGGGCTGAGGGTACACGAAGCGGCGCTGGCGCGGGGCGTCAAGGTCACCGGTGCCACGGTTCACTTGGTCAACGAGATTCCCGACGGCGGTCCCATCGTGGCGCAAAAGGCGGTGGAGGTTCTGCCGGGGGACACGCCGGAGATTTTGCAGCGGCGTGTGATGGAACAGGCGGAGTGGGTCCTGCTGCCCCAGGCGGCGGAGCTGCTCTGCGCTCAGATCGTGAAAGGAGAGGACAAGCAATGAGACAGGATATCTGCGCCCTGCTGCGGGCCAACAGCTACCCCGGACGGGGCATCCTCCTGGGCCGCAGCGCCGACAATCAGCGGGCGGTGATCGCCTACTTCATCATGGGCCGCAGCGAGAACAGCCGCAACCGCGTCTTTGAGAAGACCGAGGACGGCATCCGCACCAAGGCCTTTGACGAGAGCAAGATGACCGACCCCTCCCTTATCATCTACCACCCGGTGCGCCGGCTCCAGGGGGGGATCACCATCGTCACCAACGGCGACCAGACCGACACCATCCGGGACGCCCTGAACGAGGGACACTGTTACCGCCATGCCCTGCATACCAGGACCTTCGAGCCCGACGGCCCCAACTATACCCCCCGCATCTCCGGCGTGGTGAAGTCCGACGGCAGCTATAGCCTCTCCATCCTCAAGAGCCTCGACGGGGACCCGGCCTGCTGCTGCCGGTACTTCTTCGAGTACGACGCCCCCGTGGCCGGCACCGGCCACTTTATCAGCACCTACCAGGGGGATGGCAGCCCCCTGCCCTCCTTCGCCGGGGAGCCCATCCTGGTGGACCTCAGCGGCCTGAGCGAGAGGGAGACCGCCGCGGCGCTGGCCGCCCAGCTCTGGGACAGCCTCAACGAGGAGAACAAGGTGTCCCTCTACGTGCGCACCATCGACATCGAGGGGGGCTTCTCCGAGTCGGTGATCCACAACAAACTCAAGGAGGACAAGTAGGATGGAAAAGGACCGTCAGGGGTACATCTCCCCCCTCTCCACCCGCTACGCCAGTAAGGAGATGCAGTACCTCTTCTCCGACGAGCACAAGTTCCGCACCTGGCGGCGGCTGTGGATCGCCCTGGCCAAGGCGGAGCAGCAGCTGGGCCTCCCCATCACCGATGCACAGATTGCCGAGCTTACCGCCCACGCCGAGGACGTGAACTACGAGGTGGCCGAGGAGCGGGAGCGCCTTGTCCGCCACGATGTGATGAGCCACGTCTATGCCTACGGCCAGCAGTGCCCCGCCGCCGCCGGCATCATCCACCTGGGGGCCACCAGCTGCTACGTGGGGGACAACACCGATGTGCTGATCCTCCGGGACGCGGCCAGGATCGTCCTGCGCAAGGCCGCCCAGGTGCTGCGGAATCTCGCCGCCTTCGCCCGGCAGTACAAGGATCTGCCCTGCCTGGCCTACACCCACCTCCAGCCCGCCCAGCTCACCACCGTGGGCAAGCGGGCCACCCTGTGGATGAACGAGCTGGCGGAGGACGTGGAGAACCTGGAGTTCCAGCTGGAGCGCCTGAAGCTCCGGGGGGCCAAGGGTACCACCGGCACCCAGGCCAGCTTCATGGAGCTGTTCGAGGGGGACGAGGAGAAGGTGAAGGCCCTGGACCGCCTGGTGGCGGAGCAGATGGGCTTTGCCCAGTGCGTCCCGGTGTGCGGCCAGACCTATTCCCGGAAGGTGGACGCCTACTTTCTCGCCGCCCTCTCCGGCGTGGCCCAGAGCGCCTATAAATTCGCCAACGACCTCCGGATCCTCCAGTCCTTCGAGGAGATGGAGGAGCCCTTTGAGAAAAACCAGATCGGCTCCTCCGCCATGCCCTACAAGCGCAACCCCATGCGCTCCGAGCGCATCTGCGCCCTGGCCCGCTACGTCATCGCCGACTCCGTGAACCCGGCCATGACCGCCGGTACCCAGTGGTTCGAGCGGACCTTGGACGACAGCGCCAACAAGCGCATCGCCGTGGCGGAGGCCTTCTTGGCCGTGGACGCCATCCTTGAGATCTATATCAACGTCACCGGCAGCCTGGTGGTCTACGACCGGGTGGTTCGCCGCCGCGTGATGGAGAAGCTGCCCTTCATGGCCACGGAGAACGTGATGATGGAGGCGGTGAAGCGGGGCGGCAACCGCCAGGAGCTCCACGAGGCCCTGCGGGAGCACTCCCACGCCGCCGCTCGGAAGGTGAAGCTGGAGGGCGGAGCCAACGACCTCATCGACCGCATCTTGGCCGACCCCCTGTTTCCCCTCACCCGGGAGGAGATCGAGGCGCAGATGGCCCCGGAGAAGTACGTGGGCCGGGCCCCCGGACAGGTGGAGGAGTACCTCGCCGGCCCCGTGGCGGAGCTGCTGTCCCGCTACCCCGACGAGGGCCTCAGCGGAGAGGTAAAGGTGTGATTTTCGGGTATGGTTTTCCCAAATAAAAAGGGCCAAAAGGCTCGTATTGTGCTCTATACGCTGCCGGTGGCGCAGGATCTGTGCGCGGCGGCAAAGACAATAGAATAAGGAGGGCAACGATCTGATATGAAAGAACTGGAACTGAAATACGGCTGCAACCCAAACCAGAAGCCCGCCCGCATCCTGATGGAGGAGGGCGAGCTGCCCCTCACCGTGTTAAACGGCAAGCCGGGGTACATCAACTTCATGGACGCGCTGAACTCTTGGCAGCTGGTGAAGGCCCTCAAGAGGGCCACGGGCCTCCCCGCCGCCGCCAGCTTCAAGCACGTGTCCCCGGCGGGAGCGGCCCTGGGACAGCCCCTCACCGACACGGAGCGGCAGATCTACTTCGCCCCCTCCGGTGAGCTGTCCCCCATCGCCTGCGCCTACATCCGGGCCCGTGGGGCGGACCGCCTGTGCTCCTTCGGCGACTGGGCGGCCCTCAGTGACACCTGCGACGCCGACACCGCCCGGTGCCTCGCGGAGGAGGTCTCCGATGGCGTCATCGCCCCCGGCTACACCGCCGGGGCGCTGGAGATCCTGAAAACCAAGCGCAAGGGCGGCTACAACGTGGTCCAGATCGACCCCGGCTACCAGCCCGCCCCCGTGGAGCGCCGCCACATCTACGGCATTACCTTCGAGCAGGGCTACAACGACCTGACCATTGACGAAAAGATGTTAGAAAACATCGTCACAAAGAACAAAGACCTGCCCCAGACGGCCAAAAATGACATGCTCTTGGCCCTGATCACCCTGAAATACACCCAGTCCAACTCCGTCTGCTACGTGAAAAACGGCCAGACCATCGGCGTGGGCGCGGGCCAGCAGAGCCGCATCCACTGCACGCGCCTGGCGGGGAACAAGGCGGACATCTGGTGGCTGCGCCAGCACCCCTGGGTCCTGGAGCTGGACTTTTTGGACGAGCTCCGCCGTCCGGAACGGGACAACGTCATCGACCAGTACATCGCGGACTTCACCACCCTCGCCCTCGGCGGCGCCTGGAAGCGGTTTTTCAAGACCTGTCCCAAGGACCTGACTCCCGCTGTCAAGGAGGAGTGGATCGCCCAGTGCCTCACCGGCGTGACCCTTGGCAGCGACGCCTTCTTCCCCTTCGGCGACAACGTGGAGCGCGCCCACCAGTCCGGCGTGCAGTACATCGCCCAGCCCGGCGGCAGCATCCGGGACGACCAGGTCATCGAGACTGCCGACAAATACGGTATGGTCATGGCCTTCACCGGTATGCGGCTGTTCCACCACTGACGGAAAGGAGAACACCATGGGAAATTTCGGTTCTTTTCACGAACAGAACCCGTCTCCGGAGGTTTCATCCGCTCCGGAGACGGAGTGTAGACCCTTTGGACCTAACGTGTTGGAAATTGCGAAGCTGATCTCATCCAGGGACGAGGCAGTCTTAAAGAACGTCACCGCCTGTACGGAGGACCCCGCCAACTGGTTTGCGGCACATCAGGATCGGTACGCGGAGCGGTGCATCCTCTCCCCGGACGATCCGGAGGCAATCCAGTGGCTGGGGCTGGTGGACATCTTGGAGGAGCACGGCTGGGTCTGCGAGCGGGACTGGCAGGACGAGCTGGAGGATTTTTCCTATTTTGTCCAGAACCTCCACGGCTTCCAGAAGCTGGGCCTGTCGCTGGACCCGGACTGGCTTGACGAGGACGAGGATATTCCCGCTTGGTGCGGCGTCCTGACGGAAAAGTGGGAGGGGGCCTGTGTCGCCGCCATCGACATTGACAGCGACAGCTATGTCCTTTTCCTCACTTCCGCCGCCCATTTTGCTGATTTACAGCGGCTGGCCGGCGAAATCGGTCACCGCATCGACGCTGCGGAACGTATGTAAAAAGGAGAACTCCCTTATGAAAGTCTTAGTAGTAGGCGGAGGCGGCCGTGAGCACGCCATCTGCTGGAAGCTGGCCCAGAGCCCCAAGGTGACGGAGCTCTATTGTGCCCCGGGTAACGCCGGCATCGCCCAGGTGGCCCAATGCGTCCCCATCAAGGCCACCGACGTGGACGCTATGGTGGCCTACGCCAAGGAGAACGCCGTGGACTTCGTCATGGTGGCCCCCGACGACCCCCTGGCCCTGGGCATGGTGGACGCCTTGGAGGCGGCGGGCATCCCCGCCTTCGGCCCCCGGGCCAACGCCGCCATCATCGAGGCCAGCAAGGCCTTCTCCAAGGAGCTGATGAAGAAGTACCGCATCCCCACCGCCAAGTACGAGACCTTCACCGACCTCTCCGCCGCCCTCCGCTATGTGGAGGAACAGGGAGCGCCCATCGTGGTGAAGGCCGACGGCCTGGCCCTGGGCAAGGGCGTCACCGTGGCCGCCACCGTGGCCGAGGCACAGGAGGCCCTTAGGGATATGATGGAGGGCGGTAAGTTCGGCAAGAGCGGGGCTACCGTGGTCATTGAGGCGTGCATGACCGGCCCGGAGGTCACCGTGCTGGCCTTCTGCGACGGGAAGCACGTGGTGCCCATGCTCTCCAGCCAGGACCACAAGCGGGCCTTCGACGGCGACCAGGGTCCCAACACCGGCGGCATGGGGGCCTTCTGCCCCTCCCCCCACTACACCCCGGCCTTGGCGGAGCGGTGCATGGAGGAGATCTTCCTCCCCACCGTGCGGGCCATGGAGGCCGAGGGCCGGCCCTTTAAGGGCGTGCTCTACTTCGGCCTGATGCTCACGCCCGACGGTCCCAGGGTGGTGGAGTACAACGCCCGCTTCGGCGACCCGGAGACCCAGCCCCTCCTGTCCATGCTGGATACCGACCTTATGGATATCCTCGAGGCCTGCGTCAACGGCACCCTGGACCAGATCGACATCCGATGGAGGCCCGGCGCGGCCTGCTGCGTGGTGCTGGCCTCCGGGGGCTACCCGGTGCGCTACCAGAGCGGCTTTCCCATCTCCGGCCTGGAGGAGGCGGCCAAGGCCGGCGCCACTGTGTTCCACGCGGGCACCAAGCGGGACGAAAACGGGACCTATCTCACCGCCGGAGGCCGCGTGTTAGGTGTCACCGCCACCGCCGCCGACCTGCCCGAGGCGGTGCGGAACGCCTACGCGGCGGCGGCGCGTATCCACTTCAACGACGTCCATTTTCGCCATGATATCGGCCAAAAAATCGCCGCAGAAGGAGGAAACTGATGGTTTATCGCATCTTTGTGGAGAAAAAACCGGGGATGAACCCGGAGGCCGCGAGCCTCCTCTCGGATCTGCAGACCTTCCTCGGCATCCGGCAGCTCATCGGCCTGCGGATTCTCCACCGCTACGACGTGGATCACATTGACGCTGATGTATATGAGCGGGCCAAGAACGTGGTGTTCTCCGAGCCCCAGGTGGACGTGACCTACGACGAGGACTTTCCCGTGCCCCTGTGCGCCGGGGCCCTCTTGGCGGTGGAGGCCCTGCCGGGGCAGTTTGACCAGCGTTCGGACTCGGCGGCCCAGTGCATCCAGCTGATGGCCGGCGCAGCGCGCCCGCTGGTGGCCTACGCCAAGGTCTACCTCTTGGAGGGCGCCATCTCCGAGGAGGAGCTGGAGAAGATCAAGGCCTACCTCATCAACCCCGTGGAGAGCCGGGAGGCCTCCTTGGAGAAGCCGGAGACCTTGGTACGGGAGTACCCGGTCCCCGACCAGGTGGCCCTGGTGGAGGGCTTTACCGCCATGGACGAGGGAACCCTCTCCGCCCTTTTGGAGAAGCTGGGCCTCGCCATGGACATGGACGACCTGAAATTTTTGCAGACCTACTTCCGGGACGAGGAGCACCGGGACCCCACCATCACCGAGGTGCGCCTGGTGGACACCTACTGGTCCGACCACTGCCGCCACACCACCTTCTCCACCCACTTGGACTGCGGGGAGATCGAGGACCCGGACGTGAAGGCGGCCTATTACCACTATCTGAAGCTGCGGACAGAGGTCTACGGCGAGAGGGCCAAGGACCGGCCCGAGACCCTGATGGACATCGCCACCATCGGCACCAAGGCCCTGAAAAAGCGGGGCCTCCTGCCGGAGATTGACGAGAGCGAGGAGATCAACGCCTGCTCCATCCACGTCCCGGCCATGGTGGACGGGGAGGAACAGGACTGGCTCCTCATGTTCAAGAACGAGACCCATAACCACCCCACGGAGATCGAGCCCTTCGGCGGTGCGGCCACCTGCATCGGCGGCTGCATCCGGGACCCCCTCTCCGGCCGGGCGTATGTCCACCAGGCCATGCGCTTCACCGGCGCGGGGGACCCGCGGGTGCCCTTTGAGGAGACCTTGGAGGGCAAGCTCCCCCAGCGCCGGTTATGCCAGACGGCGGCGGCGGGGTACAGCTCCTACGGCAACCAGATCGGCCTTGCCACCGGCCACGTGGCGGAGGTCTACCACCCGGGCTACATCGCCAAGCGCTTGGAGTGCGGCGTGGTGGTGGGAGCGGCCCCGGCTGAGAACGTCCGTCGGGAACGCCCCGCCCCCGGGGACGTGGTGATCCTCCTGGGGGGCCGCACCGGCCGGGATGGCATCGGCGGGGCCACCGGCTCCTCCAAGAGCCACAATAAGAAGTCCCTCACCACCATGGCCAGCGAGGTCCAGAAGGGCAACGCCCCGGAGGAGCGGAAGATCCAGCGCCTCTTCCGGGACGGGGAGGTGACGAGGCTCATCAAGCGGTGCAACGACTTCGGCGCCGGCGGCGTCAGCGTGGCCATCGGCGAGCTGGCCGACGGTCTGGAGATCGACTTGGACGCCGTCCGCAAGAAGTACGACGGCCTGGACGGCACGGAGCTGGCCATCAGCGAGAGCCAGGAGCGCATGGCGGTGGTCGTTGCCGCCGAGGACGCGGAGAAATTCATCGCCGCCGCTGAAAAAGAGAACCTGGAGGCCTACCAAGTGGCCGCCGTCACTGAGAGCCCCCGGATGGTGATGCACTGGAAGGGCCGGAAGATCGCCGATTTGAGCCGGGACTTCCTGAACACCAACGGCGCGGTGAAGCACGCCGCCCTCCGCGTGGCGGAGGCGGACCGGAAGGCCCGCTCCCCCTTCCAGCAGGAGGGGGCCTCGGACCTGCGGACCATGGCGTCCAGCCTCAGGTGCGCCAGCCGCCGGGGCCTCACCGAGCGGTTTGACGGCACCATCGGCGCGGGCAGCGTCCTGATGCCCTTTGGCGGCGAGACCCAGCGGACCCCGGCGCAGGCCATGGCGGCGCTGCTGCCGGTCCTCCCCGGTCAGACCACCGAGCAGGCCAGCGTCATGGCTTGGGGCTGTGACCCGGACCGGCTCTCCGCCTATCCCTATCAGGGGGCCTACGATGCGGTGACGGTCTCCCTCGCCAAGCTGGTGGCCGCCGGCGCGGACTATAGAAAGGCGTATCTCACCCTACAGGAGTTCTTCGAGAAGCTGCGCACGGACCCGGACCGCTGGGGCAAGCCCTTCGCCGCCCTCTTGGGGGCCCTCAGCGCCCAGATGGACTACGGCGCGGCGGCCATTGGCGGCAAGGACTCCATGTCCGGCTCCTTCCTGGATAAAGACGTGCCCCCCACGCTGATCTCCTTCGCCATCGCCCCCATCCAGGCCGGGGAGGTGCTGTCCCCGGAGTTCAAGGAGCCGGACCGCCCGGTGTACCTGTTCCAGCCGGAGGCCATCACGGAGGACCGGCGGGCGGTCTGGGAGGAGTTCTACCGCCTCCACCAGGAGGGGAAGATTGCCGCCGCCTGGGCCGTGGAGAACGGGATGGCCGAGGCGGTGATGAAGATGTCCTTCGGCAGCCGGATCGGCTTCAAGGGAATGGGCAAGAACAGCCCGGTCTGGTACACCTCCCGGCCCGGGGCAATCATCGCAGAGCTGACCGAGGACATGGGCAACTGCCACCCGGAGGGTCTGTGGGGCAAGATCGGACACACCACCGCTGAGCCGGTGGTAGCCATCGGCGCCGACACCGCCCCCATTGACGAACTCTTGGCCCTCAACGAGGGCGTTTTAGAGCCCGTCTACCCCACCCACACCGGCACTACAGAGGCCGTGGCCCCCGTGACATACGAGCAGGGGAGTCCCGCCGTCTGTGCCCATAAGATCGCCCGGCCCAAGGCGGTGATCCCCGTGTTTCCCGGTACCAACTGTGAGTACGACAGCGCCCGGGCCTGCCTGGCGGCGGGGATGGACGCGGAGATCGTGGTGGTGCGCAACCTGACGGAGAGCGCCCTCTTGGATTCTGCGGAGGCTTTAGAGCGGGCCATCCGCTCCGCCCAGGTGGTGTTCCTCCCCGGCGGCTTCTCCGGCGGCGACGAGCCCGACGGCTCGGCGAAGTTCATCGTCTCCTTCCTCCGCAGCCCCCGGCTTACCGACGCGGTCACCGACCTCTTGGAGCACCGGGACGGCCTGATGTTAGGTGTCTGCAACGGCTTCCAGGCCCTCGTCAAGCTGGGCCTGCTCCCCTTCGGTCGCATTGTTACCACCGACGGCACCTGTCCCACCCTGACCTACAACGCCATCGGCCGCCACCAGTCCTCCATCGTCCGCACCCGCGTCTGCACCAACAATTCCCCCTGGCTCATGGAGACGGCGGTGGGGGAGGTCTACAGCGTGCCCGTCTCCCACGGCGAGGGCCGCTTCGTGGCCCCGGAGGCCCTGCTCCGGAAGCTGGCCGCCGCCGGCCAGATTGCCACCCAGTACGTGGATCTCACCGGTACGCCCACCATGGACACGGCCTTCAACCCCAACGGCTCCGCCTGGGCCATCGAGGGTGTTACCAGCCCCGACGGCCGGGTGCTGGGCAAGATGGGCCACAGCGAGCGCATCGGCCCCAACCTCTACCGGAACGTGCCGGGCCGCTACGACATGGGCCTGTTCCGCTCGGCGGTAAAGTATTTTGGCTGACGCGCCGGTACACCTTTTCTGAGTAAAATAGAGAAAAAGAGGACTATTCCGCGGGAATAGTCCTCTTTTTTGCCTGTCCATCCCAAGAATCGCGGCCCTCCCCGGCACAGCCAAGGGGCACCGCCGCCATCGGCGCGGCATATAGTAGAGCGAGCAGGAGTGTGAAATACTTATGGCATATTCAGACCGCGAGCTGCTTGCGCGGCTCATCCAGTGCGAGGCGGGGGGAGAGGGAGAGATCGGCATGGCCGCGGTGGCCGGCGTGGTGATGAACCGCGTCCACGCCGCCGGCGGCGAGTACGCCCGTGTAGGGAAGGGCAGTATCCGCAACATCATCTTCCAGCCCGGCCAGTTCGTCTGCGCCAGTGAGACCGAGGGCGGCGCCTATAACCCGCAGAACATATACAACATGCGCCCGGAGGAGATCCACTTCCTCATCGCCGACTGGGCCATCGAGGGCGGCCGTGTGTCGGTGGTGGCGGACTCCCTGTGGTTCTACAACCCCTTCGGCCCCAAGTGCCGCAACAACTTCCCCACCACCGTAGGCTACTGGCAAACCCGCATCGGCGACCACTGCTTCTACAACCCGACAAACGCGTACTACAAAACCTAATCCCAACCAGAAAAGGAGCAAACCCTATGGAACAGATCAACACCACTACCCCCGCCCAGATGGACATCGACTGGAGCGGCGAGGTGCGCTACCCCGACGTGCCCTCCCCCGGCGCCACCGCCCCCGCCCAGACAGTAGAGGAGACCCAGGTCACCGTCACCACCCCGGCGGCCCCGACGGCCCCAGCGGCCCCGGCGGCGCCGGTGGTCCAAGCGGTCCAAGGGGCCTCGCCCTACTACCACCTGGCCTATGACGAGCTGCGCCGGGAGGATTTTCCCGCCGCCCCCGCCCGGGACCCCTTGGACCTGGAGAACCCGGTATCCCAGGAGGTGATGGCCAATCCCACCAGCAACTCGGAGGTCTATCAGGCGTCCATGAAGAGCCTGCTGGCGCGGAACATCGGCTACTACGTGGTGGCCACCTTCCAGATCGGCAGTCAGGGCACGGTGTCCGTGCCGGGTTTCCTCTACACCGTGGGCAACGACTACATCGTACTCTACCAGCCGGATAAGGGCCGCTTCGTCACCGGCGACTTCTACGCCCTGAAGTTCGTGGACTTCCACCAGACCCAGAGCCTGCCCCAGAACTACCCCGGCTGAGGCGGGAGCGCCTCGCCTGTCAAAAGCCTCGCCGCCGGCGAGGTTTTTTGACAGATCGGGACAAATTTGCCGCCGCAGACTCCAATTTACCGCTGCGCCGAAGCCTTTTTCCCCCGATTTCCTTTTTTTGCTTGACAAATGCCCCCATGTAGTATATAGTTCACTTTGTGAATTATATGGCTGTCATCCAACGTCCCGCCGCGGCGGGCGCCGGGGGAGGGGAGAGCCGCCCCTCCGCCGCCCTTTGACGGCCCCTCTGTTTTCCCACTTACTACATAGACCATGGAGGTATCAGACATGGCTTTGCGCATTATTACGGACTCCGCATCGGACCTGCCCGCCGCCAAGGCGGAGCGGAAGCGGGTGGAGGTGGTGCCCCTGACGGTCCAGTTCGGGCCGGCCACCTACTACGACGGCAAGACCCTGACCAACGATCTGTTCTATAAGCTGCTCACCGCCGGGGAGTACCATCCCACCACGGCCCAGCCCTCGCCGGAGGCCTTCTTGAAGCTCTTCGAGGCCGCCCGGGCCCAGGGGGATGAGGTGCTGTGCATCCTGCTGGCCTCCAAGCTCAGCGGCACCTACCAGAGCGCCAGCATCGCAAGGGGGATGTGCGGCGGCGAGGGGATTTACATCGTGGACAGCGCCACCGCCTCCGGGGGCATCCAGATCCTCCTCAACTACGCCTGCAAGCTCCGGGACGGCGGCTTGGGGGGCGCGGACATCGCCGCCGCGCTGGAGCGGGTGCTCCCCCGCATCCGGGCCTACGCGGTGGTGGACACGCTGGAGTACCTGCGCAAAGGGGGGCGGCTCAGTACCGCCCAGGCGGTTATTGGCACCGTGTCCCGCCTCAAGCCGGTGATCTGCGTCCACGACGGGGCGGTGACGGTGGCCTCCAAGGCCTTCGGACAGACGGCGGCGGTGAAGCAGCTCTTAAAGCTCATCGGACAGCACCCGGTGGACGACACCTTCCCCTCCTACTTCGTTTACACCGACAGCGACGCCATGTTGGACAGCTTCGCCGAGCTCCTCCGGGGGGCCGGACTGCTGCCCACCAGGATGCACACCTGCGGGCTGGGGGCCACCTTGGGTACCCACGTGGGCCCCGGGGCCTTCGGGCTCATCTATATGGCGGCGGAGTAGGGCGGCCGCCGGGGGCGGTCTCATTATGCACAAAAAATCATGTTAATTTTTTGTCGTATTGCGAATTGCAAAACCGCCGGGGCTGTGGTATGATAAAAACATCAAAAGGGAGTAGTTCCACCCCCCGGGAAATGGGTGGCGCGCGCTCGTCAAGACGGCCAGAATTGGTCCGGGCGGTGCGGAAATCGAGAGATTTTAACGAGACTTTTACCGCTGGGTAAAAGTCTCGTTTTCTCATAGTTCCGCGGCTCCCCGATGAGTTTGCCGGCAAAACCATTCCTATGGTACAAGACAAAAAAATTTAGGAGGAAAAGAACATGTTAGACATTTTGCTGAAGTTCCTGCCCGTCATTGTCGTGGTGGTCCTGGTTCTGCTGCTGTTTTTCCTCGGCTATCTGAAGGCGCCGCCGGACACGGCGTACATCATCTCCGGCCTGGGGAAAAAGCGCATTCTCATTGGCCGTGCGGGCTGGCGGGTGCCCTTCTTCGAGCGGGTGGATAAACTGAGCCTGCGTGTGATGCAGGTGGACGTCAAGACCAGCGAGGCGGTGCCCACCAACGAGTTCATCAACGTCACCGTGGACGGCGTGGCCAATATCAAGATCTCCTCCAACCCGGAGCTGCTCAAAAAGGCCGCCGAGGCCCTGCTGGGGATGCGCCAGCAGGAGCTGATCAGCCTGGTGACGCAGGTTCTGGAGGGCAACATGCGCGAGATTGTGGGCAGCGTGGGGCTCAAGGAGATGGTGCAGGACCGCCAGGGCGTGGCCAAGAAGATCACGGAGAACGTGGTCCCCGACATGCAGAAGTTAGGTATTGAGGTGGTGAACTTCAACATCCAGAACTTCAAGGACGGGGCGGGCACCATTGAGAACATGGGTATTGACAACGTGGAGCAGATCCGCAAGAACGCCCAGATTGCCAAGGCCAACGCCCAGCGTGACATCGCCATCGCCACCTCCCAGGCCCAGCAGGAGGCCAACGCCGTGAAGGTGCAGGCGGAGAAGATGATCGCCGAGCAGAACGCGGAGCTGGCGGTCCAGCAGGCAGAGATGCAGGTCCGGGCGGACACCAAGAAGGCCGAGGCCGACGCCGCCTACTCCATCCAGCAGGAGGAGCAAAGGAAGACCATCGAGGTCACCCGCACCAGCGCCGACATTGCCAAGAAGGAGAAGGAGGCGGAGCTGGCGGAGAAGGAGATCGCCCTGAAGGAGCGCCAGCTGGACGCGGAGATCCGCAAGCAGGCCGACGCCATGAAGTACCAAGCGGAGAAGCAGGCGGAGGCCGAGCTGATCCGCCGGCAGAAGGAGGCGGAGGCCCAGCGGTTCAAGGCCGTGCAGGAGGCCGAGGCCCAGAAGTACCGGGTGATGCAGGAGGCCGAGGCCAAGAAGGCCGAGGCGGATGCCCAAAAGTACCGGGTGATCCAGGAGGCCGAGGCCAAAAAGGCCGAGGCGGAGGCCCTGCGCTTCTCCATGGAGCAGGAGGCCGAGGGCATCCGGGCCAAGGGCCTGGCGGAGGCGGAGGCCATCGAGAAGAAGGCCGAGGCCCAGAAGAAGATGGGCGAGGCGTCGGTGCTGGAGATGTACCTCACCGCTCTCCCCGAGGTGGTGAAGAACGCGGCGTCCCCCTTGGCCCAGACGGAGAAGATTGTCATGTACGGCGACGGCAACTCCACCAAGCTGGTCCGGGACGTGATGGCCAGCGCCAGCCAGATTGTGGACGGCATGAAGGAGTCCACCGGGATCGACCTGAGCGCGGTGATCGCCGGCTTCGCCGGCGGCAGGGCCGCCGCCCAGCCGGAGAAGGCGCCGGAGGAGCGCCCTGTGGTGGAGCTCTAAGCGGGTATCTGGCTTGGACAGCAAGCCGCAAAACTGACAGAGGAGAGGCCGGCAAAGCCGGCCTCTCCTCTATCGCTCACAGCTGCGTCAAATTGTTGAATAGGTAGTTGCTTTCTCTCCAGTTCTCCAGATAAATACGCGCATCATCGTGGGAACCAAGCCCGTCATATCCTCCAACATACAGCGGCCTCCCGTTTCTCACAACCCACTGCAATCCATGCTCCGGTTCCCACGCGCATTCTGAAAAAACAGATATTGAGCAGCATCCCGCCATCTCTTTATCAATATACAGTTCCACCGGGATGATATAGGGCAGAATGTTCGTGGCCACATGCAATTCCTTTGGGTATTCCATATTCTCAAACGCAAACATAAATGTAAGCGGCTCTCCATGACACCTTTCCGCGTCATAGAAAAAACGGATACTTGCCTCTAAGAGCTGTTCAACGCCTGATTGGTCCAAATGCAATAGCTGCGAAACACATTTTTCCGCGTACTCGGTTGAAACGTCAGCACCCTTGCCCCATCGAACCTTCACTTCGCACCCAAAGAGGGGCCAATAGATTGTTCCGGTCAGCTTATAATAGTTGTCAGCAGCTTTTATTTCTGTAATCATAAATAGCTTCCCCGCATACCTTACCGCGCCTGCGCACACTCCGCCGAACTCCCCTCATGCCAGCTCCCCCGCCGATAGAAGATCACGGACAAAACCGTGCCGATACTCCAGCCCACCGGCCAGGCGCACCAGATCCCCGTGGAGCCCCAAGCGAACAGGGCGGAGAACACATAGGCCAGCGTCACGCGCAGAATGAGGTCGCTGAAGGTGGCGGCCATAAAGCGCCGCATGGCCCCCGCCCCCCGGAGGACGCCATCGGCAATGAGCTTGGTGGAGACCACCAGATAGAAGGGCGTCACGATCCGCAGGAAGGCCGTCCCGGCGTGGAGGGCGTCCTGCGAGGGGTCCTCAATAAAGAGCCGGATCAGCGGCTCCCCACACAGAAGGTACAGCGCCAGAATGGGCACGCAGAGCAGATACACCATCTCCAGCCCCGCCCGGAACCCCTGACGCACCCGCTCCTTTTTCCCCGCGCCTATGTTCTGGGCCACGAAGTTGGACATGCCGTTGCCCAGAGTGGTAAAGGCGGTGATCACCATGTTGTTGAGCTTCACGGCGGCGGAGTACCCCGCCATAACGCCGCTGCCGTAGCTGTTGATAATCCCTTGGAGCACAATGTTCCCCACGGAGATAAAGCTCTGCTGGAGGATACTGGGAACCGCCACAACGGCAATCTCCCGAAAGAGGGCCGGGGAGAACCGGGCGACCTTTCCGACATGGGGTACCGTCCTCAGCCGGCGGAGCACCGCCGTCACGGCCAAAAGGCAGCTGACCCCCTGACAGAGGAAGGTGGCCCAGGCCACGCCGTCCACTGCCATCCCCAAGCCCTTAACAAAGAGCACGTCCACGGCGATGTTAGCCGTAGAGCTGGCCGCCAGAAACAAAAAGGGCGTCTTGGAGTCCCCCATAGCGGAGAAGATGCCGGTGGAGATGTTGTAAAAGAACAAAAACGGCAGTCCGGCGATGTAGATACGCAAATAGAGCATACAGTCCTCAAAGATCTCCGCCGGCGTCAGAATCAGCCGCAGCAGTGCCGGACAGAGAAGGAAGCCCGCCCCCATCAGCACCAGACAGAGTACCCCGCTGGCAATAAAGGTGGTGCTCACCGCCGCCTTCATCCCCCGCCAATCCTTGGCCCCGAAGAGCCGGGATACCACCACGGAGCAGCCGATATTGCACCCAAAGGCAAAGGCGATAAAGATCAGCGTCACCTCATAGGCATTGCCCACCGCGGCAAAGGCCCCCTCCCCCACAAACTTGCCCACCACCAGACTGTCGGCAATGTTGTAGAGCTGCTGAAAGAGGATACTGCCAAAGAGGGGAAGGGAAAACCGCCAAAGCGCGGCCCGAGGAGAGCCGATGGTCAGATCTTTGTTCATAGGAAACTCCAAGATTTTTTAATGAAGAATTCCCCCACAGTATACCCCTTGCGCAGCATGATGTAAAGTGATAATATTCTATATCAGACATATTTATTTCTCATACCACAAGGGGGACGCTATGATCAGCTTTGACTACTACCGGGTGTTCTGCTGCGCGGCGCGGCGGGGGAGCTTTACGCGGGCGGCGGAGGAACTTCTCACCAGCCAGTCGGCGGTGAGCCACACCATTGCCGCCCTGGAGCAGCAGCTGGGGTGCCGGCTCTTCCTGCGGACTGGGCGGGGGATTGCGCTGACGGCGGAGGGGAGGCGGCTCTACGAGCTGGCGGAGAGCGGGTGCGAGCAGCTGCGGCGGGCGGAGGGGGAGATCACCCACGCGGTGAACCTGAACAGCGGCGTGGTGTACATAGGGGCCACAGAGACCGCCATGCGGTGCTTTCTGATCGGGGCCCTGGGGCGGTTTCACCAGCGGTACCCGGGGATCAAGTTCCGCATCACCAACGGCAGCTCCGGTGAGGCGGTGGAGGCTCTGCGTGCCGGGACGGTGGACCTGACGGTGGCGCCCACGCCTCTGCACCTGCGCCACCCGCTGTCCCAGCGGCCCCTGCGGCGGTTTCAGGATATTCTGGTGGCCGGCCCCCAGTTCGCCCCGCTGGCCCGGCGCCCCCTGTGCCTCTCGGAGCTGTCGGACTACCCCCTGATCTGTCTGGCCCGGGGCACCACCACCAGGGACTTTGTAGAGGACCTCTACCGCCGCCACGGCCTGACGCTCTCCGCGGATATCGAGCCGGCCACCTCAGATTTAGTGCTGCCCTTGGTGCGGGAGAACTTAGGCCTGGGCTTCGTACCGGACATATTGGCCCAAGAGGCCCTGTCAAGCGGCGAAGTTTTCTCCCTGACCCTGCAGGAGCCCATCCCGCCCCGCTGGGTGTGCCTAGTGGTCAACAAGAGCCACCCGCTGAGCTTGGCGGCGGAGGCATTTTTCAAGTTTCTTATCAGTGAGAAGTGAGGCGTTAGAGGTGAAAAGTCCGGCTCCGCCGGACAATTTGAATAGTGCTGGCAGGGTGTGCTGGCGGTAAGGAGGATAGTGTGAAAGGAACCCAAGAGCCACATAGGGTATGCGCCTACGCGCAGCATTCTACAGGTTGCGGTGTAATAGAACGGGCGTT